>CAZTGE010000312.1:0-1505 GCA_964612995.1 uncultured candidatus Brocadiaceae bacterium | reverse complement strand
TCTCTTTGGTGCTTGGGCCATGGTGACGCAGGTGGAGGCGAGGCATGGCCCTCATGTGCGGGCTTTGAGTCGTCCTGGCCAGTGAGCGAGGCCCACCGTTGTTGTTCTGGCCTGCAAGCCGTAGAGTATGCGGTCATGGATCCTGCCGATTTCGCTCCGCATCCACGTGCCGGCTCCGATACGATCCGCGATGTGGTGGCCCGTATCACCGGCAGCCCGGTCGTCGACGGGGTGCTCCAGGTGGTCAACGGCGTGGTCGCGGTGCTCAACGAGTCGCGCCAGATACTGGCGGTCAACCATCACATGCTCGAGATGCTCGGCATCGAACAGGTCGAGGCCTTGGTCGGCCTGCGTCCGGGCGAGGCCATCGGCTGCGTCCATGCCGGCGACGGACCCGATGGCTGCGGCACCACAGCGTATTGCCGCACCTGCGGCGCGGCCATGGCCATGGCGGTCAGTCTCGCCGACGACTGCCCGGTGGAACTGCGCTGCGTGGCCACCGTCTGGCGTGGTGGCCGGCAACGCGATCTGGTGCTCGGGGTGCGCGCGGTGCCGGTACGCATCGCGCAGACCCGGCTGATCGTCTTGTGTCTGATCGACACCACGGTCGACGTCAGGCGCAGCGAGCTCGAGCGCATGTTCCTCCACGACATCAACAACCTGTTGCAGGGGATGGTCGGCACCGCCGATCTGATCGAACTGCAGGCGGCCGACGATGGCGAGACGCTGCGCCTGACCCGCCAGCTGGGCGATCTGGCCAGGCGCATGGCCAGCGAAATCCATCAGCAGCGCGTTCTGCTCACGACCGAGTACGGTGACCACCGGCCCGCGATGCAGGCCCTGGCGGTGGAACGCATCGTGGCCGACCTGCAGAAGACCGTGGAACATCACTCCGCGGCGCGACAGCGCGAACTCGCGGTCGATGAGCCGGCTGCGGGGCTGACGGTCAGTGGCGATCCCGGCCTGGTCCACCGGGTTCTGCTCAACATGGCGGTCAACGCCTGCGAGGAGACGCCGCCTGGCGGCCGCGTGCGCATCTGGGTCGAGGCCACCGACGACGAGGTGATCATCGCGGTGCACAATCCCGGCGAGATCGATCCGGATATCGCGCTGCGCGTGTTCGAGCGCCACTTCTCCACCAAGGAGGAGGTCGGGCGCGGCCTGGGCACCTACGCGATGAAGCTCTTCGGCGAGCAGTTGCTCGGCGGGCGGGTGTGGTTCGGCACCGGCCCGGCCGGTACGACCTTCCGCTTCGCACTGCCACGGCTCGCTCCCGCCGAGGCCGAGCGATGAGCCGTGGCGCGCCGATCTGTACCGCCCTGTGGCGCGGGGGCCTGTTTTCGCTGCTGCTCGCCGCCCGGCTGGCGGCCGGCGAGGCGACCGCGCTGAGGCTCGCGCAGCGAGTGGGCCTCAACGGTTCGCGGCGGCGAACAAATATTCCATTCCCCTGGAGTAACTGCTCAGACCTTCCTGAAGTTCTTTCTACAATTACCACAGAGGACACA
>CAZTGE010000311.1:0-1526 GCA_964612995.1 uncultured candidatus Brocadiaceae bacterium | reverse complement strand
CCGGTTTCCAGTTCCAAGGTAGCAGTTCGTGCAGGCGTGAGACCGGTATGTCGGAGATGCGGGCGATCACGTCTGCGAGCCACTTCTGCGGGTCGATGTCGTTGAGTTTGGCGGTGCCGATCAGCGTGTAGATGGCTGCGGCGCGCTGCCCGCCACGCTCGGATCCTGCGAAGAGCCAGGACTTCCGGCCGAGGGCCACCCCGCGCAGGGAGCGCTCGGCGGCATTGTTCGAGAGGCAGACCCGCCCATCCTCAAGGAACCTGGTGAAGCCGTGCCAATGGCTGGATGACAGCAGATAGTCGATGGCCTTGGCCACTTTGGCATGTTTCGACAGGAGCGCGCGCTCGCCGCGGAGCCAGTGCTTGAGGTCCGCGACCAGCGGGGCCGACTGGCGCTGCCGCATCGCCAGCCGCGCCTCTGGAGACTGCCCGTTGACCATGCGCTCGATCTCGAACAGCGCGTCGATGCGCTTCACCGCCTCGACAGCGATGGGCGAGATCGCCTTGGGCGACTTGCCCTTGCGGATGTTGGTCTGCACGTCTGCGAGTTCGAAGAACTTGCGCCGTGCGTGCGACCAGCACAGCGCCGATGCCACCGGCCCGGGCTGTCGCGCGGCGTCGTAGAGCTGATTGTACCCGGCATAGGCGTCGGCCTGGAGGATGCCCTGCCAGCCTGCCAGATGTTCCGTCGGATGCTCCCCGGCTCGATCGCGGGAGAAGCGGAACACGACCGCGGGCGGCGCGGTCCCGTCGAAGGGGCGATCATCGCGCACATAGGTCCAGAGCCGCGCCGTCTTCGCGCCCCCGCGGGCCAGCAGCGGCACCGTGGTGTCATCACCATGCAGCCGGGCCGCGGCGAAGACATGCGCCTCGATCAGGCTGTTCAGCGGCTTCAGCAACTCGGCCACCGCGCCGACCTGATCGGCGAGCGTGGAGAGGCTGAGATCCACGCCCTCGCGCGCGTAGCGTTCGGCCTGACGATTGAGCGGCTGATGCTGGCCATATTTTTCGAAGACGATCATGGCCAGCAGGCTGGGGCCCGCCCATCCCCGCGGGATCGGGTGGAAGGGTGCCGGGGGCTGGGTGATCTTCTCGCAGGCCCGGCAGGTGAACTTCTCCCGGACCGTCTGGATCACCTTCCACTGGCGGGGAATGACCTCGAGCGTCTCGGTGATGTCCTCGCCCATCTTCACGATGCGATCGGAGCCGCAGCACGAGCAGGTGCTGGGCGCCTGGACCACCACGCGCTCGCGCGGCAGGTGTTCCGGGAAGGCTTTCTTCACCGGCTTGCGCCGCTCGAAGGCGCCGACCCTGGTCGTCTGCCGTTCGGCCTGCACCCGGTCCTGGGCCGCATCTGCGACCAGCTCCTCGAGCTGCAATTCCAGCTGGTCGAGCAACTTGGCGCTGCGCTCCGCGCTACGACCATACTTGTCGCGCTTGAGCAGCGCGATCTCGAGCTTGAGGCCTGCAATCATCGCCTCGGAGGTCGAGACCACCGCGCGCGCCCGTGCCAGATCGGCTTCGGCC
>CAZTGE010000310.1:0-1609 GCA_964612995.1 uncultured candidatus Brocadiaceae bacterium | reverse complement strand
CGCAGGCCGTCAGGCCGAGGGGCAAGTGCCGCCGGAGGGCGGATACGTTTCGGCGTAGCCGATCCGCCCACGCCTGGATCTGCCTGCAGATTCAGGCGAACCACGACAAAGCCAGAGGGGTGGGTCCTCACTGCGTGAGGACCGTAGGGGCGAAGCCCCTGAGTAGTTACAATCGAACAAGACGCTCAGCCGAACGCCTTCGGCGCCGGTTGGCTTTGACGTTACCCCGCGGGCTTGGAGCGGGCGGTCGGGCCTGTCTATCGAGCGGGGCCATGTCCGGTGGGCTGTGGCGCAGGCAGCCTTGAGCCACGGTGAGCACAGTGCTTTGGTACGGGTTCCGACGTGGTTCATGCGATCTTCACATGGCGAGAACCCGGTTTGTGCTTGACGCGTCGGTGGCGCAGCATACGAAGGCATACGCAACGCAGCCGGTTGGTTGCTTTCAGGTAACCACTCAGGCCCATGAGGCATGAGTTGTTGCCAGCCATTTTTGGGACCTCATCGCACCTGATGGGGTCTGGCGCCGAGTGGTGGTGGGCGGATACGTTTCGGCGCAGCCGATCCGCCCACGCCTGAATCTGCCTGCAGATTCAGGCGAACCACGACAAAGCCAGAGGGGTAGGCCCTCACTGCGTGAGGACCGTAGGGGCGAAGCCCCTGAGTAGTTACACTTGCAGAAGGGACGCGCTGTGAATGCCCCCATCAAGGTCCTTGCCGGCCTGCTCGCCGTGGGCTTCGCTTTTGGCGCAGTCTACATCGTGCTCTCAGGGCCAGAGGATCCGGCAGATGCCAGCCCAGCTGGCGACGGTGGGGCCACCGCAACGACGCCCTCCGATCGCTCCGATCCCGGTCCAGACACAGGCCTTGGTGCCGTCGGCTCGCCAGTGACCACCTCTGCCCCGGTTACAGATGCAGATGAGCCGGCGGGTGAGGGGATCGACGATGGTCGGGCCACGGCATCGCCCGAAAGCGCCAGCCCCGCCGATGCGCCCGCGCAAGATGTGGTCGAACGGGTGCACGGTTACGGCGCGATGCCTGCGATCGATCCGGCCTCGCATCCGCAAGCCGCTGCGGTCGCAGAGGCTTTGGCCAGCGGTCGCCATCCTGAACGGGCCTCACCGCTGGTGCTGCCGAAGCCCTTCGACGCGCAGGCCTACTGGGACGACCCCCAGTCCTACCTCGCCCTCAGCGAGCCCGGTCGGGTCTGGCAACCAAAGCAGCCCGGCGACGATGTGCCACCGTTGCGGCGTGCCGCACCGCGTAGTCACCTGCTCGAACAGGGCGAGAGCGTCGAGCTCGCGGTTCAGACCGTTCCCGAAGGCTGCGTCAGCTTCACCACTTTCGACGGCGGGCGTTTCGTCGCGAACACCTTGCCCGCGATCACCGTCCAGGCCGATGCACAGGGGCTGGCCCGGGCGACTTATGAGGCCACCGGCGGGGTCACCGACGGTGTGTCGATCCTCTGTGCGAGTCCCTTCTGCAGCGGCACGCTGCGTTTCAGCATCTTCGTCGAACGCGAAGGGATCGCCTCGCCCTTCGCTGATACCGACCGTTGATCCCGAAAGGATCCGATCATGTGCCATCGTGGCTGTTTCCATTCTGTGCGCGC
>CAZTGE010000309.1:0-1712 GCA_964612995.1 uncultured candidatus Brocadiaceae bacterium | reverse complement strand
TCCATCTCCGTGTCTCCGCGCCTCCGTGAGAGACCTCTTCGGTGATCGAACAGGATCACCACCAGTTGCTTGCGCCCGTCGACGCCGGGTTGGCCGCGGCGTGCGCGGAGGCTCTCGGGCGCGAGCACCAGTTCGTCGATGATCTGTAGCCGTTCGTTGACCACGTCGCGGGTGGTGAACAGGGGGTCGGGGGCATAGGAGCCCTTCCCCGGCAGCGTGACCCAACCCGGTTCGCGTTCATCGCTGGCCGGATGGATGCGCAGATAGGCCCCGCGTGCATTGCCGCACCCAGCTGCGGCCAGCACGGTCATGGCCACCAGGGCGAGAGCGGTCCGGCGCGCGAACTTCGTCAGCTCACAGTCCGCAGACCGCGAGCAGCTTGTCGATGCTCGAGATGCCCAGGGCGGTGACACGATCCGCGCCGCCGTAGTAGATCTTCACCTCGCCGTCATCCTCGACCACTGCTCCACAGGGGAAGCAGACCTGGGGTACCAGGCCCTGCATCTCGTAGGGCGCATCCGGCACCATGATCGGGTGCTCGGCCTTGCCGACGATGCGGGTGGGATCGTTGCGATCGAGCACCATCGCGCCGACAGTGTAGACGAGCGTCTTGGCCGCCGGCATCACGCAGTGGATGATGCACAACCAGCCCTTGTCGGTGAGCAGCGGCGGAGCCCCGGCGCCGATGCCGCCGGCAGCGTGATTCATGAAATCGGCCGGGCCGCAGACGCGTTCAGCCTTGCCCCAGAACAGCAGATCGGGCGAGTACTTGATCCAGATGCCGCCATTGCCGCCGCCGTTGGAGCCCATGTTCGGTCGATCGAGCACGCAGTACATCCCGTCGAGCTTGGCGGGGAAGAACACGGTGTTGCGGTGATCCGGCATGCCCTGGTAGTCGACGAACTCCCAGTCACGCCCGTGGTCGTCGCGGGAGCGGAAGGTGGCGATGCGACAGCCGAGGCTGCTGTGGCAGGCCAGGGTCATCAACAACTCGCCGCTGTCCTGGATCCAGGTCAGGCGCGGGTCGTAGACCACCGAGTCGGCGTAGCGCGCCCAGGTTTGCGACTGCGGCAGCGCCATCGGTTCCGGCCGTGGCGTGAAACGCACGCCGTCTTCGCTGTCGAGCAGCCAGATCGTGGTGCGCTGATTGTAGTAGTTGACCCGGGCCGCCATCAGGTAGCCGCCGCCCGGCAGTTTCACCGCGCCGGAGTTGTAGGATCCCTCCACCGCTACGGGGAATTGTTCCCGCGTGACGATCGGATTCTCGGGGTGGCGGGTGACGACATCGAGGCCGGGCATACACATCTCCTTTGGGCAAACGTATAGGCAAGCGAACAGGCGGCGCCACGACGGATTCCCGGGCGCGTGGGTGGCGTGTCGATGGATGGCGGTGGTTGTTGGCGACCTGAGCCCAACCAAGCCCGCTCAGGGCGTTCACAGTAACGGCTCAGGCCCATCGGGCATGAGTGGTTACCAGCCATAGCGCGGGCGCCGCCCGCACCCCAAGGGGCATTGTGGCGGTCGGCACCCGCGCGGCTTATGTTCGCGGTGGCTCGCTCTGCGCTGCGCGCACTCGCCCCCGCTACGCCCCCATTCCATTCCCCTGGAAGAGTGCCTGGAAAAGTGCGCATGGCCATGCGCACTTTTCCAGGGGAATGGAATATCCGGGGCCCCATCGTACGCGATGGGGTCTGGCGCCGAGTGGTGGGCGA
>CAZTGE010000308.1:0-1715 GCA_964612995.1 uncultured candidatus Brocadiaceae bacterium | reverse complement strand
CAGGGCGACTCAAAGCTCGCAACTGAGGGCCATGCCTCGCCTCCACCTGCGTCACTATGGCCCAAACACCAAAGAAAGCCGGGCGGTTGGACGCAGGTGGAGCCGACGCAAGGCATGCCGACCTGGTGATCGGCGCTCCCAGGGCGAGCTTTGAGCGGCCCTGGTTGCGTCTTGGGTCCGCTGCGCCGCGAGACAGGCTTGTGCCTGCCCGGCGCTCACCGCCGGGCGCTCCACCGATGGGATCCGCCATGCACCGACCGCTCTGTTGCATCCTGACCTGCCTCGCACTCTGCGCGGCCAACGCCAGCGACATCGCCCAGGACTTCAAGCGCGACGAGGCGCTCTGGCTGCGCGACCCGGCCGCGGTGGCGGCGATCGCGACCATCGTGCAGCAGGGACGGGTCAAGCGCTACAGCGAGGAGATGCTCGCCGACGGCGTCCACATCGAGACCGGGGCTCCCACGCAGCTGAGCGCGGCGATCCGTAGCGGCAACAGCACCGCGACCACCCTGATCGGGGTCCATGGCCCCGAAACCGAGCTCCGGTTCACCGGTTCGTGGCAGGCGGATCTGGGCGCGGACTTCCCGATGCTGGTCCTGCGCGATGGGGCGCGGATGACCTGGGAGCCCCAGGCCCACCTCGACTTCGTCATGGATCGGAACTTCTTCACCCGTCAGCTGTGGGTCTGGGGCGACGGCAGCGGCACGCTCGAGCTGGCGCCGGGTTTCGTCAGCGATCGCACCGAAGACGCGCAGGTCGCGGATGCCATGGGCACGATCCGCCTCGGCGGCGTCACCCTGCTGACGCATCATTCGCACAGCCTGCCCTACAACAGTCGCCCCGACGGACGCGGCGGCATCTACCACAACGGCCACATCGTGTTCGAGGGCGCGACCCCCTCGCGCTGGGTCGTCAGCACCAACGCCCACCACTACGCCGCACAGGTTGACTTCGCCACCGACGGCACCATCGAATGTCGCGCCCCGCTGACCCATCACGGCCAGGTGCGCGACTGCCTCGCCGTCGGCAATGGCGGGCCCTTCGTCTCCTCCGGCGCCTTCCGCACCACGCGCGAGGCGGTGACCATCACCAAGACCGGGCCGGCGATGCTCTCGCTCGAAGGCCAGCAGGGCTATCGCCCGGGAGCACGCCTGGTGGTCGCCGAAGGGCTGCTGCGGATCCACAGCGACCCCGGCGCTGGCGATCGCTACGACGATGCGGCCGGGGTCCACCTCGCGCTCACGGTCGCGCCCGACGCCCGGGTGCTGATCGCCGCGCCGCTGGTGCGCCTGGCGCGGCTCGAACTCGCCGCGGGCGCCACCATGTGGGTCCTTCCCGGTTGTCAGCTCACGGTCGCTGGCGAACAGCAGATCGACCCCGCCGCCACCGTCGTGCACGAACAGGCCGAAGACTGAGCGGCCTCGACGCACCGCCGCTCCCACACAGACGATCAACACCCAGGCGCCCACGTACAGTGGTCATGGCTGGCATCGCCCCGATCGAGTGCCGCCGGCGGTTCGGGCCGGCTGACCAGAACAACGAGTAACCACTCCGGCCCATCGGGCATGAGTGGTTACCTCGTCCTTTTTCGGGGCCCCATCGTACGCGAGGGAGTCTGGCGCCGAGTGGTGGGCGAAGCGGGTATCGCCGCAGGCGATAGCTGGCCCCAGTGGGGCCAGCGGCCCGTGGAGCGCAAGCGCAGCCCCGCAGGCCGT
>CAZTGE010000307.1:0-1729 GCA_964612995.1 uncultured candidatus Brocadiaceae bacterium | reverse complement strand
GTTCGCTATGATCACCGGGTCAGCCGCCGGCAACCACACCCCGGCTCCGAGGATCAGGGCGATGCAGAGATTCAGCAATCAAGTTGGTGTTGATAGGGATCGGATCATGAGTGGGCCTCCTGGTGGAGCTGGTGGCGATGGGTGGGAAGGGTGTGGCCCGCGCGCGCCCAGGCGTGCGGGTGGAGTTGATCGGGTTGTACGCAGGAGTTCCGGATCCGACTACGGCGACGCACACTGCGCGCGCCGTGTGCTGCTGTTTCCCAAAGGGTGGATACGAAGCCCTGCATGACGTGCCCGATGGTTCTGCCGCCATCGCGCTCCGCTGCAATACTAAAGGCTACAGCAGGTTTCGGGATCCCGGGCGACTCTTGCCCTGGCGCCGATGTCTGGCATCCCTGCAATCCCGAAATGCGAGCGTGCATTTCTGCTTGCGCCGCCGAGGTCAACGCGATGGTACCATCCATGTGCGTTCTTGTGCAGCGCCGGTTTCCCGCCCCGCCCCCGCTCCGTCTGCCGGCGCCGGGAGTCGCACGGTGACACCCGAGACGGACGTGAACACCTGCGCCGACTTCAGTCAACGCCTGCTTGCGGCCATCAATCACCTCGCCCCCGTCCGCCGTACCGAGATCCTGCGCCGCGGCGCCAGCATGGGCTCCACCGGCCTGAAGGCGGCGATCGCCCAGCTGGCGGGAATCCGCTCGCAGAGCTTCCTGTCCGACATGCTCGCCGGTCGCGCCCAGGGGCTCCAATACCGTACCGCCCTGGCCACGGTGCTCGGCATCGATACCACCTGGTTGAACACCGGCGCCGGCATCGCGCCGCCGTGGACCCTGGCGCCCGAGGACGCCTTCGCCACCTGGACCGATCACCTGCACGACTCCTGGCGCCGGACCTGCGCCCAGCGCAGCCTGGATCCCGCCCTTCCCGAAGAGGGCGACTGCGACGAGGACAATCCCTTCCTGGCCCTCGGTCGGCCAACCGATGCGCGCGATGACGCCACACCGGCCGGATGGGCCATGCTGCAGGACGCCTTCGGCATCGATTGCGCCGAGGCGGTCCAACTCGCCGGCCGGAATCTGGGTGAGGCCCCCTTCGACCTCCTGGTCCGTTTCGCCGGTTGGCTCGGCGAGCCCGAACCCGAGCACCCCGAGATCCTGCGCACCGGGCAACGGGTCTGGCTACGTGGCCGCCGCCATGAAGCGGGCCACACCCGTAGCCTGCTGCGCGGCTTGCGGCGCAGCTGGCTGCCGCAACGGCTCTTCCGCCTCTGTCGCGAGGCTCTGATGGCCCACAAGGGCCTGCGCGGCTACCGCGGCGAGGACACGGTCGATATCGACGACGCCCTCGAGATCCTGTGGCGCATCGACCTGGTGGCACGCGGCGTGGAACCTGGCGCCAGCGTCCCCGAGGAACTCACCCAGGAGACCGGGCGCACCGCCTGGACGCCGGTGCACGAATTCCGCACCCGCCACGGCACCGCCGACGATCAGAGCGGCGCCTTCGCCGCCCTGCCCAAACGGCTGCGCCTGACCCCCACCGACGAGGTCGGCACCGCCTGATCACCGCCCGGCCGGATGGCCACGCACAACCGGGTCCGTGCCGCAGGTCTTCACCGCGCGGCCAGCGGGCGCCAGGCCGTGGCAAAAAAGCCGGCATCGGCGTCGATCCCCAAGGCGACGCGATCCTCAACGCTGGCTGCCTGTAACTACTCAGGCCTATTCCTGTGCTC
>CAZTGE010000306.1:0-1771 GCA_964612995.1 uncultured candidatus Brocadiaceae bacterium | reverse complement strand
GCGCGGAGCGGCGCGTGTTGAGACATGGTCCATGCCTTCATCAAGAACTCAGATGATCGCGTGCCGGACCCGGGCCGACACCCATTCGCTGAGGACCACGGTCGCGAGGATCAGCAGCAGGATCACCGTCACCTGCCCCCATGCGAGGACGTTGAGCGAGGATTCGAGTTTCAGCCCGATGCCTCCGGCGCCGACCAGCCCCAGGATCGTGCTTTCGCGGATGTTGATGTCCCAGCGGAAGACGGAGATGCCCCAGAACGCGGGCATCACCTGCGGCACGATCCCGTAGGTCAGCACCTGCCCTGCGCTCGCCCCGGTCGCCTCGATGGCTTCGACCTGGCGGGCGTCGGTCTCCTCGATCGCCTCGTAGAGCAGCTTGCCCACGAAGCCGATGGAGCGCAGCGCGATGGCGATGATGCCGGCAAGGATGCCGGGGCCGATGATGGCGACCAGCAACAGCGCCCAGATCAGCGCGTTGATCGAGCGCGACGCGACGATGATGAAGAGCGCGACGGGGCGCAGGACGGTGGCCGAAGGCGTCGTGTTGCGCGCGGCCAGGAAGGCCACCGGCACCGCCATCGCCACGCCCGCGATCGTGCCCAGCGTGGCGATGTTGAGCGTGTCCCAGAGCGGGATCATGAGTTCGGGCAGGTATTCCCAGCGCGGCGGCACCATCCGGCTGCCAATATCCGCGGCCTGCCGCGGCGCGTCGGACACGAAGGCCCAGATGGTGTTCTGCGTCATCAGCTGCCAGCACCAGACGAACAGCGCGACCAGCGCCAGCCAGCCGAACCAGATCGCCAGGCGCCTGCGCGGGGTGCGGTGGTTCCAGACCTCGCTGTAATGGGTGATCTCGCTCATTGCAGGAACTTCCGCAGATAACTGGAGCCGTATTCGGCCACCATCACGATGACGATGATGATCAGCAGGATCGCGCCGGCGCTGTCGTATTCATAGCGGTCCATGGCGGTGTTGAGCGTGGCCCCGATGCCGCCAGCGCCGACGATGCCGATCACCGCGCTCTCGCGGAAATTGATGTCGAGCCGGTAGAGCGAGAGCCCGATCAGCCGTGGCATCACCTGCGGCTGCACGGCGTAATTGACCAGCTGCAACCACGAGGCGCCGGTGGCCTTGATCGCCTCTGCCTGGGTCTCGTCGATCTCCTCGATGTCGTCGGCAAGGAGTTTCGCGAGGAACCCGATCGTTGCGAAGGAAAGCGTCAGGAACCCCGCGAAGGGACCGAAACCGAACATCGCGACGAGAAAGATCGCGATGATCACCTCCTGCAGCGAGCGGCTGACGGCGATGATGGCCCGGCAGACCAGATAGACGGCCGGCGGTGCGAGGTTGCGCGCCGCGCCGATCCCGATGGGCACCGAGATGGCGATGCCGACCACGGTCGAGGTCAGCGTCATCGTCAGGCTCTCGACCAGCCCGCGTGAGATTTCGCCCCAGCGGCTGGTGAAATCGGGCTGCAGGAAGCCCATGGCGAAGCGCTGGCCGCGTTCGAGGCCAATGGCGACACGCTCCCAGTTGACCTCGAGCGAGCCGATCGCCAGTACCAGGTACACAAGGATGCCGAGTTGCAGCACGATGCGCCAGCGGCGGTCCTTGACGATCTGCGGCGGGCGGCGCCAGCTGGTGGGATAGGCCGTCTCGGTCATCGTGCCAGCGCCGCCATCCGCGCCCGCGTATCCGCCTCGGCCGCCTCCTGTTCCTCGTCGCCGCGGCGCATCGCGTTCCAGTCCTCGGCGCCGTAGATCGTGGTCAG
>CAZTGE010000305.1:0-1775 GCA_964612995.1 uncultured candidatus Brocadiaceae bacterium | reverse complement strand
AGCCGTCGCTATCGTAGGCGACCTGGTAGCCGACGCAGGCGCTGGGCTCGCGCCGCTCAGCGATGCGGCCCTTGGGATCGTAGATGGTATGGGTGATGCGGATGGCGCTCTGGGACCCGGTATCCGGATCGAATTCCTGCTCCACGCGGTAGATCACCTTCCCCGCTGGCGAAAGGAAGCGGCTGCTGCGGATGCCGACCGGCTGCCACGCGCCGTCGACCTCCTCCACGCTACATGCGCGCCGCAGCGTCACCCAGTCGTTGAGCGCGTCCGGCTCGGCCGGCGGGTCGCTGCGATCGAGTTCCTCGTTGAGATGGCTGCCCTTCTCGGTGCTCGCGGCGCCACACGCGGCGCAGGTGCGGGTATTGCTGATCACCCGAGCCCGGTAGCCCCACGTGCCGCCGGGAACGTATTCGTCCCAGATCCGGGTGGCGTACGCGAGCAGGGCGTCGTCACTGACACCGACATCCAGCGGGCAGTATGCCCGCGGATCGGCGGCATCCCAGCCGTCGCCGGTGTGGTCCTGGAGGTAGGCGGTCACCGCTTGGCCGTCGAGTTCGAACCACGGCCGACCAGCCCAGGCATGCCCGGCCGGATAGAAGACCCGGATCTCCGCCGTCCACCGCTCCTGCTGGGTACCATCCGCGGCACGCACGTAGTCGCGCGTGGTCGTGCGGAAGCGGGCGTAGGCCGCCCCGTCCTCGACATAGGTGAACCAGCGGTGCATCTCATCGTTGTACCGCTCCGCCGGCCGCGGTTTGCCGGTGATCGGATCGTAAGCGCTATCGTAGACCAGCTGGGTGGCACCAGCGCGCGAGCCGTGTTCCTTGTAGTCATTGACCTGGACGTAGGCGACCCCGTCGGGAGTCGTCCCGCGGGTCATCTGGTAGGTCAGCGCCGCCTGTCCGCCGGCTGCCGAGAGGGCGCTGGAACAACCAGCCCCGAGACCGGGGCCCATACCCGCGCCACAGCCGCCGGAACTGCAGCCGCCTCCGTCCGAGAACTCGATGGACTTGTCAGGCCAGATGACCATGTGCAGGTCACTGACGAAACGCAATACGATGGTCCCCTTGTTCCCCAGATACATGGCACCGTTGTACATCGTTGGCTCGGAGCCTTCGAAGCGGGTGATACTTGCCCCTTCTGGCGCATTCCCCACGGGATCAGCGTAGTGATTCTCCTCGTCCCAATTGGGCGTGTACGTATCGATCTTGGTTTTGTATCGGCGAGCGACCAGTTCGCCATTACACAGGCAGTACTCGATGTCGGCAGAACGATAGTCATCGCCCCATAAGGTCGAGGTCCACAGCAAAGGCGGTGCCGGCTCGCAGTTCTCACAGGCCGTCGATGAGGGATCGGTGCTGTCGCAGCCCTCCGAACCCTCCGGCTTACCGTGGATCTCCTCGCTATGCGGACAACAATAGGGGTAGTCGCCATCGCTGGACGGCGGCGCCACCTCTGTCGCTGCGAGCGAAGATACCCCCGCAAGCAACAGAACGGAACAGACGAGACGCACAGACAGGGCGTGTGTCGCAGACATGGAAGGACTCCTCGATCGAGTCAACGCTCACCCGCCGGATCGGCGGGGGACGGGGCGGATTGGTTGTCGGTGTTTGTATTGGAGCCGGCGATGACCACCGGCGGCAGACTGGCGAGACGACTCAGGGGCCGCAGCCCGGCCTCGACCGCTTCAAGCGAATCGGTCAGTTCCGCATCGGTCTCACCGGTGGCCTGCAGCCGCACGGCCAGCTGCCGGCGCCGGCCCTCACGGGCAG
>CAZTGE010000304.1:0-1809 GCA_964612995.1 uncultured candidatus Brocadiaceae bacterium | reverse complement strand
AGAGGCCGTGGGGGTACGCGGCGAAGCCGCGAGGGGGCAGCGCCCCCTCTGTAAAAAACCCCCTCAGAGGTGGCAGGCGCCGACGATGTCGCTGAGATCCTCGATTCCTTCGTGCTCGCACCAGGCCGCGAGCGCGTCGACGATCTGCACCGGGGTATCGGGGTCGACGAAGGTGGCGGTGCCGATCTGGATCGCCCGCGCGCCGCACATCAGGAAGGCCAGCGCGTCGTCGCGTTCCATGATCCCGCCGATGCCGATGATCGGGATCCGCACCGCCTGGAACACCTTGTAGACCATGTGCAGCGCGACCGGGCGGATCGCCGGGCCCGAGAGCCCGCCGGTGATATTGGCCAGCAGGGGGCGGCGTCGGCGAACGTCGACCGCCATGCCGATCAGGGTGTTGATCAGCGAGAGCGCATCGGCGCCGGCGTCCTCGGCCGCCTTGCTGGTGGTGGCGATGTCGGTCACGTTCGGTGACATCTTGACGATCAGCGGGCGGCTGGCGCGGTCCTTGATCGCCCCGACCATGCGTTCGATCGCCTGGGGGTCGGCGCCGAAGGCGATCCCGCCGTGCTTCACGTTCGGGCAGCTGATGTTCAGCTCGTAGGCGTCGATGCCCTCCGCGTCTTCAAGACGGTCGACCACCGCGCAGTAGTCCTCGACCAGGGAACCGGCGACGTTGACGATCACCTTCGCGGCGCAGGCGCGCAGGAAGGGCAACTTGTCGCGGATGAAGGCGTCGACCCCGACGTTGGCCAGCCCGATGGCATTGAGCATCCCGGCGGGCGTCTCGGCGACCCGTGGTGTCGGGTTGCCCAGCCGCGGGGCGAGGGTGATCGCCTTGGTGCAGATCCCGCCGATGCGGTCGACGGCGGTCAGATCGGCGAGTTCCTCGCCATAACCGAAGGTGCCCGAGGCCACCAGGACCGGATTGGCCAGCTCCAGACCGGCAACGCTGCAGTTCAGTCCCATGCCAGTTCTCCGGCGTCGAATACCGGCCCCTCGACACAGGCGCGTTGCGCCTGCTCCTGGCCCGCGGCGTCACGGGTGCGGCAGGTGCAGCCCATGCAGACCCCCACACCGCAGGCCATGCGCTCTTCGAGACTCACGTAGCAGCGGTGGCCCTCGGCCAGGACCTGGCGCGCGAGCGCGCGCATCATCGGCGTGGGGCCGCAGGCGTAATAGGTCGTCGGATGAGCGGTCGGCGGGAGATTGGCGGTGACCATGCCGTGGACCCCGGCGCTGCCGTCATCGGTGCAGAACACGGCATCGGGGCAGAGTGCGGCGATCGCATCGCGCAGCACCAGCCGTTCGGCCGTCGCGGCGCCGTAGACGAAATGGAACGGCCGGCCGGCTGCATGCAACCGCGTGGCGAGGAAGTGCAGCGGGGGCAGGCCGAGCCCGCCGGCGACCAGCACCGGCGGCGGGCCGTCGGCGCTCGGCTCTGGCCAGGGGGTCCCCAACGGCAGCAGCAGATCGAGCGTGGCGCCGGGCGCGAGCCGGGCGAGGCGACGGGTGCCGTCACCGACGACATCGAAGACCAGCTCGAGTCCGTCGCCATCGACGGCGTGGACCCCGAACGGGCGTCGCAGCAGGGGGGCGATGCCATCACCGATGCGTGCGAAGACGAACTGCCCCGGAGCGATCGCCGGCAGATCGGCGCAGCCGCAGCGCAGCCGGTGGATGCCGGACGCAAGGACATGGTTTTCGCTCACTCTCGCTCTGCAGGCCCGGCGCATGGTCCTCCCCGTCTGGGCGCAGACATAGCAGGCTCGCTCCGACACGGAACCGCGGATCGCCCAGAGCGGG
>CAZTGE010000303.1:0-1811 GCA_964612995.1 uncultured candidatus Brocadiaceae bacterium | reverse complement strand
GCTCGCGGCCATGGTCGAGCGGATCCGCGCGGCCGGGGACGACCCGGCCGAGTATGTCGACATCGCCTTCAAGGTGCCCGAGCGCAAATACGCGGCCTGGCCCGATGCGATCCGCCAGGGTTTCGAGCCCGCGCGGACAGTGAAGACCGGCGCGCTGAAGGTCGAGATCCGGCCGCAGGGGGATGGGCAATGACCTCCCTCGCTCCGATTTCCCCGGACACGCAGGATCTGCCCAGTCTGATCGACCGCGCCGCCACCATGCTCACGGGGGCGAAGACCGCCGCAGAGGTGCTTGAGGCGCGCGACATGGCGAGCCTCGCCTACGATGTCGCAAAACGTGCCGCTCGGCTGCAGCGCGCAAAGAACGCCCATGACGATCTCGTCGCGGCGGCGCATCGCGCGCAGGCGCATGCCCTCGAGATCGAGGCGCGTGCCAAACGCCGACTGGCGGATGAATACGATGCGGCGCAGGCACGTGGAGAGGTGGCCAAGGCTGGCCAGTATGAACGGGCAAACGTCGAGAAGACCAACGTTTGTCCGGCGACTGCTGCTGAACTTGGCCTTCGCCGCGACCAGATCCATGAGGCCCGCCAGATCCGGGACGCCGAGGCTGCGGAGCCCGGCCTGGTGCGCCGCACCCTCGATGAGCGCCTCGAACGCGGCGAGGAACCGACCCGCGCGGCCCTGCGCAAGATGGTGGTCGATGCTGCCATGCGGGGGTTGCGCGGCGGTGGAAGCGCCCGCCGTCCGGTCAATCCCCATCACCAGCCCAACCCCGCCTTCGACGCGGTCGCAGCGATCGACGGCTGCTGCACGCGCATCGCCCAGCAGTTCGATGCCCATGGCACCGAATTCATCCTGTCCGGCTACGTGGACCACGCGATGCAGGAGCGCAGCATCGCCAAGATGCGCCGCGGCCGGGACGTTCTCACCACCCTCCTGGAGGCCGCCGATGCCCGATAAACATTCCCCCGAATTCGCCGCTCATGTCTGGCAGGCTGCCGCGCAGCTTGGCCGCAGCGCCCCGCGGATCGTCGATCACATCCTGCGCGATGTTTTCCCCGAGACGACCGACGCGGCCGATGCCGAGGGTGCTGCAACCATTCTGCGCACCGGCTGCATTTCCGAGGTCAAGCGCGTGCTGCGCACCAGGCCGCAGGACGAGGCTCAGTCCGCTTTCGACGACATCGATCCGTCGTTCCGGCCCTATGTCGCGCCCCTTCAGCGCCCCTCCTACTACGTGCCGGAGCGCGAGGAAGAGGTGCCTGTTCCCGAACTGATCGCGGCCCCGCACGAGCTCGATGCCGCCCGCCGGTTCATGCGGCGCAAGGGCATGGAATGTCTCGCGGAGGCCGATCGTCTCGACGTCCTCTACGAGGCGGTCATCGCGAGGAGCGACGGCGGTGAGCCGGTCCCATCCTGGTTCCAGCGGCCCGGTGCTGGCCCGATGCCCAGCGGGGTGTCGGCATGACATCCGCGCTCCCGATCATCACCGCCGACGAGCGGCTGGCCGAGGTGCGCGGCGTTAAGGCCGCCATCTTCGGACCTCCGGGCATCGGCAAGACCACGCTCCTGCGCACGCTCAATTCGACCACCTCGCTGTTTTTCGACCTCGAGGCCGGCGATCTCGCCATCGAGGGGCTGGCAATCGACACGATCCGCCCGCGCACCTGGCGGGAATGCCGTGACTTCGCGGTGTTCATCGGCGGCCCGAACCCGGCGCTGCGCAAGGACCAGCCCTACAGCGAGGACCACTACCAGGCGATCTGCCAGAAGTACGGCGATCCGAAGGTGCTGGAGAAGTACGACAC
>CAZTGE010000302.1:0-1834 GCA_964612995.1 uncultured candidatus Brocadiaceae bacterium | reverse complement strand
TCCACGGGCCGCTGGCCCCACTGGGGCCAGCTATCGCCTGCGGCGATACCCGCTTCGCCCACCACTCGGCGCCAGACCCCATCGCGTACGATGGGGCCCAGAAATAGGGCGAGACAACCACTCATGCCCGTTGGGCCTGAGTGGTTACCTCTGCTTTTTCATCAGGGGATTTTCGCGCCGAGCGCGATGGACTGGGGCTGCGCCCTGGCCCTCGGCGTGCTCTGCACCGCCGCAGCCTACCTGTTGTTCTTCCACCTGCTGGCCAACGTCGGCGCAACGGCCGCGACGGCGGTGACCTTCCTCATCCCCGTCTTCGCCATTCACTGGGGATGGATCTGGCTCAATGAGGCGATTACCGCGCGCCTCATCGTCGGTACGCTCATCACCCTCGGCGCACCGCGTTGACCATCGCCCGCCGCCGCGTCGCCGTCCCACCGGTCGTGCCCGCCTCAGCGCCCCAGCCCGTGAACGCCACGCCACGCTCGCGATGAAACGGCGGCATCCGCCACTCGACACCAACCCTGCGCCGACCAGACTCCGCCATGCCCGCTCCCGACCTGCACCAACACGACCTCACCGCCGACGCCGCGCGTCTGGTGATAGCCGAATCACACGTGCGCGCCGGACAACGCGTGTGCGAGTTCGGCGCGGGCACCGGTGGCCTGACCCGCGCGCTGCTCGACGTGGGCTGCAACGTCCTGGCCGTCGAGATCGACCGTACCCGCATCGCGGCCTTGCACGAACGCTTCGCCCCGGAACTGCGCGCGCGCCGCCTCGCGATCGCACGCGCGGACATGCTCGCCTTCGCCCCGGACCTCACCCAGCCCTGGCGCGTCATCTCGAATCCGCCCTTCAGCAGCACTGCCGAACTCGTGCGCCGGCTGTTGCTCGAACCCTTCCCGCAGGGCTCTCCGGTGGCCATCGACCTCGTCCTGCAGCACCAGGCCGCCCGCAAGTGGTCGGGGCGTCAGGACAACCAGACCCGGTCGAGCTGCCTCGCCCGTTGCCTCGGCAAGGCCCGCGTCGGCATCGACCTCCCGCGCGACTGCACCGCCCCGCCGAGCCACGTACCGCTGGCGCTGTGGCACTGGCGCGCCGGCCGCGACACCCCAGAGCCAGCGCTGCGCCAGGCGCTCGACCGCCTCCTGACCATGGCCTTCGCCGGACCGCACACGGTCCGCGATGCCCTGCGCAAGGTGACCACGCCCGCCATCCTCAGGCGTCAGGCCGCCGCCAACGGCTGGCACCCCGACGACCATCCACGCACCCTCAAACCCCGCGCCTGGCTGGCACTGACGACATTCCTGCTCAGCATCGGCAAGCTGTAAACGCCGGTCAGGGCGATCCCATGCTCTGTAACACATGCGCAACCACTCTGGCCCATCGGGCATGAGTGGTTACGCAGCCATATTCGGAGCTCCATCGTACGCGATAGAACCCCATCGTACGCGATGGAGTCTGACATCGAATGGTGGTGAGCGGACACAATCGGCGCAGCCGATTGTGTCCGCTCACGCCTGAATCTGCAGGCAGATTCAGGCGAACCACGACAAAGCCAGGCGGCAGTTCCTCACGCAGCGAGGACCGTAGGGGCGAAACCCCTGAGTAGTTACTTCCCAAGGAACTCTGGCGGACTATCTACCCAGGATCTGGGCGTGCTCCTGGCGCAACCGCTCACGAAAATTCTCACTGACGGCACCCATCAATCGCTCTTGCTCAGCAAAGGCGGCTATACGTTGGTCCCCGCCATCGGCATCCGCCGCAACTCCGAAAGCAACAGTGATCCCAGGACACCCATCTCTTTCACGCCCTACCCATAGCCCATCCAGGCACA
>CAZTGE010000301.1:0-1915 GCA_964612995.1 uncultured candidatus Brocadiaceae bacterium | reverse complement strand
GTTCCAGTTCGGGGTAATGGTCGTCGGCCGCTGATAATAGCGCATGCAATAATCGCCATTCTTGTCCAGACACATCATGACGCGATGCACGCGGGGATCACCCGCGGTATAGCCGGCCTCACCATCGCTCTCAATGTAGTCCGGGCCCCAGATGATCACCTTATCGCCCTGACTTTCGTCCTCGTCGCCATCGGTCGACTCAGTGGCAGTCGCATCGCCACAAGAAGAGCAATTGGCTGACGGACACTCATAGAGGATGCCAGGCGCTGTGGGGCATTCGCATTCGCCGCACCCGCCTGAGTCATCGGGCATGGCCGAATACGCCGGATCCGAGGGGTTGATGGCAGATGCGTGAATCACGCCAATGGGCGCAAAACACAGAAATAGCAGAGCGAGCAGAGCGTTCAGGGGGCGAGACATGGCGATGCTCCAAAGGCTTACGGGCGGGACTGGGGTCAGTGAGGAAGGAGAAGGAGGGAAGTGGGCGGTGCAAACAGGGTTCATTCGTCCGCTCCCTGCATGGCCGGCCGGGCAGACGAGCGCACCTGCGCGATCCGGTCGCGAATACGGGCGATCCGGTCGGCATCGCCATTGGCCTGCGCCTGCTCGAGTACGTGTTGCAGGTCATCGAGCAGATGGGGAGCCATGGCGCGGCGATCTGACCATGTATCGCGCCGATGGCGCAGCTGTTGATCGATCGCAGTTCGAGTGTAGGTGTCAGCCGCCGCGACGAGGGTGGCCGCGCCTTCCTCGCCGAACTGAGCGGCAAGTGAACGCAAGGTATCTGCGGCCTGTTGCGGTTCGCGCAATTGGGCGAACACGGCCGCCAGCTCCTGCGCGAGCACCAACCGCAGCGCTGGGTCCTGGGCCTGAGCCAGAGCAGCACGCAGGGCGGACTGGCGCAGCGGCGCATGCCTGTCGGTAATCGCAATGATGGCCCGATCCATGCCGGTGGCAGCCTGGACCCGTTCGGTCTGTCGTTGCTCCACGACGTAGCCGCCGATGGCTGCCCAGGCGGCGCGGCGATCGGAATCCTCGCCGGCAGTCGCCTCGGCCTGCTGAACCCGCTCCATCCACTCAGCCATTGCCCCGGCGTGATGATGCGCCCAACCGAGCACGGCACCAACACGCACCCGCGGGATTCCATCAGGACTGGCCAACACTCCAGCGAGTCGGTCACGCGCCGCTGAGCCTGCAAGCACCATGCCGATATACCGCAGCTCGTTACCGGAGGCGGCCAACCCATTGCTTGTGATCAGCCGCACCGCTGCTTCGGTAAAAGCGGGGTGTTCCCGAGACGGATCGGCCAGGCCACAACGATAGACCATCCGCGCGTAGTCGACAAGTGCGGCCCCATCGAGCCGCTCTTCTGCCAGTACCCCAGCTGCATGGCCAAGCCACCGACGCGCCTGGACCACGCCCCCGAGGCTGATCCACATCTGAACCTGCGCGTCGAGAGCCGGGAAATCGAGTCCTTCTGGCGACCAGTCTCGCTCCAACCGCTTGAGCAGCACCACCGGTATGGGCAGGTCTTCGAGGGGGGTGATGTGGAACGGTTCACGCGTCATGGCGATCCCCAGAGAAATCGCCGGTATAGGTCTCGTCGACACGAACCCGCCCGCTGAGCCTGAGCCCACCAGTAGACCTTTTAGGCTTCCGTCTGTACCGACGCGCCCCGCAAAGAGCCACAGCGCAGGCTCCGCCCGCAGCCCAAGGGCTCATGATAGCGGCCGGAGTCTGCGCGGCTCTTGTTCGCGGGGGCTCGCTCTGCGCTGCGCGCAGTCGCCCCCGCTACGCCCCCATTCCGTTCCCCTGGAAAAGTGCGCATGGCCATGCGCACTTTTCCAGGGGAACGGAATGGCCGGTGGCGTGCACGCGATCACCAACGGCGCTACCATCGCTGCCGGTGTGGGAG
>CAZTGE010000300.1:0-1962 GCA_964612995.1 uncultured candidatus Brocadiaceae bacterium | reverse complement strand
GGAGGCGAGGCATGGCCCTCATTTGCGAGCTTTGGGTCGCCCTGGTCTGCAAGGCCAAGGATCCGTTGCCAGCACCGGGTCCGGCGAAAGACTTGCGCGGATGGCCCGGCGGCACGATCCGAGCGACGTGGTGGTGGTCGGCGCCGGTTTCGCCGGTGCCACGGCCGCCCGCGCGCTCGCCGACGCCGGGCGGCGGGTGCTGCTCATCGACCGGCGCACCGGGCCGGGCGGCAACGCCGCCGACGGCCCCGACGCCCACGGCATCCTGGTCCACCATCACGGCCCCCACATATTCCACACCGACAGCGAACGCGTGGTCGCCTTCCTCTCCCGCTTCACCGCCTGGCGGGAATACACCCACAGGGTGCTGGCCGAACACGACGCAGTGCTCTACCCCTTCCCGATCAACCGCACCACCCTCGAACGCTTCTTCGCGGTCGAACTGCCCCGACCCGACGACGCCGAACGCTTCCTGGAGGAGCGCCGCACCCGCATCCATCCGGAGCGCAACAGCGAAGACGTGGTCCGCAACCGCGTCGGCGACCAGCTGTTCGAAGCGTTCTTCCGTCACTACACGACCAAGCAGTGGGGGCGCGAACCCGCGCAGTTGGGGCCGGAGGTCGCCCGCCGGATCCCCGTGCGCTTCGATCGCGACGATCGCTACTTCACGCATCGGCATCAGGGCCTGCCGCGCGACGGCTACGCCGCGCTGTTCGCGAACATGCTCGACCATCCCGACATCACCACCATCTGGGGCGAGGCTTACCACGCCGCGACACACCGGCATCTGGCGCCGCTGCTGATCTGGTCGGGGCCCGTCGACGCCTGCTTCGGGCATTGCCACGGCCATCTGCCATGGCGCAGCCTGCGCTTCGAGCCCGACCACCACCCCGGCACGGACCTGCGTCAGGCCGGGCCGGTGATCAACGCCGTCGATCCGCTGCCGCTGCACACCCGCAGCACCGAATACCGTCAGCTCACCGGTCAGAGCGCCGGGGGCAGCACCCTCATCCGCGAGTTCCCGACCGACGACGGTGAGCCCTACTATCCGGTCCCCGGCGACTCCAACGCCGCGCTGCATCGACGCTACGCGGCGATGGCGGCACGCACCAACGACACCCTGTTCGTGGGGCGGCTCGGCCGGTACCGCTACCTCGACATGGACCGGACGGTGCTCGAATCGCTCGTGCTGGTCGACCGGCTCGTCGGGGCACCGGCATGAGCGTGGCCGCCGTCGTGGTCACCCACAACCGCCTCGCGCTGTTGCGGCAATGCCTCGCAGCCCTGGACACACAGACCCGACGCCCGGACGCGATCTACATCGTCGACAACGCTTCGACCGACGGCACGACGGACGCCGTCGCCGAGCGCTGCGCGGGGCGCGATGACCTGCATCACCTGCGCCTGCGGGAGAACCGCGGCGGCGCCGGCGGATTCCACGCTGGCATGGCCCGCGCCTACAGCGACGGCCATGAGTGGATCTGGGTGATGGACGACGACTCGCTACCGCGGCCGGACTGCGCTCAGCAACTCATCGACGCACAGACGTGCTACCCCGCACGCTGGAAGGCGAAAGTCCTGGCCAGCCGGGTCGAATGGACCGACGGTCGCGAACACCCGCTCAACCGCGTCGCGCCGAAGCGCCGCTTCCACCGCGGTTTCGCCCGCCTGGCGCAACGGCGCGGCCACCTGAGCATCCGTTGCGCCTCCTTCGTCTCCATCGCCTTCCATCGCGACTGCATCGCCCGGTTCGGCCTGCCCATCGCGGCCTACTTCATCTGGTCCGATGACATCGAGTACACCGCCCGCGTGCTGCGGCGCCTGCCCGGCATCCAGGTGCCGGCCAGCGTCGCCGTCCATGCCACCGGCGAGCCCACAGGCACGCTCGACGCCCCGCCGGAACGTTTCCGGTACTACGTCCGCAACCACCGCGCCATGCTGCTGCACAGCGACGCCTTCCGT
>CAZTGE010000299.1:0-2030 GCA_964612995.1 uncultured candidatus Brocadiaceae bacterium | reverse complement strand
CCTCTCCTGGGCACCAAATCCCTGACGAGCTTGGCGCAAGGCCACTTGCCTGCCTCAGCGGCGTGGCAGGCGTCCGGGGACGAAGTCGATTTCCTCCCGTTCCGCTAGACTTTCGAGGCTGTCGTGCAGCAGTTGCAGCGCATAGGCGGGGTTGTGGACGTAGGCGCCGGGGTCCTTCGCCACGAACTGATAGTTGTAGGCGGCCTTCAGCAGGCGGGGTGTCCAGTTTGCGTAGCGGTTGGGGAAGATCGCCTCGCCCTCGCCGATCTCCCCGTCGCCGTCAGTGTCGGTGAAGAAATAGGGGAAGCGGCCGGGCGCGTAGCCGATGGGCGTGCCAACGACCTCTTCGGCGTAGGTGCGGATCGCCGCGTCGAGCTGCCGGTGCAGGCCGATGATCTCGGCATGGATGCCGCCCGCGGTCGAGCCGTCGCCGTCGAAATCGGCGTGGCGCATCCGGATCTCGCGCAGGTCGTCCACCCCCTGATGGCAGCTCAGACAGCCCTCGACGGCGACCTCGGTGTCATGCGCGTCGTGGCAGTCGAGGCAACTGTGCGCGCTGGGCACATGGGCGTAGGTCCCGGCATAGTCGCGGCCTTCGTATTCGTAGCCACCCCGCGTCTCGGCGCCATGCGTCACCGCCGCGGCCACCCCGTAATGCACGTTGATGAAGGACAACTCGGCCGAGACCATGTCCTCCTCGATCTCCGCCACTGCGGCTGCCACGTCATCGCCGGCATGGCGGCCCTGGTGGCAGACGTAGCAGGTGGCGTTCCCGCCCAGGTCCGGCATCGTCACGCCCGATGGGAACGGCACCGCGTCCAGCGCGTGCCCGGCCGAGGTGTGGCACGAGGCGCAGCCGATCACCGTGTTGATCGTGGCGGGATGCTCCACCGACAGCGCCGCGCTGCCGTCGTGGCCCAGGTAGTCCAGCATCCCGGTTTCCGAGTGACAGGCGGCGCAGGCGGCAGGCACCTCGCCCTCGTCGTTCCAATAGGTGAAGGAGCGTGAGCGGTAATCGCCGTGCGGCCCGTCGAGCCAGGCCTCGGTGATGTCCGAGAGGCTGAAATCCTGCGCAGCGGCCGGCAAGGAAAACGGCACTGCCGCCATCGCAGCGGCAGCGGCAAGCGTCGCGCGGGGCCGGAACATGGGCCTTTCTCCTTCGGCGTGCTACTCGGGTGGCGCCGTATCATACGACTGTAACCGTCTTCTGTAACTTGACGGCGCGCATCGCCTGACGCGTCTGCCGCGCCGCCAAGACAGGAAGGATCATGACCGCGCCAGCTCCTCCTGCCCAAAACGACGGCACCGGAACGATCTACGGGACGCCGCTTGCAAGCGCGCAAGACCCGGTGCGGCTGCCCGCGCGCTGGCTTCCGGCCGTCTATCTTGCCGTCTGTCTCGCGCCGCTTGCGCTGGCCTTCCCGCGTCCCGTGGCGCCCGCGCATCCATGGGAGCTTGCCGCGGCGGGGCTGGGCCTTGGGGCGCTGGCGGCCATGGCGGTGCAGTTCGTCACCTCCGGTCGCTTCGAATCGGTGACCGGCGCGCTGGGCATCGACCGGATCATGGCCTTTCACAAGGTCGCGGCGTGGTGGGTCCTTCTGGCGCTCCTGCTGCATCCGGTGGCCTATGTGCTCCCTACCTGGCTCGACGATCCAGCGCTCGCGCAGGAGCGGATGCTGGCCTATCTTGCGATGCCGCACTACCGCAGCGGGGTCGTGGCGCTGGTGGCGCTTGTCCTGCTGGTAATGCTCGGCGCGCTGCGCGAGCGGCTGCCGTGGCGCTACGAGGTCTGGCGCGGGTCGCATCTGATCCTTGCGGTTCTGGCGCTGGGCGGGGGGCTGCACCATGCCGTCACCGTCGGGCGATTCAGCGCAGAGGGGCCGGTCGAGCTCTATTGGTGGGCGATCGGCGCGGGCGCGGTCGCGGTGCTGGGCACGCTCTACGGCTGGCGCTGGCTGCGGCTGCACCGGCGGCCCTGGCGGCTGGCCTCGGTCACGCGGCTCGCCGACCGGCTGTGGGAACTCGACATC
>CAZTGE010000298.1:0-2033 GCA_964612995.1 uncultured candidatus Brocadiaceae bacterium | reverse complement strand
TGGGCAAGCGGATCCTTGCGTTGGCTGGTCATATCAGGCGGGTCCTGCCGGTGAGGAGTTCTTGCATGAGGCCCTGCTTACGGCGGCGGCCATCGCCCGCATCGGGCTCCACACTTGGAAGACCAGCGGAATCGGACATTGCTACCCTGTTCTCAGAAAATGAATGGCATGCACCGGCACGCCGCGGCGGCGCTCGCGTTGGTCAAGCCCGTAGGGGATGAAGGAGTGCACATCCACCGACATGCCCAACTCCCTCGTGACCCGAACGGCGCTGCTGTTTGAGCAATTGACCTCGAAGAAGAGCATGAAGGCTCCGGGGTTGCACATACCAGCCAAGCGCATGAGCGCCTTCTTGACCCGGTGTTGCGGGCAGCCCTTGAAGCAGTGCTCAAGAACCATCAAGTCGTAGCCCGCTCCCTGCCAAGAATGCCAGGAGTCGACAACATAGTGAACGCTGCCACCCGGCCGCCGAATGCGATCCACTCGCAAAGCGCGCACCGCGACGTCCTCTTCATCGGTGTAGGTGGGAAAGGCGGTAGGGAACTCACGCATCAAGCGCAAGATGCGGAGGTGCCTATCCACCCAATCCGCATCGACGACCTGTTCCTTCTGGTGCGCGATGGCCGTGGTCGATACATCGAACGCATCAACGTTGTAGCCGGCAAAAGCGAGGGTGCCTGCCGTGGCGCTGATTCCACACCCGGGCACCAACGCCTTGGGCAGATCCAGTTGATGCTGTTCGATGAAATCGAGAACCGTGTGTGCACACCTGCGCGTCCAACACTTCGCCCGCCAGTCGTCCTCGGTGAGCATCTCCCCGTATCGCTGATCCCAATAGGCACCGCTTTCCCATAGTTTGGGCTGCTGCCGGCGTAGTGCCTCGGCTCTGCGGAGCATGTCCTTCTGCTTCCGCTTGTTCGCTATGCTGATGGAGGTGCGCATCTACTCGCTCAGGTCGTTTTGAATGCAGACCTTCACACGTTCCCTTGAGAAGATGGTGTCGCGCATGTGGGGGGCGAGGACTTGCCAGCTGACGTCAGGTCCGGCATAGAGGTCCAGGTTCTCGCCGTCGTCGCTCAATTGCTGCAATCCACTTCTGCCGTTGACTCCCTTGAAGAACCGGAACTGTGGCGATAAGCAGGTCGAGGTCATTGTCAGGCTCGCGCCCTTCCCGTGCTTTGCCTCTGCCGCATCCTGCAGCTCAGGGTCGACAGCCTTGGACGTCGTGCGCACGAATTGAAAGGTCTCGGGATAGCCCGATCCCAGCCCATCCCACAGGGGGCGCACGTGGGCCAGCAACTCATCCTGAATTGCAGCGGGATCGGCATGGACTGGAAGCTGCTGTTCTCGCGAACCCACGTGCAGCAAAAAGACTGGCTGATCGCCAGGACCGCCAGAGGGCGAACCACATGATCCGATCACGAGGCCGGCAAGCCCGAGAAGCAAGGCGCGACATAGGTGCATGTAGGTCAAGGTAGCCAGACTGGTTCACAGTTCCAGGACAACGCGTCTCGGCTGAACTGCCCGCTGCCATCCTGATTGCTGCTGCTTGACGAAGGCACATGATTGGCCCAGTGCTCTTCGCCCTCTACCTCACCTCCCTCGCCCTCATGCTCGCCATCGCGGCGATCGCCCCGCTCAGCTACTTCACGTGGGCGCTGGAGGTGGCCCCGGTCGCAATCGCCAACGGTCTCCTCATCGCCACGCGTCGTCGCCCGCTGACACCGCTTATCTACACCCTCATCTGGATCCACTGCCTGGAGCCCGTCAGGGATAGACCACCAGCAACCGTCATCCCTGGCCTTGGGCCGGGCAGTCGTGCGGTTGCGCGCAAAGGGCGCCCCCCTCGCGCTTTGTGTTCAGGTGGTCACGACTGCCTTCTTGGCGCCGAAAAGCTTGCGGAGGTTGTAGGCGGCGGTGACCAGGTTCCATTCGCCGTCAACCCGGTCCCGACCACGCACACTGAAGGCGCGGAAACCCATAGCGCAGGCTCCGCCCGCAGCCCAAGGGCTCATCATAGCGGTCGCAGCCTG
>CAZTGE010000297.1:0-2109 GCA_964612995.1 uncultured candidatus Brocadiaceae bacterium | reverse complement strand
ACGCAGTTGCCCTCGCACAGCCGGTCCTGCGGGCAGATGCGGCCGCAGATCTCGGGGAAGGTATTCGTCGCCTGGCTGAGCTCGTAGGCTTCGCGCAGCCGTCCCTCGGCGGTCAGCATCAGCCAGTCGGGGATGTTGTTGTGCAGCGGGCAGTGGCTCTGGCAGTAGGGCACGCCGCATTGCGAGCAGCGCCCGGCCTGCTCCTGCGCCTTCTCGTGCGCGTATTCGGCATAGATCTCGTGGAAATCATGCGCGCGCACATTCGCATCGCGCTTCTCGGGCATGGCCCGGTCGATCGAGACGAACTTGAGCATCTGTTGCTGAGACATTCCACACTCCCTGCCGGCCAGCGCCGAGAACGGTGTGATATAGGAAGTGTCCGGGAATTAAAAGTCAGCAATACTGACATATAATGAGTTTTCCACGTGCAGCTTCAGGTTGATCTCGCCGCAGCGCGGTAAAACAAGGTAACCATCCGGACCTAAATCCTGCCTTTCCTTTATCTGTCATTGGCTTATACCGAACTGCATTCTGTCCCTCGCAGGCTTTCGGCATGACCCTGCTGCATCTGATCCTTGTCGCCGTCGTGCAGGGCGTGACCGAGTTCCTGCCGATCTCGTCCTCCGGCCATCTGATTCTGCTCCCCGCCCTTGCGGGACTGGACGATCAGGGCCTGACCATAGACGTTGCGGTGCATGTCGGCACGCTGGCGGCCGTGGTGCTCTACTTCCGCCGCGACGTGGCCGAGGCGCTGGCCGGCGTGCCGCGGCTCTTCGCCGGCCGCGCGGACACGCCCGGCGCCCGGCTGGCCCTGCTGCTGCTGATCGCGACGCTGCCGGTGATGGCGGCGGGGCTGGCGCTGCGTGCCTCGGGCCTCGACGCCGGCCTGCGCTCGGTCGCGGTGATCGGCTGGACGACGCTGGGCTTCGGCCTGCTGCTCTGGGTGGCCGACCGCTTCGGTCGCGCCGCGCGCGAGGACGGCGACTGGACCATGCGGCACGCGCTGATCCTGGGGTTCTGGCAGGCGGTGGCGCTGATCCCCGGCACCTCGCGGTCGGGCATCTGCATCACCGGGGCGCGCTTCCTGGGCTACACCCGCCACGGGGCGGCGAAACTTGCCATGCTGATGTCGATTCCGACGATCCTTGCCTCGGGGGGGCTGCTTGCCCTGGAGGTCGCGGCCGAGGCAGACGCGGCACTTGCCCGCGACGGGGCGATCGCGGCCGCCTTCGCCTTCGTCGCGGCACTCGCCGCGCTTTCGCTGATGATGCGGCTGCTGCGCACCGTCAGCTTCACGCCCTATGTGATCTATCGCATCGCTCTGGGCGCGGGGCTGCTGATCTGGGCCTACACCTGACCTGCCTGCACGGCGGTTGCTCAGCCTTGCAGCGGCTTGACGTCCAGGTCGCCGTCCTGCCGTGCCTGCATGGCCAGTGCCGCGGCATGGGCGGCCGCCGCGGTCGTGAAATAGGGGATCTTGCCGTAGAGCGCGGCAGAGCGGATGTCGCGGCTGTCCTCGACCGCCTGCGCGCCTTCGGTCGTGTTCATCACCAGCGCGATCTCGCCGTTCTTCAGGCGGTCCACGATGTCGGGCCGGCCCTCGTAGACCTTGTTGACCACGTCGCAGGGCACACCATGCCCGTCGAGCCAGGCCGCGGTGCCGCGCGTCGCCACGATGGCAAAGCCCAGATCGACCAGAAGGCGCGCGGCCTCCAGCATCATCGGCCCCTTGTCCGCGTCGCGGATCGAGACGAAGGCCCGGCCCTCGTGGGGCAGCACCATGCCCGCGCCCATCTGCGCCTTGAGAAAGGCGCGGGCAAAGCTGCGATCCCAGCCCATGACCTCGCCGGTCGAGCGCATCTCGGGGCCCAGGATCGTGTCCACGCCGGGGAAGCGGGCGAAGGGCAGCACCGCCTCCTTGACCGAGAACCACGGCATGTCCGGGTCCGCCAGCGTCATCGGGTCGGCCAGCGGCAGCGGCTGGTCGTAGCCTGCGTCCTTGTAGGGCGGGCGCATCGGGAAGGCAGAGAGCAGCTCGCCCGACATGACCCGCGCGGCGATCGAGGCGATGGCGCTGTCGGTCGCCTTGGCCACGAAGGGCACGGTGCG
>CAZTGE010000296.1:0-2151 GCA_964612995.1 uncultured candidatus Brocadiaceae bacterium | reverse complement strand
CCTCAAACCAGCTTGGAAGAGGCCGCGGCCGTGCAGGTCCGGACCATGTTCGAGCTCTTCGCGCGGTCCGATTCCACCGCGGTCGTGATCCGGGAGCTGAGCGCCGGGCATCCGGTCCAGGCGCGGCCGGCTCATCGATCGCGGGGCGCTCTACAAGCTGCTGCACAACAGCATCCACCGCGGCGAGATCGTCGAACGTCTCGATCAGCCGCGTCAGAGCAGCATGGGCTCAGGTTCAAATGTCGAGGGTGATTTTTCACTCTGCACTGTGCTTGGGCGATCTGGGCTGGATGGAAGACCATGGCTCCAAGCGATGACGATGCGCTTGGGAGTGAGCCGAGAGCGCGGCATCCACGCCCCTTTTCACCCAATGCTCGATCCGTTCAACCTCTCATGGACGCCGCTCGGCGCATGGTGTCATCCCAATGTCATGCGTTGGTGCTAGCCCCCGGCTTGGCTCACAACATCTTGGGGAAAACCATGAAAACCTTCACAACTCTTACGGCACTGGCCGCTCTCGCAGTCGCCTTCCCAGCGCAGGCAGATTTCGCTCTGGACGACCGCTACGTGGACAACGACGGCGACCTTATCGCCGACATCCCCGAGGATTCGTCCGAGTGGCTGGACCCGGACACCCTGGTCTTCGCCTACACGCCGGTCGAGGACCCGGCGGTCTATGCCGATGTCTGGGCCGGCTTCCTCGATCACATGTCCGAGGTGACCGGAAAGGACGTACAATTCTTCCCGGTCCAGTCGAACGCCGCGCAAATCGAGGCGATGCGCGCCGGCCGGCTGCACGTGGCGGGCTTCAACACCGGGTCCAACCCGATCGCGGTGGCCTGCGCAGGCTTCCGGCCCTTCGCGATGATGGCGGCCGAGGACGGCTCGTTCGGCTACGAGATGGAGATCATCACCTACCCCGATTCGGGCATCGAGGAGGTCGAGGACATCAAGGGCAATCAGCTGGCCTTCACCTCGGAAACATCCAATTCGGGCTTCAAGGCGCCGTCCGCCATCCTCAAGGCCGAGTTCGACATGGTCGCGGGCGAGGATTTCGAGCCCACCTTCTCGGGCGCCCATGACAACTCGATTCTCGGCGTCGCCAACAAGGACTACCCCGCCGCCTCCATCGCCAACTCGGTCAAGGGCCGGATGATCGACCGCGAGGTGGTCACCGAGGACCAGCTGGTGACGATCTACCAGTCGCAGACCTTCCCCACCACGGGCTACGGCACGGTCTACAACCTTGCGCCCGAGCTGCAGGAGAAGATCCGCGAGGCGTTCTTCAGCTTCGAGTGGGAAGGCTCGGCGCTGGCCGAGGAATTCGGCCGCAACGGTGAGGACCAGTTCATCGAGATCACGTTCGAGGAAGACTGGTCGGTGATCCGCACCATCGACGACGCCAACGACGTCGTTTACGAGTGCGAGTGAACTAGACCGTCATTATATGCCGGCACGGGCGGCTCTTGCCGCCCGTGCATCTTTGTGGAGACACGAGATGCTGCGGATCGAGAACCTGTCGAAGACCTACCGGACCGGTGACAAGGCATTGCACGAGGTATCGCTCACGGTGCCCGAGGGCCAGATCATGGGCCTCATCGGGCCCTCCGGTGCCGGCAAGTCGACGCTGATCCGCTGCATCAACAGGCTCGTGGAGCCGACCGAAGGTCGGGTGCTTCTGGGCGATGTGGATCTCGCGCGGGTCGGAAAATCCGAGCTGCGCCGCCAGCGCCGGAGGATCGGCATGATCTTCCAGGAATACTCGCTGGTCGAGCGGTTGACGGTGATGGAGAACGTGCTGTCGGGCCGTTTGGGCTACGTGCCCTTCTGGCGCAGCTGGCTGCGCCGTTTCCCGCCCGAGGACATCCGCCGCGCCTACCGTCTGCTCGACCGCGTGGGGCTGATGGACCAGGCCGACAAGCGCGCCGACGCCCTGTCGGGCGGCCAGCGCCAGCGGGTCGGCATCGCCCGCGCCCTGGCGCAGGAGCCCGAGCTTCTGCTGGTGGACGAACCGACGGCCAGCCTCGACCCCAAGACCAGCCGCCAGATCATGCGGCTGCTCACCGAGATCTGCGCCGAACGCGGCCTGCCGGCCATCGTCAACATCCATGACGTGCCGCTCGCCCAGCAGTTCATGCAGCGCATCGTCGG
>CAZTGE010000295.1:0-2174 GCA_964612995.1 uncultured candidatus Brocadiaceae bacterium | reverse complement strand
GGAATTCTCTCCTTCTTCTCTCCGTGTTCTCTGTGTCCTCTGTGGTAATTGTAGATAGAACTTCAGGAAGGTCTGAGCAGTTACGAAGCGATAAGGCGTGAAGCGCCCATCGCGCGTGTCCTCGTCCGAGAAGTTGTCCGGCGCAGCGTAGGGACCGTCGGCGAACCGTTCGCCCCCGGTGTTGAACGGCTCGAAGAAGTCGGCGAGGGTGGTGCCATCGAACCGGTGGAAACGCAGGGAGATATCGTAATTGCTGAACACGCCGGGGCCGAAGGAGGAATGCCGGTAGAGGTCGCGCGGGCGATGGGTGCGCATCAGCGAGAAACGTGGCAGAAGGTTGACATTGTCAGGCGCAGTGCCGCCACAGCTGGTGCAGCCGACCTCTGGCTTGGAATGCTGGTAGTCTGCAGCCAGGTGGTGGTAGGCCATGGACCAGTTGTCGATATGGCTACCGCTGGAGTTGTACCCCAGCGAAGGAAGCCCCGGGTTCAGCCCGAAGAAGCACAGCAGAGAACACAGCGAGCCGGTTTCCCATTTGCCGGTGATCGGGTTGCACCAGCGGCATGTGATGGTGCATTCACGCGCTTCCTGATTGGAACAAGCCTTGGTCGGCCGCAGAAACAGATCCACCAGGCTCAGGAGGCTCAGGGTATGGCCCCCATCCGCCTGGGCGGGAGCATCGCCCCCGGATTCTTGCGCGCCCACGACCGCCGGGGCCAAGAAGACCCAGCTGGAGCAGAGGATCAGCACGGGGATGAGATGCCGGATCATGATGGGACTCCCTTTGCAGGAACGAACGCGACAGGCGGCAGTCGCCTGTCTGGACAAAGCATAGGACAACGGTCACGCAACGGGTGCGTGGCTGATTGTGAAATGCATGATTTATTGACTGGATGTGAATGCGACAGGTGAGGCTGGCGAGGAACCAATGGTGGGGCATGCGCACGCGGCGAATCCGCCGCATCGCCCGCTGGATCATCGTCGTCATCGTCGGCCGGCACACGGCGCACGAACACGGTGAACTGCACCTGTCCGCTCGCGCGCGGCGATGCGGCCTGGATATTGACATCGTCGATCACGCCGGCGGTCGCGCGATAGCGCGCCTCGGCCAGGCCATTCTCGTCGGCTGCGACGGAGATGGTGGTCAGGTCGTTGTCGAACAGGCCGGCGTCGCTGGTGGCGAAGGTGACCGGCCAACCCGGAGCCGAACGCACCCGCAGGACCACGGACTCGCCCTGGGCGATGCTCGCGAAACGCTTGCCTTGGGGGCGGAGGATCGGCACGTCCTGGGCCGGAGACGCAGACTGGAAGACCCGCGCCGGAACGGCCCGCGAGAGATAGGCTTGCGGGTCTTCCCGATAGGCCTTGGCATCGAAGGGGGGAATCGCGGCAACCGGCGTCTGCAGCGCGGCATCCGTGCGCGCGCGCGCCGCGGCCACGACCTTCGCCACCTGCTCATTGGCATCAGCAGGCACGGCGGGGAAGGTGCCGTAGGCCAGCGGGTCGTCCGCGGCCGGTCCCTCCGCGCCCGGCGCCGCCTGCCGGGGCGGGGCGTCGTCCGGGGGATCGGCCGGGGGTCCGCCGGCGACCGGTGGAGCGCCGGCAGGCGGCTGCGCGGCGGGCGACGGAAGCGGGGTGGGCGGAAGCGGGGCCCGGTCACCCCCGGGAGCAGACTCTGCGGCCGCCGTCGTACGCTGGGCAGCGTGATCAGCCGATGCGGGCGGGAGATCGCGGGCATCAGGCCCGGAGGTGCGCACCCACAGGAACCCCGCCCCCAGCACCAGGACGCATACGGCGGCGGCGATCTGCCATGCCTGCATAGGTCGGACCCCTCTTGCTCGCCCGCGTTCGCCCATCGGGCTGGTAGCACGATGGGGATCCTTTCGCGCTGACCTTCCGGGTCAAGCATCAAATCCTATGCCTGGCGTAACGACGGTCCGCCGACGGCTTCACACGCCCTTTACTTGCACAGCGGCGCGGGCGGGGCGGATCCGGTAAGCCGGCATGGCCCGTCGCCGGGTGATCGCGCGGCGCCGGTACTTGCGGGCAGCGACCCGCGGGCGGCGTAGGGCCTCAGGCGCCAGCGCCACCGGGGCAGCCGGCGGCGAATGATCCCGAATGATCCCAGGACACCCATCTCTTTCACGCCCTACCCATAGCCCATCCAGGCACAC
>CAZTGE010000294.1:0-2180 GCA_964612995.1 uncultured candidatus Brocadiaceae bacterium | reverse complement strand
TCCAGTCGGAGCTGGTTGTCGCAGGCCGAGAGGGCCGGCGCGAGCCAGATGCCGTATTCCGGCCCCTGCTGCGCGCGCCACTGCGCTCTAGCCCGGATCCCTCACCAAGTGGCGCCGCGAGCTGAGTCAGGCGTCTTCAGGCGGCGCAGTGAGGCGCAGAACAGTCATCAGTGGCTCTGCATCTGCGTTAGGCTCGCCGATTTCCGGACTGTGGCTGCACATTGGGTCGATATGGCCCAAAACTTGCGACAATTCCCGAATCATCGGCCAGCGTGATCGGACACGACTGGCGTGCATGCAGATTCCAGATGGGTGGTGGTGGTAGGAATGGGTGCGATCAGCATAGCGCGCTGAGTCTGGCGGCGACCTTTCTGAACAGGGGTTCGGCTGGATGGGCACCACTGAGGTGGACCCAGATACGTCTGGTCGTGACACGGATCGTGGCGCCGATCTTCAGCAGGAAACTGCGTATGGTGCTGCATTGTGCCGTGGCACGATCGGTGTCCTTCAAGCCGATCGTGCGCAGGGCGTGCATGATCACGTAGGCAATGGTCGAAAACCATTGCCGAAGCTGATTCGGCCACATCCAAGACGTCGATACCCGATCGGCGAACAAGCAGTGTTGCTGCTCCTTGATGCGATTCTCCATATCGCCACGGGGGCAGTGCCACTGACGATACAATTCTTCGGGGTCGGTGATCCCGAGCATGTCGTTGAGGTTGGTGACAACAAAGCGCGGATTCGCCTTGGCTTCGTGATTGCCGCAGTCTTGGCTCGCGGGTAGAGCTTCGGCTTTCGCTGCCACGAAACGTTCAGCGGACCAGGAGGCGCGAGTTCGATAGAAAAAGGAGCGGTAGCTGACATGTGGCTCGCGGTCCCACTTGGCGAGAGGGAGGTTCTGTTCGAGATCGTACGCGATTTCAGCTTCCAGGCGGCTATTGGTCGGCAGGCCCACCACGAAGCCCACGTCATGAGCCTCGCACCAGCTCAACAGGTCGTCGCGACAGAAGCCGGAATCACCGCGAACAATGAAACGCACCGACTCCCAGCCGGGCTGTGCACGCAGGCGTTCGACGATCGTCCGCACCGATGAACACTGTTTCGGCTCGGCGACTCGTCGCAGGTCTGCAGTTCGCTCCACAAGGACGTGGCCGGTATCGGTGAACACATACAGCGGTGTGTAGCAATGGCTGTCGTAATGGGCGTTGAAGTACTTCCCTTCCTGGTTGCCATGAATGGTGCTGTCGGTCGTGTCCAGGTCCAGGATGACCTGCGCTGGGATGGCATTCCTGCAGAACTGCGCATACAGGTCGATGAACAGGAACTCGCCCAGGTCACGCGAGAAGGTGATCTAATTGGCGCCGCGCACTTCCGACTGCCGCCCATCGGAATCCTCCAGCGGGCGAGCGAGTTCCAGGCGATGCAGCGTGGCATGCGCAGCAAGAGGATTGCCACGATCTGAAGCACGCTCGCGGTCCTGACCGAGAACATCCTGCTTGCCACAGGCCAGGGCGAGAACGCTGTCGCTGCGCAGCGTATCATGGTCGGCAATGTCTTCGTAACCGAGTGCGATACCGAAGATGCGCTGCCGGAGAAGGTCCTCCAGCGTATGCTCGATCAGGTCTGCACGCCGGTGATCCTGAAAGCAGGTCGCTACCTGCTTGATAATGTTCAGAGCCTCATCGATCTCACGCAACAGCAGGGCTCCGCCATCGCTGGAGATGCGACCCGCATCGAATTGGGCCCGAACATCCTGACAGGAATGGCGCTGGAGATCGACGGCGGGTCCGGTACAAACTGCCATGGCGGGCGGCCTCGTTGGTGATGTTGTAGGTCTTGTGATAGGTGCCTTTTACATCATTTTCGGGCCGCCGCCATCTTCATTTTGGTGAGGGATCCGGGCTAGTCGCATCACCACCGCGGTCATGGAGGGAATCAACAGTCTGATCCAGGCCGCCAGGCGGAAGGCGCACGGTTATCGCAACAAGCGAACGTTGCGCCTCATGGCGTACCTTATCGCGGGTAAGCTCGTCCTGCGTCTGCCCACATGAAACGTCGAGGAGCCAGAATACTACACATAAGTGCCCACCTGCAGCGTCCGGAGCCCAGCTCCGGAGCCCATCGACCGGCCGACAGAGGAACGCTTTTCGGCGATACTGGCCCGCAGGGCCGCCGAAAAC
>CAZTGE010000293.1:0-2191 GCA_964612995.1 uncultured candidatus Brocadiaceae bacterium | reverse complement strand
GCGTCCTTGTGGCGATCGCCCGTGGACCGCCGCTGATCCACTCCAGGCTGGCGGCAAGGAGGGATCGGCCATGGACGAGACGAGCCGGATCCTGCGGGAACGCTTCGGCTTCGACGCCTTCCGACCGGGGCAGGAGGCGGTGACCGACACCCTGTTGGCCGGGCGCAGCGCGGCGGCGATCTTCCCCACCGGTTCGGGCAAGAGCCTGTGCTATCAGTTGCCGGCGCTGCTGCTGCCGGGCCTCACCCTGGTGGTGTCGCCGCTGATCGCGCTGATGAAGGACCAGATCGACGTCCTGCAGCGCCGCGGCATCGCCGCCGAACGCCTCGACTCCAGCCTGGACGAGGAACGCTACCGGGCGGTGACGCAGGCGGTCCGCAACGGGGGCCTGAAGCTGCTGTTCGTGGCGCCGGAACGCCTCGCCAACGAGCGCTTCCTGAGCTTGATCGCCGGCCAGCGCCTGAGCCTGTTGGCGATCGACGAGGCCCACTGCATCTCCGCCTGGGGGCACAACTTCCGGCCCGATTATCTGAAGCTGGCCCGCGCCGCCAGGGAGCTGCAGGTCGAGCGCGTGCTGGCCCTCACCGCCACCGCCACGCCCCAGGTCGCCAGCGACATGGCCGAGGCCTTCGGCATCGCCGCCGACGACGTCGTCAACACCGGTTTCCACCGGCCCAACCTGGAGCTGCGGGTCACCGGCTGCCGCGACGGCGAGCGCCAGGACCTGCTGATCCGACGGCTGCGCGAGCGCCCGCCGGGACCGACCATCGTCTACGTCACCCTGCAGCGGCAGGCCGAGGAACTCGCCACGGCCCTGGGTGCCGCCGGTTTCCAGGCCCGCCCCTACCACGCCGGTCTGGCGGCGGCGCGCCGCGCCGCGACCCAGGACGCCTTCATGCAGGGTCGCATCCCGATCATCTGCGCGACCATCGCCTTCGGCATGGGCGTCGACAAGGCGGACATCCGCTACGTCTACCACTGCCACCTGGCCAAGGGCTTCGAGAGCTACATGCAGGAGATCGGTCGTGCCGGCCGCGACGGCGGAACGGCGGTCTGCGAGCTCTTCGCCTGCGGCGACGACTGCACCGTGCTCGAGAATTTCGTCTACGGTGACACGCCGGACCCGGTCCAGGTGCGGGCCCTGCTCGACGAGCTCGCGGCCATGGGCGCGGATATCGACCTGGCGATCAGCGACTGCTCGCGCCGCTTCGACATCCGTCCGCTGGTGGTCAGCACCCTGCTCACCCGCCTGGAGCTGGCCGGGCAGATCCGCAGCGAAGGCCACTACTACGGCAGCGCCCGCTTCGCGCCCGCCTGCAGCAGTGCCGAGATCCTGGCGCAGTATCCCGAGCGGCAGGCCGCCTTCCTGCGCCATATATTCGCCTGCAGCACCCCGGCCCGGAAATGGTTCAGCCTCGATATCGATGCCGCTGTCCAGCGCAGCGGCCAGGGCCGCGCCGTGGTCCTGCGCGCCCTGGAGGACCTGCAGGGGCGCGGACTCGTGCAGCTGCAGCTCGCCGGTTACCGGCAGCGTTTCCGCCTGCTGCCCGCGCGCCTGGATGTGGAGGGCCAGCACCGCGCGCTGATGGCCGGTTTCGCCGAACACGAGCAACGCGAGATCGAACGCATCCAGGGCATGCTCGCCTACGCCGCCCACGCCGGCTGTCTGACCGCAAAGCTGCTGGCCCACTTCGGCGAGTCCGTCGAGCGCTGCGGCCACTGCGGCATCTGCCTCGGTGACCAGCCGGCGACGGTGCCGCCACGTCGCCGCGTCGCCTACCAGACCATTGATCTCGACGGCTTCCAGCAACTGGTCGACAAGCACCCCGCAGCGCTCGGCAGTCCCCGGCAACAGGCGCGCTTCCTCTGCGGCCTGCCTTCGCCAGCGGTGTCGGCGACGCGGGAGCTGCGCCGTCACCCGCTCTTCGGGCGCTGCGAAGCGGTGCCCTTCGCCGAGGTGCTGGCAGCCCGCGGCGGCGGCGATCCCGCCCTCGCCACGCCGGCCACGCCGGAGCTCGCCGGTTAGTCACTCGGCCGTTTGCATCAGCGATCTTTTCGAAGATCGAATCGGAACCGGTGATGCAAGCGACCAAGGGACAGGGGGTTCGGGGGGCGAAGTCCCCTGATGAAAAGCAGAGTAACTACTCAGACCCATCGGGCATGGGTTGTTCCCCTTCTTTGCGCGTGACCG
>CAZTGE010000292.1:0-2291 GCA_964612995.1 uncultured candidatus Brocadiaceae bacterium | reverse complement strand
CTGCACCCGCTCGTCGCGCCGCAGGTGTTGCACTTCATGCAGGTGCCGTTGCGCACCAGCGTGTAGTTGCCGCAGTCGCCGCAGGCCTCGCCCTCGTAGCCCTGCATCCGCGCCCTGGCGGCGGCGCCCATGGGGGCGGTGGCCGTCATGGTGGCAGAGCTCGACACCGTCAGGCTGGCAGAGGCGCCCTCGGGCATGATCGCCTGCATCGGCGCGGTGGCGTCGGCCGGCATCCGCGCGGTGGCGGGCGCGCCGCCGCCGTTCAGCACCACCAGTTCCTGCGGCAGGCGCTTGCGCAGGTAGCCCGTCGAACTGATCTGCTTGAGCACCTCCAGCGACTTGGTGGCCGCACCCTCGGACAACTCGCGGATGTTCGATACGCCCTCTTCCTCGCCGCGGCCCAGGGTGTCGAAGGTCGCGCCCTCGGGCTTGACGTGGGCAAGGTCGGTCCGGTCGAGATAGCTGACCGCCAGTTCGCGGAAGATGTAGTCGAGGATCGAGGTCGCGTTCTTGATCGAGTCGTTGCCCTGCACCAGCCCCGCGGGCTCGAACTTGGTGAAGGTGAAGGCGTCGACGAATTCCTCCAGCGGCACGCCGTATTGCAGGCCGACCGAGACCGCGATGGCGAAGTTGTTCATCATCGCCCGGAAGCCCGCGCCTTCCTTGTGCATGTCGATGAAGATCTCGCCCAGCGCACCGTCCTCGTATTCGCCGGTGCGCAGATAGACCTTGTGGCCGCCCACGATGGCCTTCTGCGTGTAGCCCTTGCGCCGCTCGGGCAGCTTGCTGCGCGCGGCGCGGACGACCTCCTTGACCACGATCTTCTCGACGACCTTCTCGGCCAGCACCTGCGCCTTTTCCTGCTGGCTGCCCGTTTCCAGCACTTCGGCTGCCTCCTCGTCGTCCTCGACGAGCGCGGAGGCCAGCGGCTGGCTGAGCTTCGAGCCGTCGCGGTAGAGCGCATTGGCCTTGCAGCCCAGCGACCACGAGAGTTCGTAGGCCTTCTGGCAGTCCTCGATGGTGGCGTCGTTGGGCATGTTGATCGTCTTGGAGATCGCGCCCGAGATGAAGCTCTGTGCCGCCGCCATCATGCGGATGTGGCTCTCCACGTTGAGGAAGCGCTTGCCCTTCTTGCCGCAGGGATTGGCGCAGTCGAAGACGGGCAGATGCTCGTCCTTGAGATAGGGCGCCCCTTCCAGCGTCATGGTGCCGCAGACATGGTCGTTGGCCGCCTCGATCTCGGCGCGGGTGAAGCCCAGGTGCCGCAGCAGGTCGAAGGAGGGATCGTTCAGCTTTTCGGCCGGGATGCCCAGGCGTTCGCGGCAGAACTCCTCGCCCAGCGTCCACTGGTTGAACACGAAGCGGATGTCGAAGGCCTGCCCCAGCGCGCCCTCGACCCGGCCCAGCGCCGCCTCGTCGAAGCCCTTGTCGCGCAGGGTGGCGGGGTTGATCGCGGGCGCCTGCGCGATCGAGCCGTGGCCGACAGCATAGGCCACCATCTCCTCGATCTGGGCGCTGGTGTAGCCCAGCTTTTCCAGAGCTGCCGGAACGCTCTGGTTGATGATCTTGAAGTAACCGCCGCCCGCGAGCTTCTTGAACTTCACCAGCGCGAAGTCGGGCTCGATCCCGGTGGTGTCGCAGTCCATGACAAGCCCGATGGTGCCCGTGGGGGCGATCACCGTGGCCTGCGCGTTACGGTAACCATGCGCCTCGCCCAGCCGCAACGCCTCGTCCCAGGAGGCCATGGCAAGCTCGACCAGCCGGGTGTCGGGGCAGTTGCGGTGATCGAGCGGCACGGGCCGCACCGCCAGATCCTCGTAGCCGTGCCCGTTGCCCTGGGCCGCGTTGCGGTGGTTGCGGATCACCCGCAGCATGTGGTCGCGGTTGCGCTCGTAGCCCGCGAAAGCGCCCAACTCGCCCGCGATCTCGGCCGAGGTGGCATAGGCCACGCCGGTCATGATCGCCGTCAGCGCCCCGCAGAGCGCGCGGCCCTCGTCGCTGTCATAGCTGTAGCCCATGTTCATCAGCAGGCCGCCGATGTTGGCGTAGCCAAGGCCCAGCGTGCGGAACTCATAGGAAAGCTGCGCGATCTCCTTCGACGGGAACTGCGCCATCAGCACGCTGATCTCCAGCGTCAGCGTCCAGAGCCGGGTGGCGTGCATGTAGTCCTCTGCCTGGAACACGCCGTCCTCGAGGAAGGTCAGCAGGTTCATGGACGCGAGGTTGCAGGCCGTGTCGTCGAGGAACATGTATTCCGAGCACGGGTTCGAGCCCCGGATCGGCCCGTCCTC
>CAZTGE010000291.1:0-2324 GCA_964612995.1 uncultured candidatus Brocadiaceae bacterium | reverse complement strand
TCGGTCGCGCTGCCCTGTACTGACAGCACGCTACGACTTTTCGCGACGATCCTCATGAGGGATCCGGGCTAGCCCGGCGTCACTCAGAGATCCTTGGTCGCTTCCTTGACCTTGGCCACGATCGCATCGCAGATGTCCGGGTTGTCCTTGAGGAACTGCTTGGCGTTCTCGCGCCCCTGACCGAGTTTCTCGCCTTCGTAAGCGAACCATGCGCCGGACTTCTGGACGATCTTGTGCTGGGTCGCGAGGTCGAGGACATCGCCGGTGAAGCTGATGCCCTCGTCATACATGATGTCGAACTCGGCCTTGGTGAACGGCCGGGAGACCTTGTTCTTGACCACCTTGGTCCGGGTACGGTTGCCGACTGTACGATCGCCATTGGTGATGCTGGTGACGCGACGGATCTCGATGCGCAGGGAGGAGGCGAACTTGAGCGCGCGCCCACCGGGGGTCGTCTCCGGGTTGCCGAACATGACGCCGATCTTCTCGCGGATCTGGTTGATGAAGACGACCGAGGTGCGGCTCTGGCTGATCGCGCCAGCGAGCTTGCGCATCGCCTTGGACATCATCCGGGCCATCAGGCCGACCTGGGTGTCGTCCATCTCGCCATCGAGTTCGGCTTTGGGCACGAGCGCTGCGACCGAGTCGACCACCACCACGTCGACGGCGTTGGACCGGACCAGCAGGTCGCAGATGTCGAGCGCCTGTTCGCCGTAGTTGGGTTGCGACACCAGCAGGTCATCGAGATTCACGCCGATGATCTCGGCATAGGAGGGATCGAGTGCGTGTTCGGCATCGATGAACGCGGCCACGCCCCCGGCCTTCTGGGCGTTGGCGACGACGGACAGCGCGAGCGTGGTCTTGCCCGAACTCTCGGGGCCGAACAGCTCGATGATCCGACCACGGGGGATACCGCCGATGCCGAGGGCCATGTCGAGGCTGAGGCTGCCGGTGGGGATGGCGCCGACGTCGACCTTGTGGACATCGCCGAGACGGAGGATCGCACCCTTGCCATGGCTACGCTCGACCTGATCCAAAGCTGCGGCGAGCGCCTTCTCCTTGGCCGGGTCGCGCGGACGCGCCTCGGTCTTCGTTTTCTCGTCGGGAACGGCGGGCTTGCCGGCATCGGTTTTGGCCGAGGCGGTGTTGGCCGAGGCAGTGTTGGCCGAGGCAGTGTTGGCCGAGGCGGTGTTGGTGGAGGCGGTGTTGGCGGCGCTCATGGCGATCCTCTCGGAGACACGGGGCGGAGGGCAGAGGGTATCGAGGCGGCAGCGACCATAAGGCGCGGACTCCGGGATTCCATGCCGGAGGTGCCACGGCCGGGGCGATCTGCCACCGACGGGTCGGGACTCAGAAGGGGCGGTAGACGAAGCGCAAGGGGCCGACGACCTCGACGTGGCCGGGCGCCTTGCGCTTGTCCACGGTGATGGTCTTGAAGCGCTTGTTCTCGCTCTCCAGCAGCAGCTGGTTACCGCGGAATTGCACCCGCTTGAGGGTGGCCTCATCTTCGACGACGACCGCCGCGATCTGACCGCTGCGCACCGGCTTGCCATGGTCGATGACCGCGTAATCACCATCGTAGATGCCCGCACCGGTCATCGAATTGCCACGGACCTGGAGCGCGAAACGCCCTGGCGCCGGCACGACTTCGGTCAGATGGTCGGAGTAGTTCTCGGTCGCGAGGATGGGGATCCCGGCGGCGATGCTGCCGATCACCGGCACGCCCTGCTCGGCCGGGATCCGGCCGAGCGCAGCCCAGCCTTCCTCGGTGAGCTTGACATTGCGCTTCTTGATCCGATCGGCGGTCATCAGCCCCTTGCGCACCAGCGCTTCGACGTGCTTGGTCACCGCGGAGGGGAAAGCGTAGCCCAAGGCCTCGGCGACCTCGGCCCGACTGGCCTGGTGGCCGCTGGCCTCGGCATCGGCGAAGTAGTTCAGGACCCGGCGCTGGCCTTGGGGGAGTTCGGAAGTATCAGTCATGTGAGTCAGTATGGGCACGCTCAGGCACGTGTCAACAATGACCTGTGCGCGATACAGAACGGCTCGAAGCCACACCTCCCTGCAGCGTCGCGCCCCACGCGGCACGGTGCGGCACCAGCGCTCCGCCGGCCACCGTCAAAGATCACCGGCGCGAAGGCGTCCGGTGTCGTGGTTCGCCTGAATCTGCCGGCAGATTCAGGCGTGGGCAGATCGGCTGCGCCGAAACGTATCCGCCCATCACCACTCGGCGCCAGGCCCCATCGCATACGATGGGGCCCCGGAAAGGGCGTTGCAGCCACTCATGCCCGATGGGCCTGAGTGGTTGCGTTCGATCCTTTTTCTCA
>CAZTGE010000290.1:0-2342 GCA_964612995.1 uncultured candidatus Brocadiaceae bacterium | reverse complement strand
AGCAGCGCTACGTGAGGATCCGCCGACAGAGCGAAGTCCTGTAGTGGCGGTGCGATACGGCTTTGCAGCAGTTGTCTCATCCGGGATCCGGGCTAGGCTTCCTGCTCGCGCACCAGCTGGGCCGCAGCGTAGGCCAGCAGCAGTTCCTTCTCACCCAGATCATCGAAATCGATGTGGATGGTGGGGTCATCTTCGGGCCCAGCGAGCCGGAGCACGGTGCCGACGCCGATGCTGCGGTGACGGATGCGCAGGCCTGGCTGCAGGTCCTCGACGCAGAGACCCCCGGCAGCGGCGATCGCCGCTGCGCCTGCTGCTGCCCGGCGGCGCTGCGCCGCGCCGGCGCTGCCCGGATCAGCGCCGAGGCTGGCCTTGAGCGCTGAGCCGGTGGTCAGCAAGCGGCCGCGCATCTGACTGAGCAACTCCTGCGCCGCGGCCGCACCGCCGTCGCCGGTGAGGTAATCGGCCAGGCTGGCTTCGGGATAGCCGGGCCCGTCCTTGACCCCGCGCCGGGCGGCCTGCTCCGGGCGGCAAACGCGGTCGCGGTGTTCGATGCACCCGTCGGGGATCTCGGCGAGGAACATGCTCGGCGGGTTGCGGGTCCACCGGCCCTGATGCTGGCGACTGACGGCACGCGAGAGGAACAGCCGCTCCTGGGCGCGGGTGATGCCGACGTACATCAGCCGGCGTTCCTCCTCGTAATCGGCGCTGTGGCCCTCGCGTACCAGCGGCAGTACCCCCTGCTCGCAGCCGGCGATGAACACCACCGGGAACTCCAGCCCCTTGGAGGCATGCAGGGTCATCAGCGCGACCTGGTCCTCGCCGCCGTGCCGGTTGTCCTGACTGGTGAGCAGGCTGACGTGGTCGAGGAAGCCTTCGAGCCCGGCATCGGGATGGGCGAGGGCGAACTGCTGCGCCGCGGTCAGCGCCTCACGCAGGTTGGCCGCCTTCTCCTGTCCGCGCTCAGGGTCGTTCTCGAGATGGAACTCCTCGAGCCCGGTGAGCTGCAGCACCTGTTCGATGCAGTCGGCGGTGTCGCGCAGATCCAGGTCCTGCAGCCGGCGCAGCAAGGCGACGAAGGCGCGCAGCGGGCGCTCGGCCCGCCCCACCGCCACCCGCTCGAGCAGCGATTCGGTCATCAGCACCTCGAACAGCGCCACGCCCTGTTCGCCCGCCAGGCGCCGCAACAGACCGAAGGTCTTGGCGCCGATGCCGCGACGCGGGACGTTGATGATCCGCTGCAGGCAGAGCAGGTCGCGCGGATTGACCAGCAGCTTGCAGTAGGCGAGCAGGTCCTTGACCTCACCGCGATCATAGAACCGCGTCCCACCGAAAATACGATAGGGAACGCCCCGACGGATCAGCCATTCCTCGAGCGTGCGACTCTGCGCGTTCATGCGGTAGAACACCGCGATGTCCGAGAGCCGGCGACCTTCGCTGCCGAGCCGATCGATCGCCGCGGCAATCGCCATCGCCTCGTCGTCCTGATCGTCGACGGTGATCAGCCGGATCGGCTCACCCGCGGCGTTGTCGGTGAAGATGGTCTTGTCTTTGCGCTGGACGTTGTGCTCGACCACCGCCTGGGCCGCGGCGAGGATGCACTTGGTCGAACGGTAGTTCTGCTCGAGCAGCACCACGCGACAATTGGGGAAGTCCGTCTCGAAGTCGAGGATGTTGTTGATGTCGGCGCCGCGCCAGCCGTAGATCGCCTGGTCGGGGTCGCCGGTGGCGCAGATGTTGCCATGCGCTGCGAGCAGACGGAAGAAGCGATACTGGGCGTGGTTGGTGTCCTGGTATTCGTCGATCAGGATGTGCGGAAAGCGCTCGCGGTAGCGCGCGAGCAGCTCGCCGTCCTGTTCGAACAGGCGCACGGGCTCGAGCAGCAGGTCGTCGAAATCGTACACACACTCCTCGCGGCAGAGCCGGACGTAGGTGCGGTAGCAGGCGAGCAGCTCGTCGCCGCGAGCATCATCGACCTGTTCGGCCGCCTTCTCGACCGTGATCAGCTCGTTCTTCCACCGCCCCACGGTCGCCGCCACCGCACGCGGATCGAACTGCTTCGGGTCGAGTTCGAGCTCGGCGAGCACCCGCTTCCACATCTTCTTCTGGTCGTCGGCGTCGATGATGGTGAAGGGGTGGGCCAGGCCGAGGCGTGCCTGCTCGAGTTTGAGGATCCGCAGCCCCGCGCTGTGGAAGGTGGTGATCCACGGCGTACGCAGGCCGAGCAGGTCCTCGACCCGCTCCTGCATCTCGCCAGCGGCCTTGTTGGTGAAGGTGATCGCCAGGATGTGGTCGGGGCGCACGCCGCCCTGGATCAGGTGGGCGATGCGATGGGTGATGACGCG
>CAZTGE010000289.1:0-2368 GCA_964612995.1 uncultured candidatus Brocadiaceae bacterium | reverse complement strand
GAGAAGCACTGATGAAAGATGGCATTACTCGTACCATCAACGGAAACCTCTCATGTTTTCTCCGTGTTTCCGTGCCTCTGTGAGAAACATGATCGAAATCGGCGGTGAACTGGACGCCGCTTCGCGGCTCCAGTTACCTTGAACGTTCCACCGCGCAGAATCGACGGCGGTCGCCTTCACCGCAGTGAACTGGCAGATAACGGTCATATGGTGGTACGGTCCGGATACGCCGCCGCGCCGTCGTCATGCAACCGCTACCAGGTAGAGGGCGACTCCGTCAATGACAGCGTGGGTAGGGCCCCGACGTGGAGGAGGCGAGACGTGGGAACACCACCGGACCAACCCAGCACTGCATCCGATGGCATGCCTCCGTTGCCAGCACTCTCACGGCGCGACTTCCTCGGCGCCACCGCCGCGGTGCTCGCGATGGGCGCCTGCGCACCGCTACGAGCGGGAGCCGGCGGCCAGCTCCCGGCCGCTGGACGGATGACCCATCTCGATGCGACGCAGCCTGGCGGCATCGATCTGTACATCGAACGCCAACCGCTCGCGATCGCCGGCGGGATCGGGCGCGCGATCACCATCAACGGCTCGGTGCCCGGACCGGTGATCCACATGCGCGAGGGCGAGGAGGTCGAGATCCGGGTGCACAACCGGATGTCCGAATCCACCTCGATCCACTGGCACGGGATTCTGCTGCCTTTCGACATGGACGGCGTGCCGGGCATCTCCTTCCCCGGCATCCCCGCCGGCTCGACCTTCACCTACCGCTACCGCGTGCGGCAGAGCGGGACCTACTGGTATCATGCGCACACCGGCCTGCAGGAGCAGCTCGGCCACTACGGGCAGTTGATCATCGAACCGCGCGAGCCCGAGCCGCAACCCTACGATCGCGAGCACACCGTGGTGCTGTCGGACTGGACCTTCGAGGACCCGAACGCTGTTCTCGAGCACCTCGAAACCTTCGAGGGGTACTACAATTTCCAGCGGCCGACGGTGGCCAATCTCGATGACGAGATGCAAGCTACCGATTCCAGCCTCAATGAGGTCCTGCTGCGACGGCTGCGCTGGCAGGGCATGCGGATGGATCCGACCGACATCGCCGATGTCACCGGTGCGACCTATACCTATCTGATGAAATCCCAGCGGGGATGACGCTGGACGAGGTGTTGGAACGCGCCGCCCACGAGCCACCGGAGGACTGGCCCCACGTCGTCGCCGACGACCGCTTTCTCACCTATATCCTGGTCGATCAGCTCGAGTATCGTGCGCGCAAGGGCCGCGATGCCCTCGGCTGGGAGACCGAGGCCTGGCTCGGCTACGACTATGACAAGCTCTGGGTCGAATCGGCCGGCGAGGCCATGGTCGAGGGCGAGGACGAGATCGCGGTCACCAACGAGATCAAATACTCACGGTTGATCACGCCCTTCTGGAATTTCCAGATCGGAGTCGCGAACGAGCTGACCTGGACCGACGAGCAGACCGAGGACACCTGGGCCGCGGTCGTCGCCCTCGACGGCATGGCGCCGTACATGTTCGAATGCACGCCGAGCGTGGAGTTGACCGAAGACGGCGATGTGTTCGGTGCCTTCGAGGCCGAGTACAACCTCCGCATCACGCAGCGGCTGGTGCTGCAGCCACGCACAGAAATGGAATTCGCTGCCCAGGACATGCCCGAGGAGCACACCGGCGCCGGGCTGACCCACGTCGCGCTCGATCTGCGTCTGCGCTATGCGCTCCGGCGCGAGTTCGCACCCTACATCGGCGTGCGCTACGGCTTCCTCGTCGGAGAGACACACAGTATCGCCTCCGCGCGTGGCGAAGACCCGGATGCCGTCGCGCTGCTGGCCGGTATGCGACTCGCCTTTTGAGCATGCGCCGGCCGACTGCGTCCATCGCGGGACTGTCCCGCGATGGACCCACGCCTCCGGTCTTTGCGCTCAGTGCTCCGCCTACTGCTTGACCACGAGTTGACCGACCATCCCTGTTCGCGGTGATCGCCGATCGGGCAGTAATAGGTGTAGGCACCCGGGCTGTGTGGGGCGACGAAGATGAGCGTGCCGCTGTCACCGGGCTCGAGTTCGGGCTCGAGTTCGGCCTCGCCGCTGGCGAGATGCTGCTCGATCGTATGCGGAACGTTGCCCTCGTTGGCCAGTTTCAGGCGCACGGTCTTGCCGGGCGCGACGGTGACGCGGTCGGGCTCGAAGGCGTGGTCGCTCGCGGTCATGCTCACGTCGACCACGTCCTTCGGCACATTGATCGCCTTCACGCCAGCACCGAACGAGCCGCCGCTCGCACGCCCGAGCTGACAGCCGGCGAGGCCGCAAACTGCCACGGCCATGGCGAGTGAGAGAACACAGATGCGTAT
>CAZTGE010000288.1:0-2448 GCA_964612995.1 uncultured candidatus Brocadiaceae bacterium | reverse complement strand
CGATGCCGGCGTTGTCGACCTGCTTGTAGGCGCGGCCGAGGGCGTCGTAGTCGGTATGGCGGACGCGGTAGGCCAGGCTGCCGTCGGTCGCCGGCGCGGTGGCCGGGATGGCGGTGACGCTGCCATCGGCGGCGACGGTCAGGTGATCCGGGCCGTTGGTGCCGTAGGCGACGGTGTCGGTGGTGCGCCCGGCGGTGTCGTGCCAGGTGGCGCTGTAGTCGATCCGGGCGGTGGCCGGGGTCAGGGCGCCGGTGGCGGTGGCGCCTTCGGTGCGCTGGTAGCTGGCGGTAGCGAGAGCCCGACCAGCCGGGTCGTAGAGCGTGCGCTCCTGTGAGACGATCGTATCACCGCTGAGATCCAGGGCGGCGGCGAAATCTGTCGGCGACTCGCCCTGATCAACGCCCTGGAAGCTGGCAAGCTGCCAGCCGGCGCCGTTGTAGCGGGTCTTGGTCAGCAGACCGTCGGGGCCGGCGACCTTCACCACCCGCCCCATGCGATCATGCCATCGGCGCGTGATGCGTTCTGCGAGCACGCTGCCCGTCTGGTCGTCGATGGCGAAGGCGCTCTGGGTATAGCTCCGCCCGGCGGGATCATAGCCGGTCGCCGACATGGCCACGAGGTCGGCGTGACTGTAGGAAGCTGTACCGATCCCGGCGGTCGGCGGCAGCGTGCCGATATCGGCCCAATTAGCGAAAACAGCTCCAGCCATGGTGCGGCCGAAAGCGTCGAGTTGGGCGAAGTCGAGCATGCCGTCTGGACGGAGGGTGGCGATGCGGCGGCCCCAGGCGTCGTAGGCATGGCGGGTGAGGTAACTCGCGTCATCGGCGTGGTAACTGCGTGACGCAGTGACATGACCGTCGCCAACGCCACCATGGTCATACTCGGTCGATGCGACCAAGGCCAGTCCATCGAGATTGCGACCACGCAGTTCGGCGACAGGCCGATCGAGCCCGTCATGGCGAGTCTTGGTGATCGTGCCCGCCGGGGCCGTCATGAGTTCGCGCCGGCCGGTAGCGGTGTAGGTGTAAGTGGTGACCATCTGCGGGGCTGCCGGATCCATCGGGTCGGTCCATGTACTGCTGCTGAGCAACTTGCCCGCGTGGTTGGAGGCCCGCTCGACGCGACTGACCAGGGTACCGATGAATCCCTGCTCGAGCGGCACATCCCCAGCGAGGAAATCGGCGCTGAGATCGTTGCGCAGGTCGCCATCGTGGTTGGTGACGGGGACGCCGGTCGCGCTGATGGTGGTAAGACCATCGGCGCTGCGTAGGGTGATCTGCACCGGCTGCGCGCTGTAATCACCCCCGACCATCGCTGTGCTCAGAGTGACGGTACCGAGCGAGCGTGTACCATCGGCATCGCTGAGCGAACGCGTGAAACGCAAGGAGCGATGGGTGACGCCATCAGGACCAGTGGTGGCAGCAACCTGCCCGTTGGGGTGGTAGGCGTAGGCGGTCTTGAGGTGGGTGCCGTCTGAATTGACCCAGCCCGCGGGCGCCTGTTCGCCTTCGGGGCTGAGTCCGGAGGTGTCTGTACGCGCATCGTGCACGCTGTAGAGCGTCTCGCCGTAGCTCGGCGCATCGGCCTCCAAATCGAGATCCTGCACTGCGAGGGCGAGCGTGCCGTCGGAATAGCGGGTCCAGTCGTTGTAACGAAGCGGTGCCCGTTGGAGCTCCAGCTCGCCATCGATCGTCTCCCAGATGCTCGGGAAGAAGCGATAGTTGTAGATGGTGACGCGTGGTTGGCCGTCGCCGCCCTGGGCGAGCGGCACCGCCGGAGCGGTGACGATACGTTGCCGCGGTCGGAGCACGAGTTGATGGTCCTCAGCGCCGGGGATCGGCTGACCGCTCTCGTCGAGGAAGGGATAGAACTCGTAGTCGTAGGTCGTGGTCAGGCGATCGGGGTGCTCGACATCCTCGGTTGCGACGGGGTAGAACGATTTGGATTCGAGCCAGTGTTCCACCAACGGGACCATGTTGGGCATGTCAGGATGGACCGGCGCGGTGATCGCTTCGTATTCGTAACTGGTAGTGAGCCGGCGCTCGCCGGCAGTGCCGGCACGATCGTACTCGCGCAGGACCTTGCCCGCCAGCATTCCAGTACCGTACTGCCACTCCTTTACGATGCCGGAACTGCTGTTCTGCGGTGTCGGCCAGAGCGGCCACTCGTTGGCGTCATAGGTGACCTGATAGCTCGCACAGGCAGCCGGTCGCCGCTCTGAGAGCACGCGACCGTCGTCATCGAAGGTGAAATGGGTGATCCACACCCGCTGTGCAGGCACGCCATTCACCACGGCCTGGCGCAGCTCCATTACGGTCTGGCCGTGATAGTTACGGAAGTCGACCTTTCGTGGACCGATGAGCACACCCCTCTCGTCTTCAGTATGTGTGCGAACCGCGGTGTACCAATCGTTGCGGGTATCTCCCTGATAGTGGACGTATTCGCCAG
>CAZTGE010000287.1:0-2453 GCA_964612995.1 uncultured candidatus Brocadiaceae bacterium | reverse complement strand
CTGGCGTGCCGGGCTCGGCTTGACCCGCGCCTCCGACCCGGACCATCCAGGCCGCACCCGCGCCCTGGAGCCCCTGCATGAGCTGGACGATCACCGACGCCGACCTCCGCCACCGCGATCCCGATCTGATCGGATCGATCTTCCATGTCGGCAACGGCCGCCACGCCACCCGCGGCACCCCATCGGAAGCCACCGCCGGGGTCTATCGCGGCGTCTATCTCTCCGGCAGCTACACCCGTGCACCGATGGGACTGATGTACTATTTCGGCGCCCCCGACTGGCTCACCGCCTACGTCGCGGTGGGCGGCGAGCGCGCCCGAGCCGAGGAGGAGAGCTGGGAACTGGACCTGCAACGCGGGCTGGTGCGCCGCCGGGCCACTCTGGTCCACGGCGAGAACCGTTTCGCGCTGTGCGAAGAGCGCTTCGCCTCCTTCGCCGATGAGCAGCTCGCCGCGCAACAGGTCAGCGTCGAACGGATCGCCGGTGCCGGCGACATCCGCGTGGTGCTCGGCATCGATGCCGGCGTGCGCCAGTCACGGGCCAAGTACTACGCCGCCGGCGACACTCCCTGCGCCGAGGAAGCGGGCCTGCGCCTGGGCGAGATCGAGCGCCTCGACAGCAGGCCGGAGGGCGACCTCGCCGCGGTGCTGATCTCGCCCCCGACGGGCCACCGCACCGCGGTCGCCGGGCGGGTCTGTGCCCAGGACGGACGGGCCGGGACGCAGCTCGATGATCCCGCAGTGACCGGGATGGGCTGGGAGTGCAGCGGCGCGGGACCGCATGTGTTCACCAAGCTGGTCGCGATCTGCGCCGACCTGCCGGGTTTCGAGGACGCGCAGCAGGATGTCGTGCGCCACGCGGCCCGGATCCGCCACCAGAGCTACGCCGAGGCCCGCGCCGCGCACGAGCGCGCCGTCGCCGCGTTCTGGGACATGGGCGATGTGGTGATCGATGGCGACACCGCGGCCCAGCGCAGCGTGCGCTACGCGGTGTGGAGCACCCGGACCTCGGCCCCGCTCGATGGCGGGCGGTCGAGCATGGCCGCGAAGAACCTCACCGGCGACTGGTACCGCGGTGCGGTGTTCTGGGACATGGAGGCCTTCCAGCTGCCCTTGCTCAGCGCGATCGACCCACCGCGGGCGCGCAACCACGTGACCTATCGCGTCAACCGCCTCAATGCCGCGCGCCGGCTCGCAGCCCAGGACGGCTACCGCGGCGCCCGCTTCCCTGGTCAGTCCTACGACACCGGGCTCGAAGATCCGCCCTGTCTCGGCGGTCTGGGGCGGATGGAGATCCACGTCAGCCTCGAAGTCGCCTGGGGCATGCTGCACTACCACCAGCTCAGCGGCGATCACGATTTCATGCTCGCCGGCGGCCTGGCGGTGGTGGCCTCGGTGGCGGACTTCTGGTCGAGCAAGGTCACCCAGGACCCCGATGGCAGCTTCCACCTGCGCGGCATCTGCGGCCCCGACGAGCTGCACAAGCCGATCGACGACAACGCCTACACCAACCAGATGATCCGCGAACTGCTGCGACGCGCCGAGGCGGTGATCGCCGCCTGCGCGAAGCTCGATCCGCGCCGGGTCGACGCGGTGCTCCAGGACGCGCACATCGACGAGGCACGACGCGAGCACTGGTGCGCGGTGGTCGAAGGGCTGCATGTCGCCCAGCGGCCCGACGGGGTCATGGACCAGTTCGCCGGGCATCATCGGCTGGTCAACGCCAGCCCGGTGGCGCTCAAGGCCGGGGGGATGGGCGCCGATGCGATCGGCAAGCAGGCGGACACCGTGCTGCTGTTCCAGATGATCCCCTGGGTCTTCGACCGTGAGACCGTGCACGCGACCTATCGCGTCTTCGCCCCGCTGTGCAACCAGACCTCAAGCCTGAGCCTGTGCACCCACGCGCTGGTCGCCGCCCGCCTCGGGCTGGTGCGCGATGCCAAGCGCTATTTCGACATGGCCGCCGGCGTCGACCTCGACGACTCGATGGGCAACGGCGACCACGGCATCCATGGCGCCGGCCAAGGCGGCATCTGGCAGGCGGTGGTCTGGGGCTTCGGCGGCCTGAGCGTGAGCCCCGGCCAGATCCGGATCGATCCCCACCTGCCGCCGGGCTGGAGCGCCCTGCGATACCGCTTCTACCACCACTGCAACCCGATCACCGTGAGCGTCGACGCCGACGGCTTCACGCTGCGCAATGACGGCGAACAGCCGGTGCAGCTCACCGCCGGCGACACCGCGATCGAGCTCGCGCCCGCGACCGAACACCGGGCGACCAACAACGTCGAATGGCACCAGCAGGGGCTCGACGGCGTGGTCGTCGACGCCGATGCGCTGCTCGCGGGCGACCGCGCCCGCGAAGGTGCGAGCGAAATGCTCGCCACACTACGCGCGGCCGGGCTGCCGCTCGCGATCGTCGCACTGCGCGAGCAACTCGCAGCGGCGCTCGAGAGC
>CAZTGE010000286.1:0-2509 GCA_964612995.1 uncultured candidatus Brocadiaceae bacterium | reverse complement strand
CCGGCCGACAGAGGAACGCTTTCCGGCGAAAATGGCCCGCAGGGCCGCCGGAAACGCCAGCGCAGCTGGCGAGTGACGACCGAGGCGCGTGGGGGTACGCGGCGAAGCCGCGAGGGGGCAGCGCCCCCTCTGCAAAAAGCGCAGCTGGCGAGTGACGACCGAGGCGCGTGGGGGTAGGCGGCGAAGCCGCGAGGGGGCAGCGCCCCCTCTGTTAGAAGCGTCATGCATTGACTCTGATCTGCGCAGGGAGTAAATTCACCTTCCCGGGCTCTGTCCGGCCGGGTCGGAAGGAAGATGAGCGGACGTCGCAAACTCCTGATTGTCGATGACAACCCGGACTTCCGGGCCCAGGCGGCGTCGGTCTTCGCCGACCGTGAGGACCTGGTGCTGTGCGAGGCGGGCGACGGCCCCAGCGCGCTCGCGGTGCTCACGGCCGAGACCGTGGCCGCAGTCCTGCTCGACCTGCGTATGCCCGGGATGGACGGCATCGAGGTCCTGCGCCGGATCACGGCGATGGACGAGACGATCGAAGTGGTGGTGATCACCGGTCAGGGGAGCATCGATTCGGCTGTGAGCGCGATGCGCCATGGCGCCTTCCACTACCTGACCAAGCCCGTCGACCTCGAGGACTTGCTGGTGGTGGTCGACAAGGCGCTCGAGAAACAGCACGCGAGCTACGAGAACCGTCTGCTCAAGGAGGCGATCCGCCGTGGCGGGATGCCGGAGATAGATCGCCCGGTGGTGGCGGTGAGCCAGGCGATGCGCGATCTGTTCAAGGAGGCGCGGGCGGTGGCGGCGATGGAATCGCCGGTATTGATCCACGGCGAGACCGGCGTCGGCAAAGAGGTCATCGCCGGCTATATCCATCGTCTCAGCGGCCGGACCCGCGGACCGTTCAACGTGCTCAACTGCGCCGCCCTGCCCGAGAGTCTGGTCGACAGCGAGTTCTTCGGTCACGCCAAGGGGGCGTTCACCGGCGCGGTCGAACCGCGCGCGGGGATCATCGAGGTCTCGCACCAGGGCACCTTGCTGCTCGACGAGATCGGCGATATCGACGAGGCGGCGCAGGTACGCCTGCTGCGGGTGCTCGAATACGGTCTGGTACGTCGGGTCGGGGCGACCAAGGAGATCCCGGTCGACGTCCGGATCATCGCCGCGACCCACCGCACCCTCGAGGCGCTGGTGGCCCAGGGGCGCTTCCGCGAGGATCTCTACCATCGCCTGGTGGTGATCAATCTGCGCATCCCGCCCCTGCGTGAACGTCGCGAGGACATCGTGCCGCTGGCCGAGTTCTTCCTCGACCAGATGTGCAGCCGGTACGCCGACAGCATCGCCCTGCATGAAAGCACGCACGCGCTGTTGCTCGACTATCCCTGGCTGGGCAATGTGCGCGAGCTGCGCAACGTGGTCGAGCGCGGCTGGTTCGCCACTCTGCGCGATGGCGATCACACGATCCGCGCGCGGCATATGTCCTTCCTCCGGACCCAGGGCGGCTCCGATCGCCTGCAGCGCTCCGAGCCCCAGTCGCAGCCCGCGCCGGATGAACCGGTGACCCTGAGCCTGCATGAGCTCGAACTGCGGCACATCCGCCGGGTGCTCGAGCATTGCGCACACAACCGCCGCGACGCCGCGAGCGTGCTGGGCATCAGCGAGCGCAGCCTGTATCGTCGGCTGCAGGAAATGGAGCCGGAGCCGGTCGGCGGACGGGAGGCACGATGACCACCAGTACCCTGCGCGGACAGCGCTTCGTGCTCGACCTGCTCGATTACATGATCGGCAATCAGGTCTGGGAGAAGGACCTGCGCAACGGCAACTACCCGCTCAACCTCGCGGCGTTCCCGATCGAGCAGGCCGCTTACGAGAAGATCCTCAAGATCATGCGCTCGTTCAGCGATTTCGACGGACAGACCGCCACCCGCAACAGCTTCCAGGTCACCAACGACGTCACCGGAGACGACTACCGCGCGATCTTCGAGGTGCTCGAGGAAGAGCAGCGAATCCGGGTGCGGCTCGAACTCCTGTCCTCGGCCGAGGGCTGAGGCCCAGGCCTCAGACACCATCGGCGAGCAGGTCGCCCACCGCCATTGTCAACGCGTCGAGGTCGACCGGTTTGGCGAAACAGCGATCGACGCCGAGCTTGTCCGCCAATTCGAGGTACTGCGTCGAGGTGATGCGTCCGCCGCCGGAGATGGCGATAAGGGCGATGTCCGGCCAGCGTCGGCGGATCAGCCCGATGAGTTCGATCCCGTCGCGCTCCGGCAGGACGAGATCAGTGATCACCAGATCGGCGCCGCCCTGCTCGAGGGCCCGCAGGCCGGAGGTGCCATCGTGGGCGAGTTCGACCTCATGCCCGGCGTCGGTGAGCACGAGGCCGAACAGGCGTGCGAGTTCGACCTCGTCATCGATGACCAGAACGCGTTGCATCTGCCCCGACCTCCCTTGGATCCGAACAGGTACATAGCGCGGGCGCCGCCCGCACCCCAAGGGGCATTGTAGCGGTCGGCGCCCG
>CAZTGE010000285.1:0-2517 GCA_964612995.1 uncultured candidatus Brocadiaceae bacterium | reverse complement strand
GCCCGTGGAGCGCAAGCGCAGCCCCGCAGGCCGTCAGACCGAGGAGCAAGTGCCGACGGTGGGCGGATACGTTTCGGCGCAGCCGATCCGCCCACGCCTGAATCTGCCGGCAGATTCAGGCGAACCACGACAAAGCCAGAGGGGTAGGTCCTCACACAGTGCGGACCGTAGGGGCGAAGTCCCTGAGTAGTTACCAACGATACCGGTCGGGCAATCACGCGTCCTGTCGGACCTTCGGTCGCCGCGTGGCTCAGCGGCTCTCACCCTTCATGTAGCTGAGTCCGAGCGCTTGCAGGATCGCCGAGATCACGAAGTTGAAGGGCTTGTTGAAGTGCGGCAGGAAATAGACGTCGGTCATGGCCAGTTCCAACAGCGTGAGCCGCTTCTGGATCGCCAATGCGAGGTAGAAGATGCACTCGGTGTGGCTGGCCTGACCGCAGGAGCCGACCTGGGCCCCGACCAGACGCAGGCTGTCCTTCTCGTAGACCAGCTTGACCCCGACCTCCTCGACTTCGTTCATGAATTCGGGCCGGTCGTTGTCGAAATAAAACGAGGCGGCGACCTCGAGCCCCGCGGCGCGCGCCGCTGCCTCGCTCAAGCCGGTGCTGGCGAGCTTGTTGCCGAACACGCAGATCGCGTTGGTCCCGGCGATACTCTCCAGTCGCAGTTGTTCGATGCCGTTGATCTGACTCGCGGCCACGACGCCGGTCTTGACCGCGTTGGTCGCCAGCGCCACGTGCCGGTGTTCGCCAAGCGCGGCGTGATAGAGCGCAGCGACGTCGCCGATGGCGTAGACATCCGGGATCGAAGTGGCCATGGTCGCGTCGACCTTGAGCGCACCGTTCGGCAACCGCTCGGCCTGCGGCAGCAGATCGGTGTTGGGGCGGAAGCCGACGCATTGGATCACCAGATCCGCAGCGAACTCACCGCGATCGGTGCATACGCGTGAGACTTTGCCGTCCGTACCCTCATAGCCGGTGACCCGCGCGCCGAGCACCAGGTCGACGCCGGCCTCGCGGATGCTGGCCTGCAGCCGATCGGTGAACTCGCTGTCGAAATAGGCCGGCACCACCCGCTCTTGCAGGTCGACCAGCGTGACCTTCTTGCCACGCTCGCGGTAGGCCTCGGCGAGTTCGATCCCGATGTACCCCGCTCCGATCACCGCCACGCTCTCGATCCCGGGCGCGTCCGCCTTCTCGATCAGTGTGGCCGCGTGTTGGAACAACTTGCAGACATGGATGTTGTCCAGCTCGCTGTTGGCGACATCGAACGCCACCGGCCAGGAGCCCGCGGCGTAGACGAGCTTGTCGTAGACGACCTCCTGCTCCGCGCCGCTGGCGATATCGCGCGCGGTGACCCGTCTGGCCGCGGTGTCGATCGCGACGACCTCGGTGGCCATGTGTACCTCGGCGCCGAGCCGCTCGAGCTCGTTGCAGTTGGAGTAGAACAGGTCATTGACGTTCTTGACCACCCCGCTGACGCTCAGGGCGATACCGCAACCGAGGAATGAGATGTTGTCGTTGCGGTCGAAGGCCACCACCCGGTGCTCCCGGTTCTGTGACAGCAGGGTCCGGATGCAGGACGTTCCCGCGTGATTGATTCCGACAACGACGATGTCCATCGACAGGCTCCTCGTTCAGCAGTGGGTGGCCCGCAAGCCGGACCGATGATCGCGCCGCCGGGCACGACGGCAAAAGGAATACGCGCGACCGCCCCAGCCACGGCATTCGCCTGCGCCTACGCACCGCCCCGCTTCGTGTTGGCCATCGCCCCACGCAGCGACGGCAGAGGCCTGCGCGCCCACCCGAACGGCACCACCGCCGGAGCGCGCCACGCGGTGTTTCGACGCAGATCGCACGCCCCGAGGCACGAAGCCTGCGGCGACGAAAACACTTGCCGAGGCCTGATCGGACATGGTCGTTCTCGCCGGTGGATAGGACCGGTCAGCGATGGATGGGATGGTCTATCGTGACGAGGCCCTCACAGGTCGCCGTGAAGCGTTCGCGTGACACAAATCGCAGATAGCGGGTCGGCCGACCGAGGAACGGTATTCTGCGAAAATGGCGCGTAGCGCCGCAGAATACGCCAGCGCAGCTGGCGAGTGACGACCGAGGCCGGGGGGGGGTACGCGGCGAAGCCGCGAGGGGGCAGCGCCCCTCTGATAAGAGCCTCTATCGTGCCAACGGCCCCGCGGGCGGGACGAGGCGCTCGCCGATCGGATCCCAACGCCAGTGCGGCCCGGCTCCCTGTAGAAGGACGCCGCCGATCCAGCGCTCGAACGGACGGCCCTCGAGCGCGTTGCGCTCGCCGGCCAGCACCGCTGCGCCGCTCGGGGTCAGGGTGAGCGACCAGTCCCGCGGATCGTCGAGCGCCTGCCCAGGATGAGCAGCGGGCTCGGCGGACGGGCCAGATCGCGCAGCAGAGCGGCCAGATGGGTGTCGCCGTACCATGCCGGAGAGCAATGGTCTTTGTAACTACGCAGGCCTATTCCTGTGCTCTCATAAACCACAGAGAACA
>CAZTGE010000284.1:0-2524 GCA_964612995.1 uncultured candidatus Brocadiaceae bacterium | reverse complement strand
GTGAGAGACCTCTTCGGTGATCGAACAGGCGTGATAGCGCGAGAGATTCCGGGAACCTTTGGACCCCGAATCGGCCAGCCTTGCGGGCCTGCGCCCCTCTGTCAGGGCTCGCGGCTCGAGCAAGATCAGCCGCGCGGCATCGATACGTGACGATCACGGGCGTGGTCGCATCGAATCGCGGAGCCTGAGCCGCGCGGGCGCTGAACATGCCATGGTCTGCACACGATATTGTCGGATCGTAACCACTCAGGCCCATCGGGCATGAGTGTTCACAACGCCCTTATCCGGCCCCCACCCTACGCGATGGGGTCCGGCGCCGGGTGGTGATGGGCGGATACGTTTCGGCGCAGCCGATCCGCCCACGCCTGAATCTGCAGCCAGATTCAGGCGGACCACACAAAGCCAGAGGGGTGGGTCCTCACGCAGTGAGGACCGTAGGAGCGGAGCCACTGAGTAGTTACGTCGGATCATCTGCAACAGTTACAGCTGATGCGGCTATGAACGCACGGGCCGGTCGTGCCGGCTGCGCCAGCACGACACTCAGGACCCCGGGAGTCGGAGCATGCCTGCAATCCGTCTGCTTTCGCTTGCGCCATCACCACACAACCGCAGCGCCGCCTGGCCGGCGTGGCGCCGGGCACTGCTGCTGGCGCTCGCATCCATGCCCGCGCTCATCGCGGCAGACGCGCCGTCGGTGGACTCGGCGGAGATCGCCCGTTGGGACACCCGCTTGCAGACCCTGGTCCGCGGGCGGATCGCGGCGCGCAAACCGCCGGTCTTCTCCTTCGCCCGGATGCCCGGGAGCTACACCGTCACCGAACTCGCTCCCAGCGGGACCATGCAGCTCGCCGGGCAACAGGGCATGCGCATGGCCTATCAGTGGGATCGCCTGCGCCCCCTCGACCGCAAGAATCTGGCCGAGACCGTACGGCGCCGCGGCGAGCCGGAGGACGCCGCGCTGGTCGCCTTCTACTGGCTACTCGCCGGCAGAAGCGAAGCGGCCCAGGCCGACCTGCAACTCGCCGGCGCCTCCGCCGAGCCACTGCATGCGCTCTTCGATACCGCAATGCCTGCGCGGCCTTCCCGACAGAAAGCGGATGACGAACCGGAGCCGGAGCCGGAGCCGGAACCGGCCTACCAGGGCCCCTACGGGTTCCGCCGCGATGGCAGCGGACGCTTTCCCGAGGCGGAACCACCGCTCTCCTGGGATGCGGCCAGCGGCCGCAATATCTGCTGGAAGACGCCGATGCCGGCCAAGTCCAATTGTTCGCCTGCCCTGACCGCGCGTCATATCTTCGTCTGTGCCGAACCGCATACGCTGTTGTGCGTCGATCGGGCCAAGGGGGAGATCATATGGCAACGCACGCATTCCTTTGCCGAACTGTTCGACGACCCGGCCGCCGACTCCGATCTCCCCACGCCGGAATGGCAGGGGTACATGGGCTTTACCACCCCGACTCCGGTGACCAACGGCACCCATGTCTGGGCGGTGTTCGGCCACGGTGTTGTGGCCTGCTACACGGCCGCGGGCGAGCAAGTCTGGGCCGAACGCTTCGAGGCCCACAACCGCTACAGCACCATCGCCGCGTCACCGGTGCTCGCCGATGACCTGCTGATCTTTGCCACCAAGGGGCGGCCACGCGTCCAGGCCCTGGACGCCGAAACCGGCGCGTTCCGCTGGGGCTGCGACGGCAGCGCCTTCGGCACCAGCCGGGTCGTCAGGGACAGCTCGCTGGCCCAGCCGATCATCATCCATGCCGGTGGGGTGATCACCGACTTCGCCGGCAGTCGGCTGCACCGGGGCCTGCTCGGCGGCGATTACAAGGGTGGCGAATCCGGCCGACCGCAGAACTGGGGCCCTACCCCGCTCGTGGGCGATGGCATGGTCATCTTCCACGCCCACTTCAAGCCGTCGATGATCAAGACCGCGCTGCGGGCGGTCGACTACCGCACCGGTGAACAGCTCTGGGAATTCTACACCAACACCGGTAATTCCAACCACGACCGCATGGGGCGCAGCCCCTTGCTCGACGAAGGCCTGGTCTACGCCATCCGCGACTATGGCCACATGCATGTCATCGACGCCGGCACCGGCGAGCTGGTGTACGAGCAGCCCGGCATGGGCAAGTCCTACGTCTCGACCACCCGCGCCGGACCGGTGATCGTCCACCTGACCAAGCGCGAAGCGGTGCTCTTCCGCCCCGGACGCAGCTACCAGGAGGTCGCCCGGTTCACGCACGGATTCCGCACGCACATCCCCTCGCCAATCTTCGCCGGTCGCCACATGTACTACCGCGGCTACGACAACCTCTGGTGCATCGGCCCGAAGACGCCACCCGGCGATGGCTGAGAGCGCGGTCGGCATCTGGCCCGACTGGAGAAAGCATGGAAGACCACAGAGTTCTCCTGCGCGCAGAAGGACCACATCGCCAAGCGCCTGCGTAATCTCCTGGGGCTGAAGACGCGATGATCAAGCAGGCCCACGAGCGCATCATCGCCGAGCGCCCGGCGAAGAAAGACGAGA
>CAZTGE010000283.1:0-2531 GCA_964612995.1 uncultured candidatus Brocadiaceae bacterium | reverse complement strand
GTCGTAGCGTGCTGTCAATACAGGGCTTCGCGACCGAGGCGAACCGGAGCGCAGCGGCGCTAGGTGAGGATCCGCCGACCGAACGAAGTCCTGTAGTGGCGGTGCGATACGGCTTCGCACCAGTTGTCTCATGAGGGATGCGGGATAGGCTCGCGGCGTGAGCGAGCTGATCCCGCCCTACGACGAGCTGCCAGACGAGCCGGCGGTCGAAGAGCTGCCCGATGTCGACGGATTGACCCCGGTGCGCAGCCTCGATCAGCTGCGGCAGGACGGGCCGGCGGAAGACAGCGGGCCGCGCGAGCGACTCGAGCCCCAGGCCGCGCTCGAACGCTTCTGGGGCTACGACACCTTTCGCCCCAACCAGCGCACGGCGGTGGCGGCGGCGCTCGCCGGCCGCGATGCCCTGGTGATCATGCCTACCGGCGGTGGCAAGAGCCTGTGCTACCAGCTACCACCGGCCTGCGGCGCCGGGCTGACGCTGGTCATCTCGCCGCTGATCGCCTTGATGGACGATCAGGTCGCCGCGGCCAATCAGGCCGGCCTGCGGGCCGGGGCGCTGCACTCGAACCTCGACGCCGAGCGCAAGCGCAGCACCTATGCCGCCGCGGCGTCGGGCCGGCTCGACCTGCTCTACGTCTCGCCCGAGCGCTTCATGGTCGGCGACCTGCTCGACGCCTGCCGCGATGTGCTCGGTCTGTTCGCTATCGACGAGGCCCACTGCGTCAGCCATTGGGGCCACGACTTCCGCCCCGAGTACCGCCAGCTGCACCGCCTGCTCGACCGCGCGCCGGACGTGCCACGTATGGGCCTGACCGCCACCGCGACACCCCAGGTCCAGCAGGATGTGATCAGCCAGCTCGGGTTGCGCGATCCCGAACGCCTGATCGGCCACCCCGACCGGCCCAACCTGATCTACCGCGCGCTGCCGCGGCATCAGCCCGTCGAGCAGATCCACGCGGTGATCAAGCGTCACCCCGGCGAAGGCGGGATCGTCTACTGCCAGACGCGCAAGGAGACCGAACGCATCGCCGAGGCCCTGCGCGCGCGCAACGTCGACGCCACCGCCTACCATGCTGGCATGCCCGGCAACGCGCGCGCCCGCGTCCAGGAGGCCTTCGTCCGCGAGCATCTCGACGTGGTCGTGGCCACCATCGCCTTCGGCATGGGCATCGACCGCTCCAACGTCCGCTACGTCGTCCACGCCAACATGCCCAAATCGGTCGAGCACTATCAGCAGGAGTCCGGGCGCGCCGGCCGCGATGGCGCCCCGGCCGAATGCGTTCTGCTCACCAGCACCGCCGACCTCGTGCTGCACCGCCGCCTCGCCGAACGAGACCGCCCGCTCGAGCCAGCGCGCAAGGCCGCGCTCGAACGCCAGCTCGGCGATATCGGCCGCTACGCGGTCGCCCCGGTCTGCCGTCACCGCCTGCTCTCGGAGCACTTCGGCCACACGCTCGAACACCCCGAGGCGGGCTGCGGTGCCTGCGACATCTGTCTGGGCGAAACCACCGTCATGGCCGACGACGTGGCACTGACCACCGCGCAGAAGATCATCTCCGCGGTCTGGCGGCTGGAGAGCCGTTTCGGCGTGGCCCATGTGGTCGAGGTCCTGCGCGGTAGCCGGGCGCAGAAGATCCTCCGTTTCCGCCACCACGACCTCAGCGTCTACGGCCTGTTCAGCACGCTCAGCGCGCACACCGTTCGCGCCTGGATCGACCAGCTGATCGTCCAGGGCCATCTGGCGATCGTCGAACACAACCGCATGCCGCTGTTGACCATGACCGCCGCGGGGCGCGATCTGTGCAAGGGCAGTGGCACCGTCCGCCTGAGCGACTTCCCCGCCCCCCGCAGCGCCGGCCCCCAACGCCGCGCCAGCAGCGCCAAGGATGCCGGCCTCGACCCTGCAGCCACCGACCTGTTCGAACGCATGCGCCAACTGCGCCGCCGCATCGCCGACGAGGCCGACATCGCGCCCTACATGGTCTTTTCGGACGCCAGCCTACGCGACATGGCGCTGCTCAAGCCGCGCACCCCCGACGAGTTCCTACTCTGCCACGGCGTGGGCGCGACCAAACGCGAACGCTACGGCGCGGCCTTCCTCGCGGTGATCGCGGGAATGGACCCGGAACGGGCGACGCTCAAGGTCTGAGGCTCCTATCAGAGCCTCCGCCGGCCCGATGGTCCGGCTGCGAAGAGCCAGGAACCCGGTCACCATCGCCCTTGGCTGCAATGACGCGATCCGCGAATGAGTCGCATAGGCGTGATGTCGCGGGGAGTTCCTGGGAAGGGGGCGCTGCCTCCTCGCGGCTTCGCCGTACTCCGGCTTCCTCGCTGTCGCTCGTCGCGCTCCACCGGCCGCAGGCCCCACCGGGGCCTGCTATCGCTTCGCGATGCCGGCTCCACCCCCCACGGCCCCGGTCGTCACTCGCCAGCTGCGCTGGCGTTTCTGCGGCGCTACGCGCCATTTTCGCAGAAAGTAACTACTCAGGCCCATCGGGCATGGGTTGTTCCCCTTCTTTGCGCGTGGCCGC
>CAZTGE010000282.1:0-2545 GCA_964612995.1 uncultured candidatus Brocadiaceae bacterium | reverse complement strand
GTGGGGCCTGCGGCCGGTGGAGCGCGACGAGCGACAGCGAGGAAGCTGGGGTGCGGCGAAGCCGCGAGGGGGCAGTGCCCCCTGTGAGGAGAGAAGCCGTCCGCCCTGTTCCGGACGACGCACGCGCTCACCGAGCGAGTGCCACCGGGTCAGGTTGCCGCGTGCAGCGCGGCCCCCTTGTCCAGCTCCGCCGCCCGGATAGACCCGGGGCGGCCGGTGATGGCCAGGAGGGTGCGCCATGCAGCTGATGTGCGATTGCGTCGCGGTCTTGGGCTCTCGGCACGGGATCCTGTTCGATCCGACGGCGCGCGAGTGCCGCCTGTTGCGCTTCGATCGCTTCACCCGCATGCCGCGCTTCGGTCTGCGCGCCGGGGTGGTGATCGATGGCGAGGAGTTCGTCTTCCCGCTCGCCAGCCTCGCCGAGGGCGGGTCCGATTTCGACTTCGTCGATCAGCGCAGCACGCCGACCACGGTCCGGTTCATCGGCGTGCACGCGGCTTCGTGCTGTCGGGTGGAGCTGATCGCGACCACGCCGTTCCGGCCGCGCGATGCCGACTTCAGCACCGTGCCGGTGCTCGGGCTGAGCCTGCGGGTGGGCCGGATTCCGGGGATCTTCCGCTGGAAGCGGCGCAGCATCGATCTTGCGCAGGTCCAGGCCTTCATCGAGCTGGTCCCGCCCGCCGACTGGCAGGTGGAGCAGGCGGGAAGCGATGCGATCGACTGCCGTTTCGCATCGGTGCGTGCGGCGGTCAAGCAGGATTTCAGCGACGTATGGGATACCGACGACGAGGCGGTGGCCCAGCACGACCGGCTGGTCGCGCTCGATGGCACGGCCGCGGGTCGGCGTCTGTCGCAGACCATCCACTTCACCGCCGGGCGCGACGACGAGGAGGCCGGCCGGCTCGACGTGGCCTGGTGCACCTGGTCGCAGCCGGTGTTCGAGCTCCACGGCACCCGTCGCCCCTTCCTCTACGCAGCGCGCTTCGCCGGTCTCGACGCGGTCTGCGACTGGGCCCGGGCGTACTATCCCGAGCTCACGCGCAACGCCGCGGCCGTCGATCGCATCTGCACCGACCACGACCGCGGCGTGGCGGTGGACCGGATGCTGGCCTACACCCTTCACAGCTGGCTGGCCAACACCTGGTGGGTCCCGGGCTGGTTCAGCGTGTGGGAAGGCAGTTGCTATTTCCATTCGACCGTCGATGTCGAGTTCACCCAGTCACCGTTCTACCTCGCGCTCTGGCCCGAGTTGCTGGAGCTCGAGCTCGACAACTGGCCGGATTTCTCGAATCCGGGCGAGGAGCTGCTCGGCGAAACCGGCGCGAACACGAGCTACCTCAGTCACGACACCGGCGCCCACGCCGAGGCGTCGCGCCAATACTACAGTCATGACATGGCGGTCGAGGAGACGGCGAACTACCTGATTCTCGCCTGCGCCACCTGGGCCCGGACGGGGCGCGACCACCTGCTGCGCAAGCACGCCGCGACCCTGCGCGCCTACCTGCGCTTCCTGGTGGCGGCCGACAGCAACGGCAACGGCGTGCCCGACCGCGGCGTGGCCAATACCATCGACGACGCCTCGCCGGCGGTGCAGTTCGGCCGCGAGCAGGTCTACCTCGCGGCCAAGACCCTGGCCGCCTTCGTCGCCGGTGAACGGATCTTCGCCCACCTCGGCGACGCGGGCATCGTCGGCCTGTGCCGGGCGCGTAGCGGAATGCTGCGCGAAGCGATCGACACCCGTGGCTGGCTCGGCGACCACTACGCGGTGCTGCTCGAACGCGGCGGTACGCTGGTCAACCCCTGGTCCGGTCAGCAGATGGAGTGTGCCGAGATCCCCGGCTGGGACGCGGCGCATATCTATACCGTCAACGGGCTGGTGCCGCTCGACATGGCCGGGATCGACGTCGGCCTCGATCACGCGCATCTGGCCACCGACCTGCGCACGGCGACCCGCCGCTGCTGCGGCACCTACGGTTGTGCCCACAGCGATTACGCCAACGAGAACATGGCCTTCCACGATTCGATGCTCGGTCTGGCCGGTGTCGCGGCGGCGCCGGGTTGGACCGCGATGAACCTGCTGCGCGATGTCGGGGCCGGCTACCGTGGCCTCGACCTGACCCGGATGTGCGAGCGCTACTGGGACTGGCAGGCCACCACCAACACCCAGGAAGCCAAGCTGTTCTTCGAGACCTTCGGCGGCAACAATCTGTGTTTCTATCCGCGCGGCGTCGCCGCCTGGGGGCTGTTCGACGCCCTCGGCGGCGTGGCGCTCGACCGCCCCGGCGGGGTGGAGCGCAGCGGCGCCACCGTGCCCGGCCCGCTGCGGGTGCCGCGGCTCTACGACGCCGACTGGGTGGCCGGAACCTGTTGTCATATCGAGGCTTGAGTGGGCAGAGGCTCTGATGGGAGCCCTTCGTCTGCGGGACGGTCGCTGCGCTGCGACCTGGGTCGATCAGTGGTCTCTTGCGGCCCCTTGCTTGGGGCTTCCCTCAGAGGGGGCGCTGCCCCCTCGCGGCTTCGCCGCACCCCGGCTTCCTCGCTGTCG
>CAZTGE010000281.1:0-2554 GCA_964612995.1 uncultured candidatus Brocadiaceae bacterium | reverse complement strand
CCACGACAAAGCCAGAGGGGTAGGTCCTCACGCAGTGAGGACCGTAGGGGCGAAGTCCCTGAGTAGTTACGATGAGCCAACAACCGACAACCTACATCGACCCGGACACCGGGCGCCCGGTGACCCGCTGGACCAGCGGCGAGCACAAGGACCAGCACCTCTACCTGACCGGGCCCTCCGTCACCGCCGATGACCGTTGGCTGGTGATCATCAGCCAACGCGATGGCCACCCCAACCTCTGGGCCATCGACCGTCAGAGCGGCGCTGCCAGGCAGCTCAGCCGCAATCGCAATGGCAAACGCATGAGCTACTGCCACAGCGACGGCGGCCCCGCCGGGCTGAGCAAGAGCAGCCCCAGCCTCGATGCCACGCGCGGCCGCGTCTACACCGTGATCGACGACCGCCTCGAACGCATCGACCTCGTCGATGGCGCGACCACCGTCCTCACCGACATCCCCGCGGGCTGGATCACCGCCTTCACCCAGGTCTCGGCCGACGGCACGCGCATCTGCGTCCCCCTCACCCCCGCCACGGCCTTCGCCGACACCGACTCCGACGGCGACCAGGCTCGCCAGATGGAAGCCGTCCATGCCCGCGTGGCCGCCGGCAGCGTACGCTCGCGCCTGCTGATCGTCGACACCACCACCGGCACCACCCGCTGCGCGGCCGAGGTCCCCTTCTGGGTCACCCACGTCCAGTTCGACCCCCACGACGCCGACCGCGTCCTGTTCAACAGCGAAGGGCATTGGCACCAGCAGGACGCCATTGCGCGCATGTGGATGCTCGAAGCCGACGGCACCACCCATCCGCTGATCGACCAGGCTCCCGGCCTGCGCCTCGGCCACGAATGCTGGACCCCCGACGGCCGCTCGATCGTCTACCACGGCTATAGCGAGGGCGGCCATCTGCTCCGGGCCGGCGGCCACTTCATCGGCCGCTGCGATGCCCACGGCACGGTGATCGAGGAGATCCCGATGGCCGACGCCGCCGTCCACCACGCCTGCCTGCTGAACGATGGCCGCTACCTCGCCGACACCTTCGACAACCGTCTCGTGGTCATCGACCCCCGCAGCAACCCGGCCACCACCACCACGATCTGTCGCACGGACATCCGCCATCGCGCCGACCAGGATGTCCACCCCCATGCCGTCCCCACTCCCCGCGGCGTCCTGTTCACCAGCGACCGCGCCTCACCAGCCGACGTGTACGAGGTGATGATCGAACCGGCGCCCCCCATGGGTTGAGACACGCGATCATCGCGAACCCGGCCGCTGGAGGCGAACGCGCGATGAGATACGCTGAACACCCATGGATGTGCCCGCGACGCCGCCTTCCGACAACGACGCCACGCTGGCACCGGCGCGCCGTCTGCCGGCCCGGCTCGGCTCAGCCATCGATCGTCTCGCCGGAATCGCCTGTATCGGCTTGATCGCCGCCACGATCGCCTGCCTCGCCGCGCGCGCATCCTGGCTCATGGCCCTGGCCTGCCATTTCCGGGTCCAATATGTGCTGGTGGCTTGCGCGCTGCTGATCTACGCCGGTTTGCGGCGTCATCGCACCAGCCTGGTCATGGGCGGCGCGGTGACCTGCGCGCTGGTGCTGCATCTGTTCGTGTATGTCCAGGCAGCATGGCCGGCGCGCGAAACGCCGGCCACCGGTCCGACACTCCGCCTGCTGCTGCACAACGTCTACATCGGCAACCGCCAGCGATCGGCAGCCGTCGACCAGGCGCGAGCGGCCGCTGCCGACGTCGCGATATTCCTGGAAGTCGATCAGGCGTGGATCGCAGAGCTGGACACCCTCGCCCTGCCGCATCGCCTGCGCATCCCCCGCAGCGACGGCTTCGGCATCGCCGTGTATTCGCGACATCGCATTCTCGAACACGACACCTGGCATCTCGGCGATGACGGCATTCCCACCCTGCACCTGCGCCTCGAGGTCGATGGCGTCACCTGCACGCTGATCGCCACCCACCCGCTGCCACCGGTCGGGGCGGCCTATGCGCAGGCCCGCAACGCCCACCTGCGCGCGCTCGCCGCACACCTGCACGCAACCGACGGCCCGGTGGTGGTCGCCGGTGATCTCAACACCACGCCCTACGCGCCGGCCTATCGCGATCTGCTCGGCACCACCGACCTGCGCAACGCCGCCGCCGGCCGCGGGCATCCGCCGACCTGGCACGCGAACACCCCACTCGCCCTGCCCCTCGACCACATACTCGTCACCCCGTCGATCGCCGTCGTCACCCACCGCGTCCTCGCAGCATGCGGCAGCGATCACCGCGCGGTGCAGGTCGAACTGCGCCTGGGCCAGCGACCGGATCGCATCGGTCGCTGGCGGCGAGTTCGCCCAACTCACTCCCGCCGATGGCGGCGCCCCCCTTGCTCACGAAATCCGCGACATGGGCACTACCGCGGCCGCTGCGAAGCATCCAGGCCTGGGGCATGAGATCCACCGATCGAATAAAGATCAGCGGCGCCGAAGGCGTCCGGTTGAGCACCTTGTTCGATCGTAACTACTCAGGCCTATTCCTGTGCTCTCATAAACCACAGAG
>CAZTGE010000280.1:0-2563 GCA_964612995.1 uncultured candidatus Brocadiaceae bacterium | reverse complement strand
CCATCAGGCGTCCAAGGCGCCGCGTGTCAGAGCCGGCCTTTCCAACAGTAGAGCGCCCTGGGTTTTGTTTCCTGTTTCCGAGGGCCAGGAGCGGCCGGTGCGCTTCGTCTGCGCCGACGAGCCGACCCTGCGCGACGGTGTCTGTGCCGATCAGCGCCAGGGGCCGCCGGGCTCCCAGCGCTTTGCCGGCCACGTCCCATCGGCCGCGGCCCGGAACACCGGCAGCAGGAAGGGCCGGATCGCCGCGACCACGTCGGCAAAGGCCGCCGGAGCGTCCGCGAGGTGGGACTTGCGCACGAATGCGGTCCACTGGGCCTGTTTGGGTGGCAGGGCGCCGAAGGCCTCGCTCAGCGGACTCGGATCGGTCGGGATGGCGGTCTCACGCTGCTGGAAGGTGGCCGTCAACGCCCGGATCAGAGCCTCGTCTGCGAAGGCGAAGGAGCGGCTCAGCAGCCAGATGTCGTAGAAGTCCTTCATGCGGCTGTTGAGCTCGCCGCGCGCGATCATGGCCTGCGCCTTCTCTGCGATGCTCGTCTCGCGCGTGTAGCCGCGCAGCTCCGGCGCCGGGAAGTCGAAGATCGGCGGCAGCGATACCGCCACCGGGTCGGGAACGACTGCGTCTCCGAAGCCGATGTCGACCTGGACGTGAGCCGTCCCCGTGCCGAGCCGGCCAACGATGGTGATGCGGTAGCCGGCATAGTCGGCTTCCTCGGTGATCGGCTCACCGCTGACCGAATCGGCGTCGAAGACCAGGCCGTCTTCGATAACGGTGGTCGTGCACACGTCTCTCATCACGGCCAGCAACTTGTCGGGATCGTTGCGCAGGCGACCGAGCAGGTCGATGTCCTTGGTGGGGCGCGTGGCCGGTGCGCGCCAGGCGACCATCATCAGTGCACCCTTGAGGTAGAAGCGATCGCCGTGAGGCGAGACCGAGAGGCGATAGAGGAACCGTTCGAGGACGTAGCGTTGCCGCAGCTCGTTGAACGGGAGCTGTAGCTGGGCGGCCTTGTTGAGCAGACGTTGGTGGACCGAAGCGGGGACGTTCGCCATGGCTATCCGAACAGCATGTCGAGGTGGGGCCGCATGGTGCGCTCGACGCGGCAAATGCGGGCGCAGCGCAGCAGATCGTCGGGCATCGTCCGGCCCTGGGAACGGTAGCGACGCAGCGCCTCGATGCAGGTGTCGAGCCCGAGCTGGCCGCGGAATTTGAAGCAGTCGGCGATGGTCTTCTCGCGCGAGTAGACCGCCATCCGGTGGCCGTCGATGTCGTGGTGCTCTCTGCCGGCCTCGTAGGCGGCCGGAGCGAACCAGTGCGGCTCGATCGGCGGGAAATCGAGGGCGGGCCGCCGCGTCCCGGCCGGCAGGGCGATCGCCACCGCGTGAGGGATGGCGTCGGTCAGATCGTGGAAGGCCAGCGCCGAGAGCAGGCAGATCACCGCTCGCGGGCAACGAGTGGCCACCGCCACCAGGTCGGGTTCTGCCAGGGGTTCGGCGTCTGCGAGCCGGAACAGGCCGCGGCGCAGCCGCAGCAGGCGTCCCGTGTCGCGCAGGCGGTAGAGCGTGCGGGGGTGGATCCCGGCACGCAGGGCCTGGGAGGTGGACACGGTGCCGCCGGCGGCGCGGATCAGTGCGACGGCCTGCTCCTCATGGCGGTTCGGGGTGTCGGTCATGGATAGAAACGCATATGGATTTAATAAAACAATATGCACTTTTATCCATTGTCAACGACCCCGCTGGCGACGAAGGTCTGATAGCCGGAGGCGCCCCGGTCGCGGCTCGGCAGCTTTACCGGTGGATGGCAGGCCGAAGCCGGGGCCGATTCGCGTAGAGGGGGTAAGGAGGAGGCTTCTGCCTGAACCCGTCGCCACCGGTCGTATGGGCAGCATAGCCAAGAACAGCTGGCGGGCGCCGGTAGGTACCTGTCCAGGCTGAACCGCACCCGGCCCACCGCATCGGGCCCCGGGTCCGGATGGGCGCCGGTCCCGAGCTATATACAGATCCAGATGGCGACCCTGTTCGGGACCCGCCAGCAGAACGTAAGCTAGCATATAGCAATCATCTACGATGACGGGGAGCTGGAGCGAGCGGCAACTCACAAGAAAATCTTGTCGGTTGCCCAGGGATGACGAGCGACTGAAGGAAGGAGCCCGGCAACGACCGCTATTTCGAAGAGCTGAGCCACGAATTCAATTATGCATCATCTAATTTGACGCACGCTTTTCGTCGTTGACAGGGTGGTGTCACCGGACATTTCTGGGAAGGCAGATTCCAGAGCGTGCCGCTGCTCGACCAGGCGGCGATCGTCAGCTGCATGGCCTACGTCGACCTCAACCCGATACGGGCAAAAATGGCGAGCACGCCCGAGGCCAGCGAGCACACCGGCGTGCAACAACGGATCATCGCACGGCAGAACCACCGCAAAGCCATGGCCCTGTGCCAACGCGCCGAACGCGAGCGTGCCGGCACCGGCTGCACCACCGTCGATCCGGCCACGCTGGCTAGAGCGATGTGGCGCGCGCAGCAGGGGCCGGAGCACGGCATCTGGCTCGCGCCGGCCCTCTCG
>CAZTGE010000279.1:0-2583 GCA_964612995.1 uncultured candidatus Brocadiaceae bacterium | reverse complement strand
CGCCCCCATTCCATTCCCCTGGAAAAGTGCGCATGGTCATGCGCACTTTTCCAGGAGGGGAATGAATACCCTCCAGAACCCCCGCCGGCCCGGCGGGCCGGCTGCGAAGAGCAGGAGCCCGGTCACCACGGCCGTCTAGCCCGGATCCCTCATGAGCAACGTCGCGAAAAGTCGTAGCGTGCTGTCAATGCAGGGCTTCCCGATCGAGGCGAACCGGAGCGTAGCAGCGCTACGAGAGGATTCGCCGGCCGAGCGAAGTCCTGTAGTGGCGGTGTGATACGGCTTTGCAGCAGTTGTATCGTGAGGGATGCGGGCTAGCGCAATGACGCAATCCGGACCGCGAACGGGTCGAACAGGTGTGATAGCGCGAGGAGTTCCGGAAGGGGTGCTGCCCCTTGGATCCCCGAGTCGGCCGCTTTGCGCTCTTCGCGCTGCTCAGTCGCGGTTCGCGGCTTCGCCCTGTTGGCCGGTGTGGCGGGCTGCGCGGATTGGCATGTACAATTCCATTCCAGCAGTAACCTGCGTTTCCCCGCCGCGCCCCAGCCCTGCGTGCGGGCCGCCGTTGTCCCGGGTGTGAAACCCGACGGACCGGCTCTCCACGACGTTCGCGGTCTGGTCGGCCCCGCGCGACGGTCTTTCCTCTGCCGGCTCGTTCTGGTGTTCCATGCCTCCGCCCACGCTCCTCGACGTCGAGCCCGTCGCCGACCCGACCTTTGCCGATCTCGACCTGCCGCCTGCGCTGCTCTCGGCCATCGCCGCGCGCGGCTACACCGACCCGACCCCGATCCAGGCGGGGATCATCCCCCACGTGCTCGCTGGCCGCGATGTCATCGGCCAGGCCCAGACCGGCACCGGCAAGACCGCCGCCTTCGCCCTGCCCCTGCTCGCCCGGCTCGACCCGGCCGTGGCCGCGCCGCAGGTGCTGATCCTCGCTCCGACCCGCGAGCTCGCCGGTCAGGTGGCCGAGACCTGCAGCGCCTACGCCGATCACCTGCCGCATGCGAAGGTGGCCACGATCTACGGGGGCGCCGGTTACCGTGACCAGCTGCGTGCCCTGCGCCAGGGCGCCACGGTGGTCGTGGGTACCCCCGGCCGGGTGATGGACCACCTGCGCCGCGGCACGCTCGACACCGGCTCCCTGCGCTGTCTGGTGCTCGACGAGGCCGACGAGATGCTGCGCATGGGCTTCATCGAGGACGTCGAATGGATCCTCGAGCAGCTGCCGCGAGACCGGCAGATGGCGCTGTTCTCGGCCACCATGCCTGGCCCGATCCGCTCGATCGCCAAGCGCCATCTCGATCAGCCGGTGGCCGTGCGCCCCGCCGCGCCGAGCACCGCGGCGACCACCGTCGACCAGCGTTACTGGTTCATGCGCGGCTGCGACAAGACCGAGGCCGTCGCCCGGATGATCGAAGGCGAGGACACCGACGGCGTGCTCGTGTTCACCCGCACCAAGGCCGCGACCACCGAGGTGGCCGCGGCGCTGGTGGCGCGGGGGATCCAGGCCGAGGTGCTCAACGGCGACATGGCCCAGGAACGGCGCGAGGCGGTGGTGGCGCGCTTCCGTGCGGGCCAGCTCGACGTGCTCGTGGCCACCGACGTCGCCGCGCGCGGCCTCGATGTGCCGCGCATCAGCCACGTCATCAACCGCGACCTGCCTGGCGACCCGGAGACCTACATCCATCGCATCGGACGCACCGGCCGGGCCGGGCGCAGCGGGGCGGCGATCTCCTGCGTGCATCCGCGTGAACGCGGCTTCCTGCGTACCATCGAGCGTCGTAGCGGGCAGCCGATCGCCGAGATGGAGCTGCCCAGCGCCGCGACCATCAATCGCCGCCGGGGCGAGCGCTTCGCCGCGCGCGTGCTCGCGCACGCCGGCGAGGATCTGGGCCAGTTCGAGCAGCTCGCCGCGAGCCTGATCGCCGAACACGGTCTCGACCCGGTGCGGGCGGTGGCCGCCATGGCCCGCCTGGTCCACGGCAGCGACGAGCTGTTCGTCGAGGAGGTGTCGCGGACCAGCGAGCCGCGCGAGCCGCGCCGCAGCGCTGGGAGCAGACGCGAGGGCCACGGCGACGGTGTGCGCCAGCAGCTCGATCGCAGCGGTCTGCGTTTCCGTCTCGACGTCGGCCACGTCCACGGTGCCCGCCCGGGCATGATCGTCGGCGCGATCGCCAACGAACTCGGGCTGCCGGGCCACGCCATCGGCGCGATCCGGATCCACGACGCCTACACCACCGTGGTTCTGCCCGAGGACCTCGATCGGCAGCTGCAGGCACAACTGCAGCGCGTGCGCGTCTGCGGCCGCCCGCTGCGGGCCTCGCCGATCGGTACCGGTCGCGGCGCGCCGCGTCGCGCTGCTGGCGGCAAGCGCCAACGGCGCTGAACCGGTCATCCGGCCGCGCCGCGCGGCGCAGGGCCACTATTGACGGGCCCCCTCGATGCAAAAACCGCTCACCCGCAAGGTCCGGAGCCCAGCCCAGCCAGGCCTGGTTGGGCGACCGGCCGACCGAGGAGCGGTTTCCGGCGAAAATGGCCCGCAGGGCCGCCGAAAACGCCAGCGAAGCTGGCGAGTGACGACAGAGG
>CAZTGE010000278.1:0-2642 GCA_964612995.1 uncultured candidatus Brocadiaceae bacterium | reverse complement strand
CGCGAGGATGATGAGCAGGCCCAGGGCACTGACGCTCAGAATGGATCGCTTCATGGTCGACTCCCGTTCGTGGCGGCCGGTCGGGACCACCGCGTTTGCAAGGAGGCAGGACCGTCTTCCCTTCTCTTACGGCTTTTGCGCCGGCACGGGCCGCTGCGTGTCAGACGCCGGCCCTGGCCCCTGCCGGAGACCTGGACCCGCGCCTCAGCGCCGCGGGCGATCCAGTCCATCCGGGCCGGCCCGGTGCAAGCGGCGCACCTCGGCGCTGTTCAAGGCGCGACCGTAGAGGGCCAGGTCGTGATAGCGCACCGCCGTGGGGCGACCGACGTTGTCCGCATCCAGCAGCACCGGCGTCGGCGACAGGAAGAGCGGGGCGTGTTCATCGATCGGCTGCCGGCCCGAACGGCGTGGTTCGCCTTCGATGCCGTCGATGAAGATCCGGGTGGAGCCCTGCTCGTGGACGGCCACCAGGTGCCGCAGCGTTCCGGCCGATCCCTCGGCGAGCACCTGGGTGCCGAGGCTGATCGCCAGATGGATGTGGTGATCCTCTTCGGTCGGATCAGGGGTGGCGAGGACGAGCAGGACGAGGTTGCGGTCCTGCGCCGTCAGCGCCGGCTGCTCCACCCACAAGGACACGCTCCAGGCGCTGGCGGGGTCGAGGAATTCACGCAGGCGCGGCAGCGTCCCCTGCGTGCGCAGCTGGTGCTCGCTGGCGACCCGCACCGCCCCGCCGCTCGCCTCCAGCGGCGGACCCCCACCGGCCAGCAGATCGCTGGCCGGCCCGGCATCGCCACTGGCCCGCACGGCCCGGCCGTAGGTGGCGTCGAAATCGTAGTGCAACCACGGCTGGAGGTCGTCGTCGACCGTCTCGCGCGGCACGCCATCGCCGGTGTCGGTGAGCACCAGGTGGTGGCCGGCGTCGAGGATGTGCGTGTCTGACGACTTGTCCGCCTCGCTGGCGATATGGACGCGGCCGCGCGACACCCGGATGAGATCGCGATCCGGCTGGACGTCGACGCTGAACCGGGTGCCGAGCACCCGCACGGTGCCACGCGGCGTCGCGAGCACGAAGGAGGACGGCGGCTCGACCTCGACGTCGAGCCGCCCGGTGCGCACGACGAGGTCGGCGTGCTCCCGTTCGGACAGCGTGAGTTCGGCTGAGCTGCCCACGCTGCAGATCACCCGCTCGCCGCGTTGTATGCGCAGGGCAGCGTCCGATCCGGTCCGTATGCGGTCACCGGCATCGAGGTGCATCCCCGTCTGCACGTCCGCCAACTCGCCTGTGGCACGCATCACCGTGACCTTGCCGGACACGGCGAACACACGCGTCGACACCGCTTGCTCGGTGAACATCCACAGGAGGGCCGCCGCGACGAGCACCGCGGCCGCAGCGGTGGCGGTGGCGATGGGCCCTCTCCGCCAGCGCCAGCGCCGCAGCGGCAGCGCGCATCGCGACGTCGCCTGATGCAGGTCGGCCAGGAACGCTTCCATCTCCAGCCCCTCCCGCAGAGCGCGTCGCAGCTCAGGTTCGTCCGCCAGCCGCGCCAGCAACGCGCTTCGGGACGCCGCCGGCAAGCGATCGTGCAGGTAGGCGTCGATCAACTCGCGATCGTTCATCGGCGGGCCTCTCGTGTCAGGTGCGCCTCGATGCAGGCTCGCAAGCGGGCCCGTGTCCGCGACAGCAGCACGTAGGCGGCATTGGCGCTGGCTTCGAGCACCCGGGCCACCGCGTCGTGGCTGAGTCCCTCGGCATAGCGCAGGTGGAAGGCACGGCGGGCGCGATCGTCCAGATGGGCGAAGCAATGCTGCAGCGCTTCGCGACGCGCCGCGGTCAGAGCGGACTCATCGTGGTCCTCGGCGATGGTCGCGCCGAGGATCTCGGCCTCGGCCAACACCTCGCGTCGCCGCCGCGGGTCGACGCTGGCCAGATACTCGTAGCGGGCGATGGTCAACGCCCAGGCGACGAAATCGCGCTCGGGCCGATAGCGACGCCACTTCTGGCAGATCACCAGATAGGTCTGCTGGAACAGGTCCTCGGCCCGCGTCGGGTCCTTGCTCAACGCCATCAGGTACGACCAGATGCGCGTGCGGTTGCGCAAGGCCAGGTGTATCACCTCGTGACGGTGCGACATGGGCATCGGTCCCCGTCACCATACTGGTGCAGCGATCGGTTTCTTACAGTGAACAATCGCTCAAGCGCCTGCCCATCCTCAAGCATGGCGACATCACGCACTTTGAAAAGGCTCGTATACAGGACAATGCGATCTGCTCCAGCACCTTGCAGGCAGTACGGCCGGTCTTGTTGTCGCCCTCGCGCTGGGAGATGCCTGCAGGGCGGCGGCGGCCGCAGCGTGCTCGGCGGCGTGCTCGCCGACCAGACCGATGGCCTGGCGCACGGTGCTGTCGTCGTGGCGGTAGGCAGCGAGGGCGTCCAGGAGCACATCGAGCCATGCCAGGACGCGAGGCGAGGCGAGGACAGACAACTCTCGAGGGACGGCCCCACGAGCTGGGCGCCTGCTGGCGCAGCCCAGCCTGGCCGCCCATCGTCAATAATCAGCGGCGCCGTAGGCGTCCGTCTGAATTGCCTTGGTGTGCCCGGCATGGGCACGATCTTATGGGGTGCAAGTCCCCTGTGGAACCTT
>CAZTGE010000277.1:0-2750 GCA_964612995.1 uncultured candidatus Brocadiaceae bacterium | reverse complement strand
TCTCTGTGTTCTCTGTGGTTTATGAGAGCACAGGAATAGGCCTGAGTAGTTACGGAGTGATTTGGTGTCAGCGACGACCTTGTCGTCGGGGACACAGGTCAAGGCAGGGCAGACTAGTTCAGAGCAGGGCACAACAAGCCATACTGATCAACATGAACACATCATTGTGTCAGATAGGCTCACCGGGCTCTATGAGCTGTCCACCGCTCGCGCAACAGGTGCGCCGCCATCTTCGGGCGGCGATCGCGCGTGAAGACGCCCTTGCGATTGCCATCGACGCGCGTGATACCCTGCTTGGTGCGGAAGTCGGCGAAATTCCACACGTGCTCGCCGATCACGTGCGGGTTCGCGTCGAAAGCCGCGTGCATCGCCGCGAGCATCGCGCACTGGTACTCCTCGCTGAACATCGTCGGCGGGTCGGCGTGGATGCCGGCGACGGTGTCGGCCCCGTATTCGGTGACGACGATGGGTTTGCCGAAGCGCTCCCACCAGGCCGCGAGTTCGGCCGCGAACTGGCGCGTGATGAACTCCGTATGCCCGGGGTCGGTGTACCAGCCGGGATAGCGGTTGATGCCGATGACATCGGCCATGCCGCTGGCGTGACACTCGCCGGGCTGCACGTGCACCACCAGCATCACCGGGCGCGTGGCATCGGCGGCGCGTGTCGCGTCGATCACGGCACGGAAGTAGTCGGCCGACTCGGCCTCCCAGGTCGCCGCCTCGTTGGCGACGCTCCACATGACGACGCTGGGGTGGTTGGCATCGCGCGCCACCAGATCACGCATCACCTGCACGTGGTGGGCGCGGCGCCCGGCCGTCAGCTCGTCGTCGGTGAAGATCGGCAGCCGGTCCCTGCGGAATTTGCACATGCCCACGCCGGGGCACTCGTCGATCACGACCAGGCCGTACTCGTCGGCGAGCCGCAGCATCTCCTCGGCGTAGGGGTAGTGCGCGGTCCTGAAGGAGTTGGCGCCGATCCAGCGCAGGATCTCGCAGTCCTTGACCGCGGTCACCGTGTCCCAGCCGCGACCGCGCAGGTCCGCGTCCTCGTGCTTGCCGAAACCACGGAAATAGAAGGGCTCGCCGTTGATGGCCACACCCTCGGCACCCCAGCTCAGCGAACGGATGCCGACGCGCTCGCGATACACGTCGGCCACCGCCCCGCTCGCATCGTGGGCCCGGCACACGAGGCGATAGAGGTACGGCGCGCCCGGGCGCCAGAGCCGCGCCTGATCGACCCGCACACGGCCTTCGGCGCCCCGACTGCGAGCGACCACGGCGCCGGTGGCATCCTCCAACGCGACCTCGACCCGCAGCGCCGCGTCGCCCACGGCGACGGCGTAATCGACCACGCCGGTATCACCGTCGCGATCGGTGCGCACGCGCACGGCATCGATGCCCACCGGCGGCAGAGCCAGCAGCCGCACCGGGCGGTGCAGACCGGCGTAATTGAAGAAGTCGAAGTGGATCTCCTGCACCCGGTAGCCGGGGGCGTGCGCCGGGTCACTCCTGTCGATGATCTCGCCCGGCGGCAGGCAGGTCCAATCGAGCACGTTGTCGGCCGCCACGGTCAGCCGGTACACGCCGGCCGGTTCCACCCGCTGCGTGATATCGATCTCGAAGGGCAGGAAGCCGCCCTTGTGCCGCGCGATCTCCACGCCATCCAGCCACACCGTCGCGTGATGCGTGACCGCCCCGAAACGCAGCACGATGCGCCGCGCCGACCAGGTGGCCGGGATGCGCACCTCGCGCTCGTAGTAGGCGGCGCCGATGAGATCGCGCACGCGCACATCCTGCGTGATGTCGTTGTAGCTCGCCGGCACCGGCATGTGGCCGGCATCACGCAAGGGCGCCGCGTGCCACGCGTCCCGCGCGGCCACCCCGTCGACATCGGCCTTGAAGGCCCAGATACCATTGAGGTCCTTGACCTCGCGCGTCTCGCTGTCCTGCGGATAGAGCATGCACCACCTCGTCGCGGCAGGTTGCTGCATCGGACAGGGAATGCAAGGCGAGCACGCGTTGCCACGCACCGTGGCAACGCCCCGCTGGCGTCCCCGGAAGCACCGCGATTGCAGTCGGTGTTCGGCGCTCCACCTCACCCAGGCGTAGGGGCCCGCCTCGAAGCGGCACTGCACCTCGTGCCCCGTCAGGGGGCGCGACAGGATCGCGAGATGCGCGATGGTGACCGCGTGCGCCTGGCTTACCGGCAGGTCGTCGCCGGAATCCGGCAGCGTGCCGACGTGCAGAGCGCAAGCCTCCGGCGCGCCGACCACCTCGCGCGGGCGCGGCTGGCGCGGCTGGTCTGGCAAGCCTATGCCGGCGCCGATCCGCGCGCCATCGCCGCCGTGCTGTCGGCTCCCGATCCCGGCCTCTTCCCACACCTCGACGCCGCCCTGCGTCGCCACCTCGAGCGTTTCCCGGCCACCGCCGACGGCCTCTGCGCGCTCGAGCGCCATGCCCTGCGCGCCATCGCCCGCGGTCATGGGGATTTCGCGGCGATGTTCATCGTCGTAAAAGACCAGTAACTACTCAGGGGTTTCGCCCCTACGGTCCTCACTGCGTGAGGACCTACCCCTCTGGCTTTGTCGTGGTTCGCCTGAATCTGCAGGCAGATTCAGGCGTGGGCGGATCGGCTGCGCCGAAACATGGCGCGGGCGCCGCCCGCACCCCAAGGGGCATTGTAGCGGGCGGCGCTCGCGCGGCTTTTTGTTCGCGGGGGCTCGCTCTGCGCTGCGCGCAGTCGCCCCCGC
>CAZTGE010000276.1:0-2865 GCA_964612995.1 uncultured candidatus Brocadiaceae bacterium | reverse complement strand
ATCCATCTCCGTGTCTCCGCGCCTCCGTGAGAGACCTCTTCGGTGATCGAACAGCTGGTCTATCGGGTGATCGCCCTGACCCGCCTGCTGCGCCCGGAGGCCAACATCCCCAGCACCACCGCCCTGGCCACGGTCAACCTCGACGCCGGTCGCGAGCTGGGGCTCCAGCGCGGCGCGAACGAGCTCATGCCCAACCTGACCCCGCTACGCTACCGCGCGCTCTACGCCATCTACCCCGGCAAGGCCTGCCTCGACGAGACCGGCGAGCAGTGCCACGCCTGCATGCGCGGCCGCATCGCGCGCATCGGGCGGACCGTCGGCACCGGCCGCGGCGATTCTCCCGGCCATGGCCATCCAGCGGCCGGAAGCGCCTGAGCACGGCCGCCAGCGGCCAGCGTTCAGGCCGGCGGATCCATTTCGCGCACTCGGATGTCGAAGCTGCGCCCGTGCTCTCTGCGGTGCAGGTGGCTCAGGTACAGATGCGCGATCAGGTAGGGGACGGGGACATCGCCGATCCGGGTTGTCGTCGCAGGTCTGCGATCTACCCTGCGGTCCCGCGGCGTCGGCCTGGGCCACAGCGGCTGCAGCTGTGCGCCGCTCAGCCGCGGAGAAGGGAACGGCCCGGACCGTGGAGCTGATCGACACCCATTGCCATCTCACCAGCAGCCGCTTCGCTGACGACCGCGACGCGGTGTTCGCTCGAGCCCACGCCGCCGGGCTGGCGGGCTGCATCAGCATCGGCACCGGGGTTGCCGACGCCCGCGAGGCGCTCGCACTGGCCCCCCTCCACCCGCGGCTGGCCGTCTGCGCCGGGATCGACCCCTTCAGCGCGCACGAGCTCGGCCCGGCCTTCAATGACGAGCTCCAGGCGCTCACGCAGCTCGTCCGCGACGCGCCGGTGGTCGCCATCGGTGAGTGCGGACTCGACTACCACTACCAACTCGACCCGCCGCGGATGCAGCAGGCCCACACGGTGGCCCAGCTGGAGCTGGCGCGCGAACACGAGCTGCCGGTGGTCCTGCACGTGCGCGAGGCCCACGCCGACATGATCGCCCTGCTGCGCGAGCACCCGGGCAGCCGCGGAGTCATCCACTCGTTCACCGCCGGCCCGGCCGAGGCGGCGGACTACCTCGCGCTCGGCTGGCACCTCGCCTTCAACGGGATCATGACCTACAAGAACGCACCCACGGTCCGCGCTGCAGCGGCGATGGTCGCCGCCGACCGCCTGTTGTTGGAGACCGACGCGCCGTTCCTCGCGCCGGTGCCGCAACGCTCTCGCCGCTGCGAACCGGCGCACCTGGTACACACCGCCGAGCAGTGCGCTCGCGTGCGCGGCGAGACGGTGGAACAGATCGCGCGCTGTACCACCGCCAATGCGCGGCGGTTGTTCGCCCTTCCCACCGCTTGAACGGCACGGCTCAGCCACCGGCGAGCGGCACCACCAGCACGCTGAAGCTGCGTGGTGGGAACCATTGCTCCCACGGCAGGGCGCCCAGGGCCACCGCGCTGCCGTCGAGCTCCGGCGCGCCCGACGCACCGACCGGCGAGCGGGCCTGCCAGGTGTAGCGTCGCGCGAGACCAGCCGCCGGCACAGCGCCGGCCAGATCGATGCGCAAGGGGCGCTCGCGATCGTAGCTGCGGTTGGCCACGTGGATAAACAGCAGGTCATCGCGACGGGTGGCCGCGGCTTCGAGGAAGCCGACCGCTTCGCCGGCCGCACTGGCCACATCCGGCGGCCTGAAGGCCGGGACGTGGCGCAGATCGGTATCGAGCACCATCTCACCGCGATGAGCTGCGAACAGCGCCAGTGGGCCGGTATCGGCCAGAAGCTCTCCGGCGGCATCGCGCGCGCGCTCCCGCCGCGCGAAGAGCAGATGTGGCGCCAGACGTAGCAGACGCAATTCCAGCGCTGCGGCCCCCAGCCCCAGGGCCACGGCGGACCCCTCGCCCGCAACCACCTGCCCGACGCGCCAGGCGCAGAGTGCGGCCGGGTAGCCGAGCTCACGGCAACGTTCGATGTCCGCAAACGACGCGGCGGTGGCAGCATCCGGGCTGACCCCCAGGCGCCAGCTCAGACGCTCTCCGAGCGCCTCGGCTGAGGCCACCGGGCCATCCTGCGCAACCGACAACAGCGCGAGCCCGTCGAGCATCGTGCGCGAACGCCGCGTGCGCAGGGTGGCGAGGGCATCTTGCCGCGCGGCCGCTGGCAACGGCGCGAGGACACGCGCACGGGGGTCCACCGCGCGCAGCGCCGCGGCGCAGGCGCCCAGCGCCGCAATCGGGTCATCCTGGGCATGCGGCCAGGCCGTGTGGCGGTCGCCCAGGCACCAGTAGCGTACCGCAAAGGGCCGCGGGTGCCCCGCGGCAGCGCGCTGTTGCGGCCACTGCGAGAGCGGGCCTGCAGCGGGCAGCGCCGCGTTGCAGAATGCCGCCAGGGCGCGGGCGCGCGCCGGCGAACGCGGATGATCGCAGGCCAGCGCCACCACCGCCTCGGCGCCCGAGGCCCTGAGTGCGGTCAGTCGTGCGGCCAGCGCCGCGAGGCGTGGGTCGTCCGGATCGTCGCCGAGGTCTGGATCGAGGGTGAGCAGAGCCAACCGGGGCCGGGCCTCCTGCGCGGCCACCGGAGCGCCGGCATCGACGGCGAAGATCGCCGGGCGCAACGCCGCGGCACGCCGCGCATCGACGACCAGGCTTGCCGGCTGCGGGACCCGCGGCGTTCCACAACCGACCAGGAACACGCCCAGAAGCGCGAGCACGCTGCGCATGGCTACGAGTGTGCCCCGACCGGCCCCGAGACCAAGACGCAACGCGCTAGCCCGGATCCCTCATGAGCAACGTCGCGAAAAGTCGTGGCGTGCTGTCAAT
>CAZTGE010000275.1:0-2892 GCA_964612995.1 uncultured candidatus Brocadiaceae bacterium | reverse complement strand
TGACGCAGGTGGAGGCGAGGCATGGCCCTCATTCGCGAGCTTTGAGTCGCCCTGGGCAAGGGTCGCTTTGTCCATTGAGCAGGCTCGCTGCCCCGGTAGAAGGCGCGTACGTGATTCCGCGACCCCGGGCCGTTGCCATGCCCGGGGCGCCGGGTCGTTTTCCCCAGCTCTGCCCGCACACCGTCGGAGGACGGAATGGCCCGATCCTTCAAGCGTCTTCGACTGCACGGTTTCAACAACCTGACCAAGTCGCTGAGCTTCAATCTCTACGACGTCTGCTACGCCAGAGGGCCGGAAGAGCGTCGGCGCTACATCGAGTATCTCGACGAGGAATACAACGCCGAGCGGTTGACCGCCATCCTCACCCGTTGCACCGAGATCATCGGCGCGAACATCCTCAACATCGCCCGCCAGGACTACGAGCCGGAGGGGGCCAGCGTCACCATCCTCATCAGCGAGGGGCCGATCCCGACGACCGAGGCGGAGCGGGTCGAGGGCGAGATGCTGATCGGCGAGCGAACCGCGGACTGTGTCGTCGGCCACCTCGACAAGAGCCACATCTGCGTCCACACCTATCCCGAAGCGCATCCGGATCACGGCATCGCCACTTTCCGTGCCGATATCGAGGTCTCCACCTGCGGCGAGATCAGCCCGCTGCACGCGCTCGACTACCTGATCCGCGAGTTCGACAGCGATGTGATCAGCATCGACTACCGCGTTCGCGGGTTCACTCGTGACGTCAACGGACGCAAACACTGGATCGATCATCGCATGGACTCGATCCAGCACTTCATCGACCGCTCTTTGCTGCGGAACTACCAGGCGGTCGACGTTAATTTCTACCAGGAGAACACCTTCCACACGAAATTGATGTGGAAGGCCGTCGACCTCGATCGCTATCTCTTCGGCGGCGCCGACACCCGTCGCGCGCTGAACCAGAACGAGCGCCGGCGGATCAAGAAGCGCCTGGCCAAGGAGATCCAGGAGATCTACTACGGCCGGGCTATGGCCTGAGTCCCCGGCTGGCCCTTTATCGGGCGCAACCGCCCTGTGCCTGCGTCCGGTGACGCGGCGCAGGGCGGCCACGCAGATACGATGAGCGAGAACGAGATGACCCGGTGGCAGGATCCGACCACCGGATGCATCGCCACCCGATGGACCGATCATCCGTCGAATCATCCCTACTTGTAACTGCTCAGGGGCTTCGCCCCTACGGTCCTCACTGCGTGAGGACCTGCCCCTCTGGCTTTGTCGTGGTTCGCCTGAATCTGCCCGCAGATTCAGGCGTGGCCGGATCGGCTGCGCCGAAACGTATCCGCCCATCACCACTCGGCACCAGACCCCATCGCGTACGATGGGGCCTCGAAAGGGCGTTGTAACCACTCATGCCCGATGGGCCTGAGTAGCCACGCCTCGTTCACCTCTGTTTCGGGATCCATGACTTTTCCCGTAGCATGAAAGAAAAGATGCGTTTCCCCGCGCCGTTCCACCGTCGCGTGGTCCTGCTGCCGGCCAGGCGTGTGCGGCCCAGGCGCACTGCAAGCGTCTGGTGGTGACCGGACTGCGGGCGATTGCCCACCGTGCCATCTGGACGGACGACGCTTTCGTAGCTGTCATATCCGCTGGGCACGGTCCGTGCGCTGGGCACGACCAGCCGGAGGCTGGTCGCCACACGACCTCGTCGTCACGGGTGATGGTAGTCGGTTGGCGGCGCGTGGCCGCGCTGGGGACCATCCTGGGGCGGCGCCATCCGTGGACCGCCGCCTAGCCCGGATCCCTCATCGCGCCACGCGCAGCCCTGGGAAGGAGGACGACATGTAGCAGTCGGAAACCTTCCATCGCGACCCGGTGGGTATCCACTCCCACCCGGTAGAGCCGTAGCAGGCAGCCGGAAGCGAGTCTTGCGTCGTCGTTGGGTGACCGCGGCACGAAGCGTGGACAGCCGGCGGTGAAGCTGCGTGATCGAGCCCCGAAACCGGGTTTGTCGCTGTATGGTCTCACAGTTGAGTGATGTGGGATCCGAGCCCGTCGGCGTTATGCGAGTCGGTCGGGATCAGCCGGGGTCGAAGAGCGTGGCATAGCCCGCGTGTGGGTCGCCAGGGAACGTGGGAGATCTCGTCGCATCCAGGAAGGCACCCCGGTGGGGATCCGGGCACCACTCTCCAGGCGTCCACGGTACCACCGGGCCATGGCACGAGCGAAGCGGCCGGTGGTCCCTGGCAGGCGGCAGGCCGGAAGGAGACGAACGGCGGCCGATGTGCGCCGAGAGGTCTTAGCGTCATCATAGTGGCGATGACGCCGGGGGAACTGGTCCCGCGGGACCCCGGCCAGTCAAGGAGGACGTCGGGTCATGGACCCGTCCGTGGGATCACACTGACCGTACGGAGAGACGGATGGACGTGTCAACGATACAAGGACGGATAGCAGAACTGGCGCGCATCCACGTGGTGGGCAAGGGGCGTGGACTGGACAACCTGCACCCTTTCCTGACGGTGGACCTGCTGCGCGAAGCGTATCACCGCCTGAAGAAGACATCGAAGTCCGGCATCGACGGGGAAACGGTGGCCAGCTATGGCGAGGGATTGGAGGCCCGCCTCGGCGACCTTCTGTCTCGCGCCAAGAGCGGGCGCTACCATGCCCCGCCGGTCCAACGGGTCTATATTCCCAAGGCGGACGCTCCGGTCCGCCTCGATCGCGAAGCCCCGCATTGACAGCCCGCTACGACTTTTCGCGACGTTGCTCATGAGGGATCCGGGCTGGCGGCGAGCCGGTCTCCGGCCAGGACGGGGTCATAGGGGGTCAGGGCGCCCCAAAGCCCGCCCCGGGAGCGCCGATTCCCAGGTCGGCATGCCTTGCGTCGCCTCCACCTGCGTCCAACCGCCCGGCTCTCTT
>CAZTGE010000274.1:0-3054 GCA_964612995.1 uncultured candidatus Brocadiaceae bacterium | reverse complement strand
GGTCATCGCGGCCTTCGACGCCCTACCGAGGTCAACCGGCCCCTGAGACCCGGCGCTGACGGCAGCGCCCACGTCAGCCATACGCCTGTACCCGGCGGCGGCTGAAGCCGCGAGGGGTCACAGCCCACGAAAGCGCCGGCGATAGCGGCCCGGGCTGATCCCGAAGCAGCGTTGGAACTGGCGACCGAGCAGCTTCTGGTCCTGGTAGCCGAAATCGCGCGCCAGTGCGTCGAGCGGCTGATCGGTCTCGCGCAAGCGGATCGCGATCTGCTTGAGACGCTGCCGGAGCAGCCATTGCCGGGGCGGGCAGCCGAAGCTCGCGCGGAACAGCCGGGTGCAATAGTCGTGGCTCAGACCCAGGTGCGCCGCCAGAGCGCGGGGATCCACCGTCTCACAGACGTGTTCGCCAGCCCAGATCCAGGCCTGGCGCTCGAGATAGGCGGGCAGACTGCGACACGCACTGTCGCGCAGACAACGCAGCAAAGCCGTGAAGAGCGCGGTGAGCAGCGCGGCGACCCGTTCGGGGTGCAGGGGTTCCGCCTCGAGACCGCACTCCTCGATCAACTCGTCTATCAACGAGGCGACGTGCGAACAACCCGGAACGAGCAGCGGCATGGGATGTGCGTCCGGACGCGAAAAACGGAAACGGCGGATGCGCACGGTGGTGGCCGGCCGCTGCGCAGTGACCCGGAACTCGAGTCCGGCCGGCAGGCAGACCAGATCGCCCGGAGACAGCTCTTGTGGCGCCCCTGCGCGTGTGGTCAGGCGCGCGTGGCCCTGATCGATGTGGTAGACCAGCCACTGGCGCAGGCGCACCCAGTGCGTGTCCCAGCCCCAGGGCACCATGAACAACCCGTCGACTTCGGCCAGATCGAGCCGCGCATCCAGCCCGGCGAAGCGCCGCACCCAGCCCTCATCGAACCACTCGGGACCCTGATCCATCACCGCTCCAGTGCGAAACACTACCTGCCGGGTGGGTTTTCGCTGACGCCGATGTGCTACAATGTGTTAACCGTTTCGACTCCCGCAATCACCGGCGTGAGGCGCTGCACACGATCCGGTGCGATCATCGCCACCCTGCGCCACTCCTGGAGCACCATGGCTCACGTATCGACTCGCCGCACCCTTTGCGCCTGCTTCACTCACGGGTCCGCCCGCATCGCGAGCGGCGCGAGATGACCACCGCCGACTGGATCGTACTCGCACTGTATCTGGCGGGGACGGTCGGCATCGGCGTCCTCATCGGACGTCTGGTGCGGTCCTCGTCGGACCTGTTCGCCGCCGGCCGGCAATCGCCATGGTGGATGAGCGGCCTGAGCGCCTTCATGACCATGTTCTCGGCCAACACCTTCGTGGTCTGGGGCGGCATCGCCTACCAGCACGGCCTGGTCGCGGTGGCGATCAACATCTGCTACGGCATCGCCGCCCTGCTGGCCGGCTTCACCGTCGCCGGACGCTGGAACCGCCTCGGCATCCGCACGCCCGCCGAGTACATCGAGCGCCGCTTCGGCGTCGCCGCGCTACATTTCTACACCTGGTTCATGATGGTGTTCCGCCTGGTCGGGGCGGGCGGCGCGCTCTACGCCGTGGCCACCCTCACCATCGCGGCCTTCGGGCTCGGCGACGGCGGTGCCGTCATCGATCCCTGGTGGCTCTACGGGGCGATCCTGGTCTTCGCCCTGATCATCGTCGCCTATACGGTGGTCGGCGGCCTGTGGGGCGTGTTGATGACCGACACCCTGCAGTTCCTCATCCTCAATCTCGCGATCCTCTTCGTCGTCATCCTGCTGGGGGCCCAGCTCGGCGACTGGCAGACCATCCAGGAGCGCCTGCCCGATGGCTTCCTGGCCCTCACGGGCAGCCGCTACACCTGGTTCTTCCTTCTCGGCTGGGTCGCCATCCATTACTTCATGATCGGCGCCGAATGGGCCTTCGTGCAGCGCTACCTCTGCGTCGAATCGCCGCGCGCGGCGCGCAAGAGCACCTTCCTCTTCGCCGGGCTCTACCTGCTCAGCCCCGTCTTCTGGTTGCTGCCGACCCTGCTCTGGCGCGTGCGCCAGCCGATCCCCGCCGGTGCCGACGAACAGACGGTGCGGCAGCTCACCGAGACCGCCTACATCATGTCCTGCAAGGCCGTGCTGCCGACCGGTCTGCTGGGCCTTATGCTCGCCGCCCTGTTCTCGGCCACGGCCAGCATGATCTCCTCGCAACTGAACGTCTTCTCCGCCGTGCTCACCCAGGATGTCTACCGCCGCTACCGCGGTGGAGAGATCGATGACCAGCGCCTGCTGCGGGTCGGGCGCTGGTTCACCTGTCTGCTCGGCGGACTGATCGCACTGATCGCCATGGCGACTCCGGCGCTTGGCGGCGCCGCCAAAGTCATCATCGGGGTGACCCAGGTGATGGTTACGCCCCTGCTCGCGCCGGCGCTCATCGGCCTGGTGGCCCGGCGGCTCGATGTCAGCGCGCTCTGGCTCACGGTGGGCATCTGCTTTCCGCTGGGACTGCTCGCCCAGTTCACCGATTGGCTGGCCGGCTCCTGGTACGGTGATCCCACCTTCCTCGGCGTGGTCCTGCCGGTCGGCATCGTGCTGCTGCGTCTACTCTTCCGCCGCCAGGAGGCGCCCGGCTGGCAGCGTCTTGCCGACCTGCCCCCGCCGCCGACCACGACCCGCCCCAGCCGGGCGGCGGTCCTCCTGCCGTTGCAGATCATCGCCTGGAGTCTGGCGGTCTGCGCCGGTATATTCCTCGCTCTGATCCCGCTCAACGCCGAGCATCGCACCGCGTTGGGCACCACCGGTATGCTCCTGCTGCTGGCGGCGCTGGGGCTGTGGTATGCCACCCGACGCATCGGCCGTGGGATCGCATCGTGAACCGGATCATGTGCAGCAACCGACGCACACGCCAGCACGGCGGGTCTCCGCCCAGAACCCAAGCCTGGCCGGGCCTGGCTGGACGACCGGCCGACAGAGGAACGGTCTTCGGCGAAAATGGCCCGTAGGGCCGCCGAAAACGCCAGCGCAGCTGGCGAGTGACGACAGAGGCGCGAGGGGG
>CAZTGE010000273.1:0-3112 GCA_964612995.1 uncultured candidatus Brocadiaceae bacterium | reverse complement strand
CTGCTGGTGATCGGCTCGGACGAGGCACTCAAGGCGTTCCCAAGCGAATGAGCGGGAAAATGTAGGACACCAAATGTACGTCAGGCGTCTCGCCTGTCCCCCCCCACCGAAATCCTATACCCGCAAATTTGTACAGTGTGTGTGGGATTTCTCTGCGCGGAAAGTTCGGTCGTGCCGATATCCGCACTGAGGAGAGCCCAAATGCCGCACCGCCTCAATAAGGAATCGCTGTACGCCGTCCGGGCCGTCGCTGAGCTGGCTGAGCACTTCGGCAAGGATCCCGTCTCGTGCGCCACCATCGCCGAGAAGCAGGCGATTCCCCAGCGGTTCCTCGAGTTGATCCTGGTGCGTCTCCGCGAACACGATTTCCTCACATCCCACCGCGGCGCCAGCGGGGGGTATGTCCTGACGGTGCCTCCCGATGAGCTTTCCATCGGTCAGATTCTGCGGCTGTTCGAGGGGCGTCTCGCTCCGGTCCATTGCACTGCCTGTGGCGGCACGGAGTACTGCAAGCTGCAGAACAACTGCCGCTTTGCCCGCCTGTGGCGACGCAGCAAGCAGGCGGTCTCGTATCTGTACGACACGACCACCTTCGCCGATCTGCTCACCGAGAAGCCCATTTCTGTCGACTCGGCCGTCGCTCCCTCGCTGATCTGAGCACCGCCGGAGGGCGGATCAATCCACAGTCGACAGGGCGGGATTCCACTATTTTCAGCCGCAATTCACCCTACGTCATTCCCGTGACAGAATTAACAGGAATGTCAACTCCGCATATGCCCGGCGGCTGAGCTGTCGATACAACCAGTGTACCGCCCGAGGCGTGGGGAAAGGCATAGCTGTGGCGCTTCGCTCGGGACGATCGTGGGACGCACACTGTGGCAACCATCGAGACCTGTCCGCGGGGACAGGTGCATCGGCATGGTCCGGTTTCTTCGGGGACGCATTTCGCTTGCTCGTGAAACCACCGCCGAGGGGACACTTCATCCTTTGCAGTGCAGGGAGTACATCATGGCCAGGCAAATGACCGTGGGGAAGAAGATTACGTTGGGATTCGGGCTTGTGATCGTCGCGCTGATCGGCGTGTCGATCTGGTCGATCGTGGGAGTTGCGGGCATCGTCGACAACGCCGGCGAGGTCATCGCGGGCAACAAACTCAAGGGCGATATGACCCAGCGCGAGTTGGACCACCTCAACTGGGCCAACCAGGTCACCGACCTGCTCAACGACGACAACGTCACCGAACTGAACGTCCAGACCGACCCGCACAAATGTGCCTTCGGCAAGTGGTTCTACTCCGACGACCGCAAGCGGGCCGAGGAACTGGTCCCCGAAATCGCCGAGGACCTCCGGGCCATCGAGAAGTGGCACGACGACCTGCACACCTCAGCCGAGACGATTGGCAAGAAGTTCCAGCAGGCGGATGTGCATCTCAACGCGATGCTCCAACAGCGCAAGTGCGACCACCTCACCTGGGCCCACCAGGTCAAGGACGTGTTCGTGGACACCAGTCTCGAACAGGCCAAGGTGCAGACCGACCCGCACAAGTGCGCCTTCGGCAAGTGGTACTACTCCGACGAGGTCCGCAAGCTCCGCAAGGACAACCCCGAGGTCGATCGCATCTGCGCCGCCATGGAGACGCCCCATTCCAAGCTTCACGCAAGCGCGGTACACATCAACGAAATGCTCGCCGAGGGCAAACGCGCCGAGGCTGCCAAGTATTACATGAACAACACCAAGCCCTTGGCGTACGAGACATGCAGCGCGATCGACGCGATGATCGGATGGAACGAGAAGCGCATCCACGGCATGCAGGAAGCCCAGCAGGTCTTCGCCAGGACCACCAAGCCCTGCCTGCAGCACGTGCAGAAGCACCTGCTCAGCATCCGCGACAAGGTTACCGAGAACGTGATGACCGACGAGGCGATGCTCGCCGCCGCCGACAATACCCGCCTGGGCGTGATCGTCGCCAGCGCGGTTTCGATCATCGCCGGTGCGGTGGTGGCGTTCTTCATCGTGGTGGGCATCAAGCGGATCCTCGTGCGGATCGCCGAGAGTCTCGCCGACGGGGCCGACCAGGTCGCTGCCGCCTCGTCGCAGGTCTCCGCCGCCAGCCAGTCGCTCGCCCAGGGGTCGGCCGAGCAGGCCGCCGCCCTGGAGGAGACCTCCGCCAGCGTCGAGGAGATGTCCTCGATGGCCAAGCAGAACGCCTCCAGCGCCGGGGAGGCAAACAACCTCTCGGATACCGCCACCTCCGACGCCCAGCGAGGCAGCGAAGCGATGGAGCGCATGTCCAACGCGATCGACGAGATCAAGGCGTCGGCCGACGAGACCGCCAAGATCGTCAAGACCATCGACGACATCGCCTTCCAGACGAACCTCCTGGCGCTCAACGCCGCCGTCGAAGCCGCCCGCGCCGGCGAGGCGGGAAAAGGCTTTGCCGTCGTCGCCGAGGAAGTACGCAACCTCGCCATGCGATCGGCAGAGGCCGCCAAAAACACCGCCGAGCTCATCCAGGGCTCGGTCAAGCGGGCCGACCACGGTGTGAATATCTCCAGGGAGGTCGCCGACGCCCTCGGTGCCATCGTCAACGGCAGCGAGAAGGTCAGCTCCCTGATCGGCGAGATTTCCTCGGCCAGCACGCAACAGGCCGACGGGGCCGACCAGATCAGCGGCGCCGTTGCACAGATGGACCAGGTCACCCAGTCCAACGCCGCCAACGCCGAGGAAACCGCATCGGCGTCCGAGGAACTCAACGCCCAGGCCGAGGAACTCAACACCAATGTTCGAACGCTGCGTGCCCTGGTCACCGGCGACGAGGGCGACAGCCAGGACGGCCCGCAGTTCCGTGCCGACTCCGCGCGCAAGACGTCGGCCCCGAGCAACAGGCCGAAGGCCCAGCCGGCTCAGTCGGCCCAGCCCGCGATGGATAGCGAGCACGAGTTGCAGAACTTCTAGACACCCGAGAGAGACCACGCGACTCGCAGGGGCTCAGCCGTCGTTCCCAGAGGCTGGGCCCCTGACTCTGCGCCGATGGTCCGACCGGAAGCCCACGCCGGGCAACGTATTGCAAACCGCGGCGGGTTCGGTACGATGGCATTCATGGCCAAAAAGA
>CAZTGE010000272.1:0-3139 GCA_964612995.1 uncultured candidatus Brocadiaceae bacterium | reverse complement strand
CCTGTTCGACACGCCCGTGGCCCATAGCCGCCCGCACCCCAAGGGGCATTGTAGCAGGCGGCGCTCGCGCGGCTTTTTGTTCGCGGGGGCTCGCCCTGCGCTGCGCGCAGTCGCCCCCGCCACGCCCCCATTCCATTCCCCTGGAAAAGTGCGCGTAACCACTCAGGGGCTTCGCCCCTACGGTCCTCACTGTGTGAGGACCTACCCCTCTGGCTTCGTCGTGGTTCGCCTGAATCTGCAGGCATATTCAGGCGTGGGCGGATCGGCTGCGCCGAAACGTCTCCGCCCTTCGGCGGCACTTGCTCCTCGGCCTGACGGCCTGCGGGGCTGCGCTTGCGCTCAACGGGCCGCTGGCCCCACTGGGGCCAGCTATCGCCTGCGGCGATACCCGCTTCGCCCACCACTCGGCGCCAGACCCCATCGCGTACGATGGGGCCCCGAAAAAGGGCGAGGTAACCACTCATGCCCGTTGGGCCTGAGTAGTTACTCTCAAACATCCTCAAACATCACTCTTCTTGGCGTCCTTGGCGTTCTTTGCGCGAGACATCAAAATAGTTGCAAGTTGCCTGAGCAGTTACGCCTCATCGTGATCTGGAAGCCTGGCTCGATCGATGGGTGCTTCCAGCAATCCCGCCGCCGAACCCTCATCCAACGGCGCTTGCCCGACCGTTCGGTTCCTTAGCCTCCTGTCCCCACCGTGACGAGGAGCCGCCGTGAGCATACACGACATCCGCCGCGAGGTGCGACGGCGCCGGACCTTCGCCATCATCTCACATCCGGACGCCGGCAAAACCACCCTGACCGAGAAGCTGCTGCTCTATTCAGGACTGCTGCGCACCGCCGGCATGGTCGGCGGACGCAAGGGCAAGTCGGCCGCCTCTGACTGGATGGGCATGGAACAGGAGCGGGGCATCTCGATCACCGCCTCGGCGATGCAATTCACCTATCGCAACACGATGATCAACGTGCTCGACACGCCGGGCCATCAGGACTTCAGCGAGGACACCTACCGCACCCTGGCCGCCGCCGACAGCGTGATCATGGTGATCGATGCCGCCAAAGGTGTCGAAGAACAGACGCGCAAGCTCTTCGACGCCTGCCGGCTGCGCAATATTCCGGTGATGACCTTCGTCAACAAGATGGACGTGCCCAGCCGCGATCCCTTCGACCTCATGGCCGAGGTCGAGGAGGTGCTCGGCCTCGACGCCAGCCCGCGCAACTGGCCGATCGGCAGCGGCCGCGATTTCCGCGGCGTGGTGGTTCGCGAGACCCAAGAGATCCTGCTCTACAGCCGTACCGGCGCGGCCGGCACCACCCGGGCCGACTGTCAGCGCGTACCGCTCTCGGCTGCAGACGGCCATCCGCTGCTCGACCCGGCTCAGCTGAACGAATTGCGCGAAGAAATCGCCCTGCTCGATGCCGCCGGCAATCCCTGGAGTCGAGACGCCTATCTCGAGTGTCGCGTCACACCTGTCTTCTTCGGCTCGGCGCTGATCAACTACGGCATCGAACCGCTCTTCGACAGTTTCATCTCCTGCGCCCCCTGCCCTGGGGCCCGCCCCGCCACCACCGAGGACGCCGCGGCAGTCCACGTCGACCCTGCGGAGGCCCCCTTCAGCGCCTTCGTGTTCAAGCTGCAGGCCAACATGAACCGCCATCACCGCGACTGCGTCGCCTTCCTGCGGGTCAACTCCGGTCGGTTCGAGCGGGGATTGCGGGTGCGCAATCAGACCACCGGCAAGCAGTTCCAGATGCCCGCCCCGCACAGCCTGCTGGCCGACGAACGCAGCACCCTGACCGACGCCTATCCGGGCGACGTGATCGGCATCATCAACAAGGGTCAGTTCGGGATCGGGGATACCATCACCGCCAGCGGCCACTTCCGCTTCGCCGATCTGCCCAACTTCCAACCCGAAGTCTTCGCGCGCGTGCGTCCAGCCGACCTCGGCAAGCAGAAGGCCTTCGCCAAAGGCCTCGACCAACTGGTGGCAGAAGGCACCGTGCAGCGACTCAGCGAATGTGACGGGCAGGACCTACGACCGATCCTGGCGGTGGTCGGCCGCCTGCAGTTCGAGGTCATGGCCTACCGGTTGGAAGGCGAATACAACGTCGCGGTGACGCTCGACTACCTGCCCTATGCATGCAGCGCCTGGATGGTCGGCGAGGATGTCGAGAACATACGGCTCTCTACCAGCGTCAAGCGCGTACGTGACGACCGCGGACGGCCAATGGCCCTCTTCAGCAGCGCCTGGGAGAAGGGCTACACCGCCCGCCAGCACCCGACGGTTCGTTTCCTCGATTACGCCTGATCCACGACAGCGGCTTCACGACGCCATACGCACGCAAACCGTGCACCAGGAACGGATGACGAGAGAGCCAGCCCCAAGACCGGGTAACTATTCAGGGGCGAAGCCCCTGAGTAGTTACCCGTAACCACCGAACGCAGTCGCCGACCATCGCCGACGTGGCACGGGGCATCGGGCTGTCCGGCAGCCATCTGCGCCGTTGTTTCCGGGTCGTGCATGGCTGTGGCCCGCAACGCTATCTGAAAGGAATGTCGGCATGAGCCCACGCCCTCGGCGCGGAGCGGCGGGGCCGCACGTGTCGGTCCTCTTTCCCGATCCGTCTCTGATACAGCGCCTGCCGATCAACCCGTCGACGACCATCCGACCTGCCGATGTCCAGTGTTCTCGAGGGTCAGAAGGGAGTGCCAGCAGGGCAGAAAAGCGAATCGGCCATGACCATGCCGACGAGCTATCGCCGAAAGGAAGAAGCCACCCGCCCAACCATCTTCTTCTCCGTCTGGGTGGAATCTGCTCACAAATAGCAGCGCAACCGCGGCATGAGCCGTGCAGACCGACGACCCGATCGATGCTTGCACAGGCGGCGGTAGGCCCGCGATGTCGGCCGCACCAGTTGTAGTGCGGCACCTTGTCGACGATGTTGACGCACGTCCAGTGCCCCCCCTCCTCGTCCACAGACCTTGCAGTTGGTCGTTCTCGTAGCCACCGTGATGCAACATCAGGTGGCCGATACATCAACTGGTGACCATGCCAGCCGGCTCGTCGTCGTATGATGCAGGATCGTAACTACTCAGGCCCAACGGGCATGAGTGGTTACCTCGCCCTTTTTCGGGGCC
>CAZTGE010000271.1:0-3141 GCA_964612995.1 uncultured candidatus Brocadiaceae bacterium | reverse complement strand
TGCGGCTCCGGGGAATCTACGCGCGAGGGGTTGGATAGAGTTTTGGACACCGATGAGGCATTGAAGGCAGGACAGACTACTTTCGGAGCATGCTGACACCACGCTGCGTCCACTCGCGATCAGACCCAGCGCGGGATGCAGACCGGGGCCGGTCTGGGCTGAAGAGAAGGTCGGACTCGCAAGCCCTGCTTGAAGCACTACCTGTCTCCCGTAATCTCGCTCAACCCTCCACTTTATCCACTTTACGGATCGGTCGGCTCCGGTCTGCACCCCTTCTTGCCACATGCCCAAAGCCATGGGAGATCCACATGAAACCCGGAATCGTCCGCACCGCGACGCTCTCCATTCTCGCGGTCGCATGCCTGCATGCCGCCACCCACGTGCCACAGGCGATCACCGCGCCGGAAATGGACGGCGGCGGCGACGTTCAATGGGGCGAACTGGCTTCGCAGCCCCTGTCCGACGGACGGGTGGTCTGCGCCTTCGAGATCAGTGGCGGCACCAACACCCAAGAGGTGTGGGTGCTGACCCCATCGACCGGAATCTGGGCGCATGTGTACACCCCGGCAGAGGAATGCGAGGTCGACAATGTGTTCGTGTTCGACAACGACACGACGGCGATCAAGCTCATCGATGCGTCCGGGGACGAATCGACCGTCATGGGGACGGTGGATACCGGCTTCAGCACCCCCAGCGTCTCCGTGCCGACAAACGAAGGCAGCACCGATGCCAGCTTGTTCTGGGGCCAGGATGGCAACTGGTTCGGCGGCGGTGCGTTCACCAACGATACCAACGGCGTACGTGCCATCGTTTACGACGTCAGCGCCACCGATGACGGGGCGGACCACACCCACATCAAGATCGATGGCCAAGACTACCACCCCGGTCTGCCGTCCTACTGCGATTGCTTCGACGCCTCTACCGGTGCCTTCATCATGATGTTCGCTGACGGCATCTCGCAGGAGGGCCAACCGGTCAACCCCACTTGGCACTACGGCGATGCAGATATCGGCGCAGACAGCCTCAAGACGGTGCCGCTCGCGAGCTGGGGCAGCTTCGTACCCGAGGAGGTGTGGCCGGTCTGCATGCTCAGCGACGGCCGCGGTACCATCACCGGTGATGCCCCGATCGGCACCGAGGGTGACAACGAATCGCGCACGCAGGTCTACGATCCCGCTGCCAATTTCGGAGCAGGCGGCACGACCTTGATCGGCGACCTCTCTTTCCCTGCCGTCAATTCTTCTGGGGGGAATCCCGGAGACCCGCAGACCTTCACCGGCTGTGCTATCGACGGTGAAATCACCATCGGCGGGACCACCTACATGACCGCCTCGGTGACCTATGACGGCGGCGAGGCGATCGAGTACAATCCGGCGCTCATCGAGGATGACGGCAGCGGCGGCTTCACGGCCGTGGATCCGAACATGCTGCTGTTCCCCGACTGCATCTGGCACAGCTACACCATGTGGGATGCGCCGCAGGATCTCGGATCGAGCACCTATGTCGCTTCCGGTGGCGGCTGGGACCACGAAGCGAGTGAGTCGATCAACGGCGTGCTCATCGCCCGTCCGATCTCCACCGTGTCGCTCGCGATCGACACGACGAGTATCAGCGAGGGCGGCAGCGCCGCCACTGTGACCGTGACCCGTACGGGCACCGACACCAGCGGGCCGCTTACGGTGTATTTGGACGGCAACTCCGGCTCGACGGCCAACAAGATGGCCGACGTCAGCTATGACGGCGCCGACACGCCAACCGGCGACAACATCGGGCTGTACACCACCGGCGATGAGGTGCTCGCAGTCACCATCCCCGCCGGTCAGGCGAGCACCACCTTCACGGTGACCGCCGTCGACGACCCTGAGGCCGAGGGCGAGGAGACTCTCGCGATGACCCTGATCGATGTGACCGCGGACACCGCGGAGGGCTACATCTCGTTGGACGGCAACCTCATCAGCCTGGACTACACCAACACCTTCGTGGTCGGCAGCCCGAACAGCGTCACGCTGGCCATCACCGCCAACGATGGCTATCGCGAGGTGGACATCGACGTGACCGAGAACGGTACCAGCACCGGGCAGGCGAGCGCCGATGCCGGGTCGACATGGTGTGAAGTACCCTGCACCTTCGGCGACCTCGCCGGTGCCGATATCCAGATCGAATTCTTGATGAGCGCGCCGACCACGAACCAGTAGCCGCAGTGGTGCAGGCACCTGAGGAGATGCCGGCCTGATAGCGACCACAATAGATTCGCCGAGCGCCATGCGCTCGGCGAATCTGTTGTGTCGGAGAGTGGCGCTGCCGGCCGGTGCGCGACCAAGGTGGTCCTCCGCCCACAACCCAAGGGTTGCGAGCATTGGGCTCCACCTTTCCGCTTTCAAGGCCAAGGCAGAAGGGCAAGGCACAACAAGGCCCAAGGCCCAAGGCCCAAGGCAAGGCCAAGGCAGGACAGACTACTTTCGGAGCAGGGCGCAACAAGCCATGCTGACCAACATGGCCACATCCTTGCGTCAGATAGGCTCACCGGGCTCTGGGCAGCTGTAGTCTGCCCGCGGATGTCCCGCGGGCCGAGAGCGGCTCTCGACCCGCCCGCGTCGGGACGCCATGCCCGGATGCCCCACCGGTCACCGCATCATTCATCCGCGCCTTGACGCTCCGCGGCGGGCCCCATGCGCCCGTCCGGGGCGATGCGCTTGAGGTAGCGGAAGTAGTCCGATTCCAGATCGACGATCATGGTGACGTCCTTGCCCACCGAATCGGAATAACTTTCGAGGGTGCGGAAGAAACCGTAGAATTCGGGATCCTTGCCGAAGGACTCGTTGTAGATCCTGGTGGCCTCCGCGTCGGCTTCACCGCGGATGACCTCGGCCTGGCGCCGGGCCTCGGAACGGATGGTGGCCAGCAGGCGCTGGGTCTCGCCGTCGATCTCGGCCGCACGGCCTTGACCCTCGGAGCGGAACTGCTCGGCTATGCGTTGCCGCTCGGCGATCATACGCGCGAAGACCTGTTCCTGGACCTGCGCCACGTAATCGACCCGCTTGATGCGGATGTCCACCAACTCCACGCCGAAATCGGGAACCTCCTTCCGGGCCTTGGCCAGGATCCTCCGGACCAGCTCGCCTCGCCCCATCTGCACCTCCT
>CAZTGE010000270.1:0-3158 GCA_964612995.1 uncultured candidatus Brocadiaceae bacterium | reverse complement strand
GACGCCTACGTCAACGAATATGACGCGGTCGGCAACAGCACCGCGCGGACGAACACCGTGCTCGGCCTGCGCGAGGAATTCGCCTACGACGGCCTGCGTCGCCTCGAGCGCTACGCCCGCACCATCGCCCCGGCCCGCTCGCACTGGATGCTCGAGGAGCCGACCGGCAGCACCGTGTTGGCCGATGTGATCGGCAACGACCACGACTTGGCCTACGCCAGCGGCAGCAGCACCCGTGCCCAGCGCGGCCATGTCGGCGCCGCCCTGGCGCTCGACGGCAGCGGCGAGCTGCCGACCGACGCCAGCGCTGCCGCCGACCTCAACGGCCTGGATGCGATCACCGTCTGTCTGTGGGTGAAGGCCAACGCCACCGGCCAGGACCGCGGCATCTTTGACACCGTCCCGGCCGACGGCAAGGATGTCGATCTGGGCCTGCGCTACGACGCTGCTGGCTGGGCCGGCGGCGGCACGAGCCTGCTCAAGGTCAGCCTCCGGGCCACCGGCGGCACGCAGACAATCGAGACGGTCTCTGACACCCAAACCACCGCCTGGCAGCACCTGGCTCTGGTCTGGCAGAGCGGCCAGGACCTGACGCTCTACATCAATGGCGAACCGGCTCTGACCAGCTACAATAGCGGCGTGGTATCGGGCACCCTCTCCGGCATCCAGGACTTCGTCCTCGGCCGCGGCTGCAAGGGCCGCGTGTGGGACGGCCTCCTGGATGACGTGCGCATCTACACCAGCGCCCTCTCAGCCACCCGCATCGCGCAGATCGCTGATGATATCGACCTGCGCCAGGAGTGGGATCTCGACCAGCTCGGCAACTGGCAGCGCGTGGTCGACCTCGGCGGCCTGCAGGAGCGCGAGCACAACCCGGTCAACGAGATCACCGGCATCGATCTGGCCGGCGTGGCACCGAGCAATGATGCGGCCGGCAACATGACCGTGATCCCGCGCGTGGGCGACGAGCAGGACATCTACCCGGTATGGGATGCCTGGAATCGCATGGCCGGGGTCTACGACCAGACCGCCGCCCCGATCGCCAGCTACGAATACGACGGCAAGGGCCGGCGCATCGCCAAGTCGGTGAACCAAGGGACCGCCTGGGATCACACCGACTTCTATCTCTCGACCAGCTGGCAGGTGCTCGAGGAGCGGACGGCGCAGAGCGTCGACGGGCAAGCGATTGGTGATGCTTTCGGGGTCCAGTATCTGTGGGATGTGGGGTATGTGGATGATGGTGTGTGTATGTGGTCGAGCGAGAGCACTGATCCTCACTACTACGTGCGCAACCACCTCTATTCGGTATCCGCAGTGACGGATGCCCAGGGCAACGTAGTTGAACGGCATGGCTATGGGCCGTACGGCGAGCGCATCGTGCTCAATCCGGATAGCTCTGCGAAGGCAGGCGATACTCTGCAGTCCTATGGTTTCACCGGGCGGCGGATGGATGATGAGACTGGGCTTTGGTACTTCCGGGCCCGGCACTTCGATGATCTGCTTGGTAGGTTTATTGGGCGGGATCCGGCTAAGTATCACGATGGGATGTTGGCCTACTCAGGCGGTTTTGTGCCGAATGAACTCGATCCAACGGGGTGTGTGCGCACAATCCTCAGCCCCAGTAGTGCTAAGGATGCTACGGTTCGCTACCGGCGCCTGAATAGTAATTACGATTTCCTCATGGAGAAGGCCGTCAAGTTCGATCACGGCCCCGACGGGAAGGCGACAGTGGAGTGGACGGGTGTCCCCGCGTCCGTCGCTAGTCATCTCAATGTAACTTTCGGTGGCGCATCAGCGAATGAGTCTTTCACATGTGATTTGAGTACCGATGGCTGCGAGAAAGACTGCTCCAAGTTGGTGTGTACTGCCAAACTCAGGCAGCACATCTATATCGCCGACATTTCCAAGGAAAAGGGTGACTTAGCATTCAGGAAGAAGGTGTTGGGCCACGAACAGAAGCACGTTCAGAGTGGCATCATCGTAGTGAAGGATCATGTTGTTCCGATTCTTGCTGCAGGAGAGGGCAAAGGCTGTCTGGAGAAGGACAAGGCTAAGGCCTTGAAGGCAGAGACGGAGCGATTGGCCCAAGAGAAGTGGGATGAGATGGAAGGAACGAATCAGAAGAGTCACGACCAGTCGCTTTTGGCCGAACATCCTCTTGCTGGAGTTGGGTATGACCCGATTCCCGGAACTGGGGGCAATCTATGACTTGGCGTGGGCGTCTGTTGATGCTTGCCGCATTCCTGATGAGCATGAGCGCGCTCTGCGGAGTTGAGAGCGGTGATACGGCAGGCATCTATACGGAGGCTATGTCGCAACTGCGTGACTTAGGGGCAGGGGCCCGATACCGGCACGAATCCCGCAGTCATCAGTCAATGGTGGACGGGCAAAAGAGTCTGCGCAGTGTTATCTACCGACTTGTGATTTCCGGATCCGGCGGCGATTCTGATGATCGGACTGAGATTACGATCGGTGGCGATGGGCGAGTGGAGGAATGGCACTTTCAAGGCGGTAGAGTAGTATCGAAACGACAGGGCTCGACCTATGCGCCACGTTTCTTAATTGCTCTTGAAAATGTCTATCAGCGTCAAGTCAGAGGGAAGCTCCCGGCGGGGCGATACGTTTCCGATATGACGGACAGTACATGGTTTCTCTTCGTGCGAACCGTTCCGTCTACAGAGAATCGATCGTTCGTTTGTCTAGTCGATGATCTTGCGGCCGGTGAGTCGGTGGACCAGTTGCGAACCATGCGATGCTTACTGGAGGGCGCGGCCATTGCGGTCCTTTGGGATGGTGGCGACTCGAACGAGGGAAGTGTGCCAGAACCAGAGAAGGGAACTCAGAAGGTAGAAGAACAGCAGAAGCAGGATCCTCAGAAGAGCGGTGGCGCGAAGCAGAAAGAACGGAAGGACAGCTCATAGAGCCACGCAAAACCCACGTAAAAACCCAGGACGCTCTACTGTTGGAAAGGCCGGCTCTGACACGCGGCGCCTTGGACGCCTGATGGCCTGATCGTTGGCTCCAGGCCGGATTAGTTGTGCGATTTCCGCCCGATTGCGGCCTGCGATCGTTGCAAACCGCGCTCGAACGCCTGATTGCCAGAAAACCCAGGACGCTCTGAAGCGCCGGGACGAATCCGGCAAGGAGTAGACGGTGAA
>CAZTGE010000269.1:0-3169 GCA_964612995.1 uncultured candidatus Brocadiaceae bacterium | reverse complement strand
GTGTCCTCTGTGGTAATTGTAGAAAGAACTTCAGGAAGGTCTGAGCAGTTACCTCATCCATAACTACTCAGGGGCTTCGCCCCTACGGTCCTCACTGCCTGAGGACCTACCCCTCTGGCTTTGTCGTGGTTCGCCTGAATCAGCAGGCAGATTCAGGCGTGGGCGGATCGGCTGCGCCGATTATATCCGCCCACCACCACTCGGCGCCAGACCCCATCGCGCACGATGGGGCCCCGAAAAAGGGCGAGGTAACCACTCATGCCCGTTGGGCCTGAGTAGTTACTCTCATCCATCTCCGTGTCTCCGCGCCTCCGTGAGAGACCTCTTCGGTGATCGAACAGCGCCGCAAGTGGCAACACCCCGCCGGGAGCCGGTGACCCGGCGCACCCGATCGCGCTGAAAGCCCGCTCAGCCGCCCGGCAACTCGAGGGTGGACCCGATCGCGCGCAGGGGCGTGAGGGCGCAAAGACGCCCTTTGACCCCTGCCGGCCGCCCGATCCAATCCGGCCCATCGGGAGGAGGCGCATGAAGCCACAGGTGCTGGTGCTCCGCACGGCGGGCACGAACTGCGAAGCGGAGACGGCCTATGCCTTCGAACTGGCCGGGGCCGACACGACCACCCTGCACGTCAACGCTCTGCGCGAACGTCCCAAGCTGCTGCGCGACTACCGCTTCCTGGCCATCCCCGGCGGTTTCAGCTACGGCGACGACGTGGCCTCGGGGCGGGTGTTCGCCAACGAGCTGATCTGCGCCCTGCGCGAGGAGCTGTTCGCCTTCGTCGATCGCGGCGGGTACGCCATCGGCATCTGCAACGGCTTCCAGGTCCTGGTCAAGGCGGGGCTGTTGCCCTACTTCGACAGCGACGCGAGCCAGCAGGTCACACTGACCCACAATACCAGCGGGATCTACACCGACCGCTGGGTCGCTCTGCGCGGCGACCCGAGCGTGTGCGCCTGGATCGCTGATGCGGAGGAGATCGAGCTGCCGGTGGCCCACGCCGAAGGGCGGTTCCGCGCCCCGGAAGCGGTGCTCGACCGACTGCAAGCTGGCAATCAGATCGCCCTGCGGTACACCTCCGACACCAACTTCAACGGCAGCGACCGGGCCATCGCTGGTATCTGCGATCCCGGCGGGCGGGTGTTCGGGCTGATGCCACATCCCGAACGCTTCCTCCGCTGGGAGAACCATCCGGAATGGACCCGGCTTCCGCGCCGACGGGAAGGCGACGGGGTCCGCTTCTTCCGCAACGCCCTGCGCCACGCCAAGGAGAGCTGAGCATCATGCGCATTCCCACCCTGATCGCCGCCATCGGCCTGCTCGCGACCGGGCACGCCGCCGAACCGCAGGCCGAGAAACACCTCGTGGACGATCGGCTGATCCCCGTCTCGAACAAGGAGACCATCTCGCTGGCCGTCCGCGAGGGCGACGAGGACGTCAAGAACCGCGAGCTGTGGTACCGCAGCCACGCCGACGGCAGCTGGAGCTCCTGGTCCAAGCACGGCATCACCTTCGGGCCCAACACCCCGATCCAGTGGAAGCCGACTGAAGGTCACTGGCAGATCTACATCCGCATCGAAGAGATCAGCGGCCTGATCGCGCCCGCGCCCGACGCCGACACCCGCCCCCACGGCGAGTTCATCATCGACCGCACCGCCCCGAGCACCGATATCAGCTTCCCCGCCACCGGCGCCGAGCTGCAGGGCGGCAAGAGCTACACCATCACCTGGGATGCCAACGATCCACACATGCATTCCACGCCGATCACCATCGGCTGGGCTCGCAGCGGCGAGGACAACTTCACCGCCATCGCCGAAACGGTGCCCAACACCGGCGAGTACGAGTGGACCACGCCGATGGACATGACCGCCGCCGGCCGGCTCCGGCTGCAGGCGGTCGATCGCGCCGGCAACACCGGCACCAGCATCAGCACCAACATCATCATCGACGCCGTGGCGCCCAGCGCTCGGATCAACGGGCCCACGATCACCGCTTCACGCGCGGTCGATCTGGACATCCGCGCCAGCGACGCCGGCCCCGCCGGCCTGGCCAAGGTGGTACTCCACTACAGCAACAACGGTGGCAGCGCCTGGAACAAGGGTCCGGTAGCCGTACCCGAGGCGGGCGACACGGCGTTCAAGCCGACCACCCTCGCCTGGAACGCGCCAGCCGACGGCGTCTACGACCTCTACCTCCAGGCCGAGGACGACGCCGGCAACGCCAGCCCCGAACCCAAAGGCGAGATGGCGCGCGCGGTCGAGCTGATCGTCGATACCCAGCAGCCGAAGATCACGCTGCTCTCGCCGATCGGCGTCAAGGATCCGGACGACAAGCCGGGCGACCCCCTCCGCCGCGTGTTCAAGCCCGGAACCGAGGTCACCGTACCGTTCCAGATCCAGGACATGAACCTGGCTTCCAAGTCGGTCACCGTATCCTTCCAGGGCGACGAGAGCGCCGCGTGGAAGACCATCGGCAGCGACCTCGACCCCGACAAGAGCTTCTCGTTCAAGATCCCGGACATCAGCACCCGCTCCGCCCGCATCCGGGTCGAAGCGATCGACGCCGCTGGCAACGTCGGCAGCGCCACCGCCGCCGAGGGCTTCCGTATCGACAACAAGGTCGAAACCCCGGGCGTGAGCATCGAGCTCTGAACCAGTAGCACGCCAGATCCGAACCAGACACGCCCCGCGATGTTCATCGCGGGGCGTGTGTCATTGGAGACCGCGCGATGCGACACTCCCACACGGCCGTGCCTCAGGCCCGGTCGTCGAAGCCGATCGACACGCCGGAATCCGGGCTGTTGCCGTGGATGATCACGTTCTCGATCAGCGCCACGTCCATGCGCATCTCGTCGCGCAGGCCGAGGTGGACCCCGCTGACGATCTCGTGGGTGGTAACGTCGTAGATGTGGTCAATCCCGAGCCAGGCCGGTGTTGAACGTCAGTAACCACTCAGGCCCATCGGGCATGAGTGGTTACAACGCCCTTTTTCGGAACCCCATCGTGCGCGATGGGGCCTGGCGCCGAGTGGTGGGCGAAGCGGGTATCGCCGCAGGCGATAGCTGGCCCCAGTGGGGCCAGCGGCCCGTGGAGCGCAAGCGCAGCCCCGCAGGCCGTCAGGCCGAGGAGCAAGTGCCGCCGGAGGGCGGATACGTTTCGGCGCAGCCGATCCG
>CAZTGE010000268.1:0-3181 GCA_964612995.1 uncultured candidatus Brocadiaceae bacterium | reverse complement strand
GTTTGACGCAGGTGGAGGCGACGCAAGGCATGCCGACCTGGGGATCGGCGCTCCCAGGGGCCGAGCTTTGAGCGGCCCTGACCATGGCGGGTGCGCCAGGGGCACCATCCGATGGAATGCATGGAGGTGCGGATGGCCCTGGCCCGGATCGTTCATGAGAAATCTGCTGCAAAGCCGTATCGCATCGCTACTGCAGGACTTCGCTCGGTCGACGGATCCTCACGTAGCGCTGCTGCGCTCCGGTCCGCCTCGGTCGCGAAGCCCTGCATTGACAGCACGCTACGACTGTTCGCGACGTTGCTCATGAGGGATCCGGGCTAGCCGGCCGTCAAGCGGGCGAACAACGGTGGCAGGATCCGGGGGAGCCGGTCGATGGTGTCGATGATCACGTAGCGGCGATCGGGGAACATGATCGCGAGTTCGCGCTCGCTGGTGCTCCGGGTGGCGATGGCGCAGGTGTGGATGCGGTGGCGCAGGTTCTCGATGCAGGCCATGCGCACGTCGTGATGGGCATAGCGGCTGGGCGCATCGTAGCCGTCGTCCTGCGGTTGGCCGTCGGTGATCAGCAGGATCAGTCCGCGGCGTCGGCCCTGTGCGGCGAGGCGGTCTCCGGCGTGGCGCAGGGCCGGGCCGATACGCGTCGCGCCGCGGGGCGTCGCCGCGAGGACGTTGTCGCGCGCCTGCGCCCAGCTGTCGGTGAAGTCCTTGAAGATGCGATAGTGGCATTGCTCGCGGCCGTTGGAGTCGAAGCCAGCGAGTTCGAAGGGATCGCCGAGGGCCGCGAGGCCGGCGCCGAGGATGATCGCCGCCTGCTGCTCGACATCGAGGATGCGCGCCGTGGCGGAGCGTGATCCGGTCGAGCCGGAGCAGTCGAGCAGCACGCAGAGAGCCAGATCGCGTTCGCGGCGGCGTGGACGGACGAAGAAGTCGACGCGCGGAGCCGACCGGTGGCGTCTGGCCGCCTGGTGGGCGATCAGCCGATCGGTGTCGATCAGCGCGCCGGTGTCATGGCCGCGTTCGCGGCGTGGGGCATCGCGGCGCAACCATTCGCAGGCGCGTGCCACCTGCTGCGCGCGGTGGAGCACGCTTGCCGGCGGTGTCGCGGCATCCGGTGCGGTGACCTGGTGCTGGTGGACCAGGCAGTGGCCGCGGCAGTAGGTCTGTTCCTGGTGATTCCACTCGTCGTAGATGAAGGCGGCGGCCGCCGCGCCGGTGTCCTCGACAGATGCTGTGTCCGCGGCGCCGAGCTGTGCGCAGCATCGCTGTGGCGTGGCGGGTGTATCGTCGCCCGCTGCCGCCGAGCGCCGGGCCGTTTCGCGCATGGCTGCGACCAGCTGTGCGTCCGGCGGCCTGGCGGGATGGAAGGGATAACGGAAGTCGGGCAGGAAACCGGGCGGCGGCAGGGCTGCGTGCCCCAGCGCGGGGTGGCGCTCGCGCACGGCGCCGAGGTCGCGGTCGCACAAGGCCTGCGCGGTGGCGAGACAATTGGGTCCATCCAGCGGCAGGCCGAGCGGTGCGGGATCGACGCCCGAGCAGAGCGCGCCGATCAGCGCGGCGAGGGGTCGGGTACCGTCGTTGTCCGGTTCGGCCCGTTCCAGCATGAGCGCGAGCAGCCGGCGCGTGCCCGGCCAGCGTGCGATCATGTGGCGGAGGGCCCTGGCGTATTCGCAGGCGGCGAAACAGTTGAGCAGCAGCGGATCGTCCCCGAGCAGGTCGGCGCTGGTAGACAGGCCCGGGGCGCCGTGGATCCGGACGAAGCTGTCGCTCGCGACCTGCGCGGCGAGGGCACAGGCGCTGAGGGTGTACCAGGCGCGATTCCACTCGGCCGCAGCGAACAGCCGGATCCGCGCCGGCAGATAGAGCTGTGAGCCGCAACAGAGCGTGGTCGATCCGAGTGTGCGCAACTCGTCGGCATCGAGTGCGGTGTGATCGGCGAGCCGGTACGCGGTGCCGGTCAGCGCCTGCAGCAGGCGGGTCAGGTCCTCGCCGCAGTGCGCGAGGCGGGCCTCGCGTGTGATCGCGCAGAGGTAGGCCTCGCAGCTCGCGAGCTGCACCGACATGAAACGACACCCGGTCTTGGCGTCGCGTTGCCACGCGGTGATCGCGGCCTGGAGATAGCGCTCGATCTCCTCCGGGCGCAAGCGCCCGACGAGTGTCGGATGGCCTTGGATGAAGGCCACGGCGAGGTCGCCATCGATCGCGTGCAGACGGCGAACGGTATCGATCAGCAAACGCAGCGCTCCGGGTTCGGAGCCGAAGCGTGCGGCGCGTAGCGCGCGGAAGAAACGGATGCCGCGATAGAGGCGTTCGCGCCCCAGCTCGCCGCCGAGCACGAGCAGTTCGGCGACGGCCTGCGGTCGGCCGAACAGCCAACCGGGTGCGGCGATCAGCGTGTCGAGACACTCGTGCAGCACGCAGTCGAAGTGCTGGCCGTCGGCCTGATCGAGCAGCGTGAACAACGCGCGCGTCACGGCGTCGTCGTGCACGGTGATGCGGCCCAGCTGCAGCAAGGCATCGAGCGCATCGGCGAATATTTCGCGGTAGCCCCAGCAGACCCGGCGCAGGTCGAAGCCGTGCGCTGCGGCGAGTGCGACCGCCGCGCTCACGCCTTCTCGCCGTCCTGCGCAGGCGCGAGGTCGCCGAAGTGGAGCGCGATGATGTCGCGCACAGCGCGGGCGCTGTCTGCGGCATCGGTAAGGCTGCTGGTCAACGCCGCCTCGCAGGCCGGCAGCGGGGGCAGACCGCCGGCGATCAGACGGGCGGCGTGGACCAGCAGCCGGGTGCTGGCGCAGTCGTCGAGACCGTAACCATGCAGGGCGCGCAACTGCTCGCCGATCGTGGCCAGCCGTTCGGCGACATCCGTGACCACGCCGGATTCACGTTCGATGATGGCGGCTTCGGTCGCGCGGTCAGGGTGGTTGAAGTCGAGGCCGGCGAAGCGCTGACGGGTCGATGGTTTGAGATCCTTGACGATGCTCTGGTAGCCGGGGTTGTAGCTGAGCACGACCATGAAGTCGTCGTGGGCTCGGATGACCTCGCCGGTGGCGTCGAGATAGAGCGTGCGCCGATCGTCGGTGAGCGAATGGATGACCACGGTGGTGTCTTTGCGTGCCTCGACGATCTCGTCGAGGTAGCAGATGCCGCCGTAGCGCACCGCGAGGGTGAGGGGGCCGTCGTGCCA
>CAZTGE010000267.1:0-3196 GCA_964612995.1 uncultured candidatus Brocadiaceae bacterium | reverse complement strand
GAGCCGATGGCGCCAGGCTTCCGCGCGGTCACGCGCTTCGGCGGTGGCCGCGGCCGTCACCGCGCTCGCGTAGGCCTCGCTGATGGTCACGAGCACCGCGTCGCGGCGGGCCTGCCACGCGGCATCCAGGCCGCCGACCCGGGCGCGCGCCGCGTCGATGTCGGCGCTCCGCACGCCGCTGTCGTACAGGGTGTAGCGTCCGACCAGGTCCACCCCGGCCGTCAGAGCGGTTCCGGGAAAGCGGTTCTGGCTCACGTCCGCGTCTTCGCCGTAAGCGAGGGTGCCGCGCAGGTCCAGGCGCGGGTAGCGCGCCGCCTCGGCCACCCCCACGCCGGCGCGCCCGGCCCGGCGGGCCAGCGCGGCGCTGGCGAGCGCGGGATGGTGCCGCAGCCCCAGCGCCTGACAGGCGGCGAGGTCCAGGGCGACTGGCTCGGGCTCGGGCCCGGCGGGCGGCGTCGGGGTGTCGGCGGCTGGCGTGGCCCGTTCGGCTTCGGGCGCCGTCTGGGTCGAGGCGGATGCGACCGGGCTGGGCCCAGGGGCGGTTTGCGGACCGGTGCCGTCGAGCGGGGGCCCGCTGCGCCCACATGCGCCGAGCAGCGCGATCCCCGCCAACGCGAAGCCGAGTCCTGGTCGGTGTACTGCGGTCACTCGCAGGCCCCGGCGGATGGTGACGATCCGTCCCGGCTGCCTGGCATCCCGAGCAGTCGGCCGGGGCCGGCACAGCCGCCGGGGCCGCGCAACAGGTCGAAGAGCCGCTGCGCTTCCTCCGCCTCCAGAATCTCTTTGAGGTCGAGCAGGTGCGTCACGACCCGGGCCTGCGCTTCGGCCTGGGCGGCGCGCATCGCTTCGCTGGTGGCGGCGATGGCGGCCGGGTCTTCCGTCTCGGCTGCCACCTGATCGAGCAGCTGACGGCGCAGAGATTCGATATGCCGACAGCGTTCGCGCATGCTGGCACGGAAAGCCGCGACGGCGTCGTCGACCTCGGCGGCTCGCGCGCCGGTCATCCCGATGCGCTGCGCCAGGCTGACCGGCGATGCGGCGAGCGCGCGATCACGATGACAGGATCCGCGCAGACGATGGACGCTCCAGGCGCCGATCACTGCCAGATTGAGCGCCAGCGAGAGGCCGAAGAGGATGGGGAGCAGGCGTCGCCACATGGTCAGGGCCCTTCCGGTGCAAGCAGATTGTCGTAGCAGGTCACCAGCGAGCCGGGGGTCTGCCCGGCGAGCAGCGACACCGTCGGTGAGCTTTCTCGCGGTGCCGGTGCGGCCGACGGCGGCGTGAGCGCCGACCTGCCCAGCCCCCAGCCGAGGCCCAGGCCCAGCAGCCACAAGGCCGCCGTGGCGAGGCGCAGGCCCGGCGAGAGCGACGCCCACCAGCGCCGGCCCGGCCCCGCCTGGCGGCGCTGGGCCAGCTCGGGGGCGGCCGCCGCCGCGATGCGCGTGTGCAGCGTGGCCGGGGGTGGCGGAGCGGGCGGTGTGAGCAGGCTGGCGCAGAGCGGATCCGTGCTCAGCACGCGCGCCCGGCAGCGCGGACATGACGCCAGATGGCCAGCGAGTCGTTCGCGCTGGTCGGCCGGCAGATCGCCGGTGGCCAGGCGGGTGGCGAGGCGCTGCAGATCCTGGCAATGGCAATCATCCATGCTCATACCCCTTTCAACGCACCATCGTCGGGCATCCCCCGCGATGATGGCGGATCTTCGACCAGATGGCGCAGCAGCGGGGCCAGTCTGGCCCGGGCCCGGGCCAGCAGACGCTCGACCGCCTTGGGGCTGCGCCCCAGCACGGTGCCCATACAGCGGGCGTCCATCCCCTCGACGTAGCGCAGGACCACCGCCGCGCGGTAATCCGGCGGCAACGCCGCCAAGGCCTGCTGCACCTGCTCGGCCTGCTCGATGCGGGTCAGGTCCTCCGGCGGAGCCGCCGTCGGGGCCGCGACCGCCGCGCGCGCGCGCTCCACCCCAGGACCCGGATCCTGACGAACCGCCCGCCGCCGCGAGCGGTCGATGGCGAGATTGACCACGATACGGTGCAGCCAGGTGCCGAAGGCCGCCGTCGGCCGGTAGCGCGGCGCGGCGCGCAGCACGCGCAGAAAGGCCTCCTGCACCAGGTCCTCGGCCGAAGGAGCATCTGGCACCAGACGGATGGCGAGCCGCCACGCCCCCGGCGTATGGCGCTCCACGAGCACGGCGAAGGCCTCGGCGTCGCCGCCGGCGACTGCTTCCATCAGCTGAGCATCGTCGTCGGCCGGGGGCTCAGACATGGTCCACCGGGACCACCCGGACAACCGGGCGATGAACAGCTGGTCGTGCCACGTCATCGGGGGAGAAAGAGGACCGCATACCCATGGAACGCACGCTAGCCCGATATCCCCCTCGAGCGATCGTCATCGGGGGCAGGCGGATGGCGGGCAATTTTGTGTCTGCCCCTGATCACGGTCTATTTGTGCCTGTTTCTGACCGACCCGACCCGTTCATCCGCGTTCATCCGCGTTCATCCGCGGCCCCGATCGTGTAGGTCATTGACGAAAGTGCGATGGTGTGTGGATCCCACCCGGCCCACCCGCTCGACGATGCCGGCGACCAGGGACAGGATCTCGGGGGGTGGCGATGAAGGGCGGGCGCTCGGTCATGCAGGCACCTGGTGGGGGGCGATGCAGCGGAGGGAGCCGCGGATGAATGCGGATGAACGCGGATGAACGCGGATAACCGCGGATGAATGCGGATGGGGTTTCATCGCGCAGTCCTTCGGAGCGATCGTCATCGGGGGCAGGCGGATGGCGGGCAATTTTGTGCTTGCCCCTGACGACCCTATACGCTTCCCGTTCGTCGAGGGCGTTCGTGCCCGGTTTCTTCAGCGGGGTGTCGGGGCGGGTCAGCTCCCCCTGCCGCTCCAATCCTGCACGCGGAGCTTGGGCACCCGCTTGAGATCGGCATCATTGCTGATGAGGGTCAAGTCGAGCGTCTGCGCCGTGGCGGCGATCTGGCAGTCGGCCAGAGCGATGGTGACACCCTTCGCCTCCATGGCGGCGCGCAGTAGACCGGCTTGCACGCACGCCTCGGCATCGAAGGCGACCACCGTGATGCCACCAATGAAGGCCTCGACCGCCGTGGTCAGCCTGGCTGACTGGCGGCGGGCCGCAGTTGACGTTGGCCGGCGTTTGTTTGTAGCCGTCAGTCCGGTGTGAATGGTCGACA
>CAZTGE010000266.1:0-3198 GCA_964612995.1 uncultured candidatus Brocadiaceae bacterium | reverse complement strand
GCCGCGTAGCGCGCGTAGACCTCCTCGGGCTCGCCCGCGCAGACCTTGTGACCGCGCTCGAGCAGCACGCAGCGATCGCAGAACCGCTGCATCAGCGCGCCGTCGTGGCTGACGATGACCAGGGTGCGGCCGCGAGCGACCTCGTCTTCCATGCGCTGCAGGCACTTTTCGCGGAAGGCCTGATCGCCGACGGCGAGGACCTCGTCGATCAGCAGCACATCGCAGTCGAGGTGGGCGGCGACGGCGAAGGCGAGGCGCACGTACATGCCCGAGGAATAGCGCTTCACCGGCAGGTCGAGGAAATCCTCTACCTCGGCGAAGCCGACGATCGCGTCGAGCCGTTCCTGGATGAACCGCCGCTTGAGCCCGAGGATGGCGCCGTTGAGGAAGATGTTCTCGTACCCGGTGAGTTCGGGATGGAAGCCGGTGCCCACCTCCAGGATCGCCCCCACCCGCCCGCGCAGCAGCGCCGTACCGGTGCTCGGCGGGGTGATGCGGGCGAGGATGCGCAAGAGGGTGCTCTTGCCCGAGCCGTTGCGCCCGACCAGGCCCAGTTTCTCGCCGCGTCGCACGTCGAGATCGAGCGGTGCGAGCGCGGGCACGTCGTCGGCGTGGTCATGCCGCGCGCAGCCGGGAAGCAGGCGCCAGGGGCGGCGTGCGCAGCTGGTGAGCACCTCGCGCAGGCTCGACTCCATCGCGCCGACCCGGGCGTGGATATAGGTCTTGCTGATCTGACGCGCGCTGATCGCGCAATCGTTCGGCAGGCTCGCGTTCTCCGGCATCAGATCACGTCCGCGAAACTGCGTTCACTGCGGCGGAAGAACGCCACGCCCGTGCTCAGCAGCAGCACCCCGGTCGCCAGGCTGATCACCAGCTGGTCGAGATGCTGGGCCGGCACGTAGCCGGCGGGATGGGTGCACCAGCGGAACAGGTCGATCGCCGAGGCGAGCGGGTTGGCGTAATAGACCCACAGCCAGAAGCCGCTGAACCGCTCGCGGATCAGCGTGCTCGAGAAGCCCACCGGCGAGAACATGAACAGCAGCTGGAGCACGAAGGGGGCGAGCTGGCGGAAATCACGGTACCGCACGCATCCGGCGCTGAACCACAAGCCGAGTCCGAGCCCGTTGAGCGCGATCAGCAGCAATGGCACCGGCACCAGCAGCAGGCGCCAGCTGGGCGCGTAGCCGTACAGACCCATGAGCACCATCAGCGCGATCAGATTGAGGCCGAGGTCGATCAGGTTCGGCGCGATCGTCCCCACCGGTAACAGGATGCGGGGGAAGTTGACCTTGGTGATGAGATTGACGTTGTTGGTCAACGCGATGGCACACTGGTTGACGATCGCGGCGAAGAAGAACCACGCCACCACCCCCGAAAAGGCCAACAAGGGATACGGCAGCCCGTCATCGGGAAAGCGGGCCAGATGGCCGTAGAGCACGCTGAAGATCACCACCTGCGACGCCGGGCGGGCGAACAACCACAGGATGCCGGCCAGCGTCTGGCGGTACCGCACCACCAGATCGCGCCGGGCGAGGAACCACAGCAGCTCGCGATATTCCCAGCACCGACGCCAATATTCGCCGGCCTGACCCCGCGGCGTGATCAGGACCACGCGTTCGTCCTGCTCCTGTCCGGCCATGGTCCTCCGTCGGCTGGCGCTGCCCGTAGCAGATCGATTCTCATCCCCGACCACAACTTGGCAACCACACGCCGCCGCCACCCGACGCGCAGTGGCAGGACGCACACCGGCGCCGGCGACGTGGAGCCGGGCCCGGAGGACGCGCCTCAGGATCGGGGCCGCGCTGCGGCTTGGCGCGGTGGCGGGCCAGGGCTAGCCCGGATCCCTCATGAGCAACGTCGCGATAAGTCGTAGCGTGCTGTCAATGCAGGGCTTCGCGATCGAGGCGGACCGGAGCGTAGCAGCGCTACGTGAGGATCCGCCGACCGAGCGAAGTACTGTAGTGGCAGTGCGATACGGCTTTGCAGCAGTTGTCTCGTGAGGGATGCGGGCTAGGCTCGTGGCCGATGAGCCCGCTCGCCGTCCTCATTCCCACCCGCGATCGGCACGCGAGCCTGCGCCGCAGCCTGGCGAGCCCGGGTCTCTCTGAGCTGACGCACCGGCTGCTGATCTGCGACCAGTCGCAGCAGCCCTTCCCGGACCCGGGACCCTGGCGGGTGCTCCACCGGCCGGACCTGCCGGGCCTGCCAGCGGCGCGCAATCACCTGCTCACGGCCACCGACGCCGCGGTGGTCTGTTTCCTCGACGACGACGTCGACCTGCCACCCGGCTTCGGCGCCACGCTCCTGCGCCTGGCGAGCGACGAGCCCGGCCTCGCCGCCTGGGGCCCGGTGGTCGAGCGTCGCGGGCGCGCGCTGCGCCGGCTGCACCGACTCGCGGGGCTCGGCGCCCTGCGCGACCCCCGGCGCCTGACCGCCGGACCGGTGGACCACCCCACCCGCGCACTGTTCGGCTGTTGCTTCGCGCTCCGGCGTGCCGCGGCACTCGCCATCGGCGGCTTCGACGCGCGCCTGCGCGGCTATGCCCTCGGCGAGGATCTCGACTTCTTCCTCCGTCTGCACGCCGCCGGCCACCGCCTGCGCTTCAGCAGCGCCCTGCGCTGCGTCCACCGCGCGGACGCAGCGGGACGAGCCGATCGCTACCGGCGCGGCGTGGCCAAGGCACGTTGCCTGCGACGCATCGCGCGAGCCCACGGACGCGACGACCCCGCCACCCCCCTCCACCTCGCGCTCGCGCTCGCCGCCGCGGCGGCCGGCCGCGGCCACGAACCGGCCGACCCGCGCGGGGTGCTCACCGGCTGCCACGGCCCCCTCTACGCGGCCCCGTCACGTGAACCGCGCCCCTTGTCCGGTGGCGCACGCCGCTAGAGCCCTTGATGGCGTGGAACTCGTCCTGGCAGGTCAAGTTTTGCAGATCGCTGCCAGATCGCGAGTTCCATGCCGTCAAGAACTCGGGGTCCGAGGGGCTTGCCCCTCGATGTGAGAGTCTGGCGGGGCGATGACCCGCATAATGCCCCTTGCGGGCTGGGGCAGCGCCCCGCTAGCTCATGAGCAACGTCGCGAAGAGTCGTAGCGTGCTGTCAATACAGGGCTTCGCGACCGAGGCGAACCGGAGCGCAGCAGCGCTACGTGAGGATCCGCCGACCGAACGAAGTCCTGTAGTGGCGGTGCGATACGGCT
>CAZTGE010000265.1:0-3264 GCA_964612995.1 uncultured candidatus Brocadiaceae bacterium | reverse complement strand
TCTGTGTTCTCTGTGGTTTATGAGAGCACAGAAATAGGCCTGAGTAGTTACGTTCAGGGGCCTGGCCCCCACCCGCTTCTTCTTGTGCAGGAGCTTGAGGTGCCGCTGCCTGCGAACCCGCAACACACGCCGGCCACGACCGCCAAGAGCGCAAGAGCACGCCGCTCACATAGCGCAGGCTACGCCCGCAGCCCAAGGGCTCATCATAGCGGTCGCAGCCTGCGCTGCTCTTTGTTCGCGGGGGCTCGCTCTGCGCTGCGCGCAGTCGCCCCCGCTACGCCCCCATTCCATTCCCCTGGAAAAGTGCGCATGGTCATGCGCACTTTTCCAGGGGAATGGAATAGTGCGGGCGCCGCCCGCGCCCCAAGGGGCATTGTAGCGGTCGGCGCCCGCGCGGCTTTTTGTTCGCGGGGGCTCGCTCTGCGCTGCGCGCAGTCGCCCCCGCTACGCCCCCATTCAAGCGGACGCCAATACCTGCGCGCATGGCGGTTCCGCGGGCGGGAGCGACCCCGACGTTGCCCGGCGCCGCGCCCAGCCACACTCGCTGCGTATGGACATCATCTGCATCACTTTCGATTGGGGCGACACGCTCGCGGCGAACAACGGCATGCCGTATCTCGAACTGCATCGCCGTGCGATCCGTCGCTTCGGCCAGGAGCTCGAGCTGCACGGCGCGGTGCCGCAGGACTGGTACGACCGCGCGGTCGGCGAGCTGGAGGTGATCTGGCACGACACCATCGACCCGCTCAAGAACCCGGAATGGCGTGAGGCCGACCTCGATGCGGCCATCCGTGGCTGGGTCGCCTATGCCGGTATCGCAGACAACGAGGCGCTCCGCGCTGCCCGTACACGCATGGAGCAGGCCTGGACCGACGTGGTCCGCCCCTACGGCGGCGCGGCCGAGACCCTGAGTCGACTCAAGGCGATGGGCTACCGCATCGGCATCCTCTCGCATGTCGCCTGGCCACCAGAGGCCTGTCGCGCCTGGTATCGCCGCTGGGGCATGGCCGAATCGATCGACTTCTACTCCCTGTCCAGCGAGGTCGGCTGGATCAAGCCCAACCCCGCCCACTACGATCACGCCATCAGACTGGCGGGTGTGCCGGCCGGGCGCATCCTGCATGTCGGCGATCACCCCACACGCGACGTGATCGGTGCGCGCGAACACGGGATGCGCACCTGTCTGCGACTGACCCAGGGGATCTACGACCCCGCCGAGCTGGCCTGCTGCAAGCCGGACCTGCAGGTCGGATTCGTCGATGAGCTGCCCGATCTGCTCGACGCACACAATCAGACCGCCGGGTGAAAGACCGGCGGTCGGCCGGCCAGGAAATGGCCGGCCGTCGTCACCCGATTGACGGCCCCGATCACCGCCGGCCCGATGCCGGTCGAGGAGGATGGATGCATCGTTGCCTGCCCGCGCTCGTCTGTTGCCTGATCACCACCCTGTCCGCCACCGAACTGCCCGCCTGGAAACAGGCGCTGCAGCCGCCCGATGATCGTTGGCGCCAGACCGAGCAACACTTCCGCTTCAACAACAGCGCAGAACCGCAGACGCTCGACCCGCAGATCATGACCGGCGTGCCGGAGGGCAACATCGCCGAGGCGCTGTTCGAAGGCCTGACCTCGCTGCACCCGGAAACGCTCGAGCCCAAACCCGGCATCGCCGCGAGCTGGCGCATCTCGCCCGACGGCCTGCGCTATACCTTCACCCTGCGCGAAGGCCTGACCTGGAGCGATGGCACGCCCTTGCACGCACAAGACGTGATCGCGAGCTGGCGCCGCGCGCTGACTCCCGCGACCGGCTGCAAGTACGCCAACATGCTCTACCCCATCGCCGGGGCCCGCATCTTCCATCGCGATCCCGCCGCTGACGACGCGGCCTGGTCACGGGTGGGGCTCGCCGCTCCCGATCCGCTCATCCTCGAGGTCGAACTCGAGACCCCCTGCGCCTACTTCCTCAGCCTGACAGCTTTCCACACCTTGTTCCCGGTGCCGCTGCACGCGATCCGCGAGCACGGCGACCGCTGGACCCGGCCAGAGCACATCGTCTGCAACGGGCCGTTCCAGCTGGAGGAATGGAAGCCGCGCCAACACATCGAGCTGCGGGCGAATCCGCGCTACTGGGATGCCGGGTTCGTCAAGCTCGAGCGCATCACCGTGTTTCCCTATGACGACCTCGACACCGCCTGCAAGCTGTTCGAACAGGGCGAGATCGATTGGATGAACGCGGTACCGCTCGACCGCCTCGACTCGCTCAAGCGCGACCCCGACTACTACGTCGCCCCCTATCTCGGCGTCTACTACATCCGCGTCAACGTGACCGAACCGCCGCTCAGCGACATCCGTGTCCGCCGCGCACTCGCCTGGGCGGTCAATCGTCAGGTGATCACCAAAGACATCCTGCGCGCTGGCGAGATCCCCCTGGCCTGGTTCTGCCCGCGCGATACCGCCGGCTACCACCCGGCATTGCAGATGCCCTATGATCGTGACGCCGCCCGGACCCAGCTCGCCGCCGCCGGCTACGACCAGGGCGCCGGATTCCCACGACTCGAGCTGCTCTACAACAAATCCGAACGCCATCAGGCGATCGCGGAGAACCTGGCCCAGCAGTGGGAACGTGCGCTCGGGATCACCGTGAGCCCGAGCAACACCGAGTGGAAGGTCTACCTCGATCGTCTCAGTTCGCTCGATTACCAGCTCGCGCGCAGCGGCTGGATCGGCGACTTCGTCGATCCCGACACCTTCTTCAACATCTGGCGCACCGGCGACGGCAACAACCGCACCGGCTGGGGCGACCCCGCGTACGACGCCCTGGTCCGCCGCGCCGCGGCCGAAAGCGATCCGGCCAGGCGACTGGAACTGTTCCAGCAGATGGACCGCATGCTCATCGAGCAGGTCCCCGGGATCCCGATCTACTCCTACGTCACCCAGGGGATGCTCAACGAACGCGTGTTCGGCTTCTTCCACAATCTGCGCGATCTGCATCCCCTGCAGTACGTCTACCTCGAGGACTGACGGCGGCCCCTTCTAGCCCGGATCACTCATGAGCAACGTCGCGAAGAGTCGTAGCGTGCTGTCAATACAGGGCTTCGCGACCGAGTCGAACCGGAGCGGAGCAGCGCTACGTGAGGGTCCGCCGACCGAACGAAGTCCTGTAGTGACGGTGCGATACGGCTTTGCAGCAGTTGTCTCATGAGGGATGCGGGCTAGCCCGGATCACTCATGAGCAACGTCGCGAAGAGTCGTAGCGTGCTGTCAATA
>CAZTGE010000264.1:0-3295 GCA_964612995.1 uncultured candidatus Brocadiaceae bacterium | reverse complement strand
GAGGGGCAGGTCCTCACGCAGTGAGGACCGTAGGGGCGAAGCCCCTGAGTAGTTATGGCTGATGTATGGATTCCTGCACCGCACCAGAGCGGACGCGCGGCCGGTCCCGAGCGGGACAGTGCCGGGACCGGCGAACGAACAACCGGTGGAGGAGGCCCCGATGCCGCGCCTGCGAGAGTGGACCGTGGTACGCCTGCTGGCGCACCTGGGCGACGCGCGGTGGCTCTACGTCATCGCGCTGGTGTTCATGCTGCTCGACGCCGCCTGTCAGACCGCGGTGCCGCTGTTCTTCCGCCACATCCTCAACGGGCTGCAGGAGGACCCCGCGGGCTTCATGCACCGCTCGTTCACCCCGGCCCTGATCGCCGCGGGGGCGCTGGCGCTGGTGTTCGTGCCCTGCGCCTACTTCGGTCACGTGCTGGCCACCGTCTCCAGCGCGCGACTGGTGCACAACCTGCGCACCCGGCTCTACGTCCACGTGCAACGGCTCTCGGCCGATTTCCACCAACAGCGCCAGGTCGGCGAGACCGCGGCGCGGATCAACGGCGACCTGGAACAGGCCAGCGTCGCCTTGGGGGTTGGCATCGGCATGGTCTGGGCCGGATTCACCGTCATCTACGCGCTGGCGATGATGCTGTGGATCGACCCACCGCTCAGTGCCCTGTTTCTCGCCCTGTTCGCGGCCGGCGCCTGGGCCACCGCGCGCTTCATGCCGGTGGTCCGCCGCATGAGTCGCCAGGTCCAGGATCGCGCCGGGCAGACCGGCGCGGTGGTGACCGAGCTGCTGAGCGTGCAGCCGCTGCTCAAGAGCTTCACCCGCGAAGAGGACGCCAACGCGCGCGTGCGCGCACAGGCCGGCGCGCTGTGCCGTGCGCGCGAGCACCTCGCCTGGCGACGCTTCCTCTACAACGACGCGATGCAGCTGTTCCTCAAGTTCCTCGCCCCCTTCGCCCTGCTGTTCGTCGGCGGCTGGATGGTCGCCGAGCAGCGCATGCGCATCGGTGACCTGGTCGCCTTCTGGGGCTACTGGATGCTGCTGACCCACGCGATGACGATGATCTTCAACAGCATCGCCAACGTGTTCATCGGCATGGCCGCTGCCGACCGTGTGTTCGAATACCTCGACACGGTGCCTTCGATCGCCGACGCGCCCGACGCGCATCCGCTGCCGCCGGTGCGTGGCGCGATCGCCTTCGAGGACGTCTGGTTCACTTACCCGCAGATCGCCGCGGACGCCAGCGACGGGCCGGTCCTGCGCGGCCTCGACCTGCAGGTGGCGCCCGGGACGACAGTGGCGCTGGTCGGCCCCTCGGGTGCCGGCAAGTCGACCATCCTGCAACTCCTGCTGCGCTTCTATGACCCCGATACCGGTTGCATCAGCATCGACGGCCACGACCTGCGCTGCCTGCAGCAGACCTCGTTGCGCGCCCACATCGGGGTGGTGTTCCAGGAGAATCATTTCCTCGCCGGCACGGTAGCCGACAACCTGCGCATCGCCCGGCCCGATGCAGACGACGCTGCCATCCGCCAGGCGCTGGTCGACGCCAACGCCTGGAACTTCGTCGCCGCCATGAGCGAGGGCGTCGACACCCTGCTCGGCGAACGCGGCACCCGGCTGTCGGGCGGGCAGAAACAGCGCCTGGCCATCGCGCGCGTGTTCCTCAAGGACCCGGCGATCATGCTGCTCGACGAGGCCACCAGCGCCCTCGACGCCAGCTCCGAGGCCCTGGTCATCGAGGCCATGCGCCGCCTGCTGCACGGGCGCACCGCGATCGTGGTCGCCCACCGCATCGCCACCATCCGCGACGCCGACCGCATCGTGATCATCGATGGCGGCCGCGCCGTGGCCGCCGGCAAGCACCACGAACTGCGTGAGCACAACGCGCTGTACGCCGCCTTCTGCGAACGCCAACGCGTGGCCTGAGGCCCGCCGCGCCGCGCCCGGGCGCAAGAAGCGGACTGCTCCAGCGCCGATCGCTCACTGCCGCGGGAGGCGGTAACTACGCGGGGCGTCCTCGACCCGCTCGCGCCCGCGCGAGGCGGCATCATCGGTCACGCCAGCGAGGCTCAGTGCGATATCGGCGTTGGGCTGGCCGCCGAGATAATAGTCATGCTCGATCGCCCCGGTGACGATCGCCGAGCAGTCGATGTGATGCGCCTTGCGGTGGGTGGCACGCATGTTCGCCGGACCGGTGGAGCCGAGTCGTTCGGGATTGCCCTTGGTCCAGTCGCTGAGGTCGAGCGCAAAATCGCCGGTGTTGCTGTACACGCTGATGCGGCTGCAGGTGGCGTGCAGCGCACCCAAGGTGCGGCTGGGCTCGAGCGCGTCGTCGTTGACGTCGGCTGCACAGAGGAAGACCTCGTCGAACAGCCGCGGCAGCGTGGCACCGCGATGGAACTGCGCCATCCGCGCAAGGGCGTGGCCGAGCACGTAGTTGCCCATGCTGTGGCAGAGCAGGTGTACGCGCCCCCCGCAGAGCGTGCCCCGCTCGCGCTTGGCGGCCGCACGCAGATGGACCAGGAAATCGCGGAACTTGAGCAGCGCCCGGCCGACCGCGCGACCGCTGGCCTCTGCCTCGGTGCGGTCGTCGCGATAGGCCACGAAGGGCATCATCGATCCATCCGACGGCCAGCTGAACAGGACCACCCGGGTCGCACGCACGGCCAGGCCCCCCGTCTGCGCGGCATCCGGCACCTTGCTCTCAAGCATCAGCTGGAGCGCCGCCGCCCCAGAGAGCGCATCGTTCCAGTTCACATTGTAGCCGTGGATGTAGACCAGTACATCGTCGCCGGCGTCCATCCACTGCTTGAGCGTGGCGAAAAATTCGGCCGAACCGCGCCGCGCCTCGGGCTGCTCGTGGTCGGGCACGTCGCGCTCGAGCGTTTCGACGAAGGCCGTGAGCTTCGCCTTCCTGGCGCGCTTGCCCAGGTACCCGGCGAGCCCCTGGCCATCGCCGGTGCCAACCGGCCCGCAATCACGGCGCAGGTAGCGCTGTACCTTGTCCTGATCGTATTCCAGCTCCGCGCGGCCGAAGCGCAGGTTCTCGGCGCCGTCCTCGCTGAACGCGGTACCGTAGCCGCTGGGATGCCAACGCTTACCACGATGCCGACGGTTGGTGCCATACAGGATGGTGATCTCAGCCATGACGCTGCCCCCCCTATCGCTATGATGGCACCCACATTGCCCGGGATGCGTGCCGGTCAATACGTAACCCAGAGGATCCCATCAAAGAACCGAAACCCCTCATCCGCAGCATCCGGAGCCCAGCCAGGCCTGGCTGGGCGACCGGCCGAC
>CAZTGE010000263.1:0-3313 GCA_964612995.1 uncultured candidatus Brocadiaceae bacterium | reverse complement strand
TGGGGTGCGGGCGGCGCCCGCGCTATGTGTTTTTCCGTTCGTGACTACTCAGGGGCGAAGCCCCTGAGTAGTCACGCCGAAAGTAGAGCGTCCTGGTTTATGCGCGTCGGCGCCGTCGGCACGAAGGGAACGACCGTGGTCGCTTCTCAGTCGTCGCGTGCCAGGAGCGGAAGCCCGGCCGACGCCGGTCCCGGTTGGCGGCGATGCCCTCGGGTGCCACGGCGAAGGTGATGCGGTGCGCGGAAGCGGCATCGCCGACGAAGCGGGCGCGGTCGTCCGGTAGCATGGTCGCCTCGATCGTGGCGTCCATGTGGTAGGCGATATCGCTGCGGATGACGCCCGCGGCGTCGTACACGCCGAGGACGAGGCTGCGGCCGGCGATGGTGGCAGGCAGGTCGACCGCGTAGCGGTCGTCGGTGGTCTCGCCGTTCACACCGTCCGCATCCTGGTCCATCGCATTGCCGGCGGCGTCCAGCAGCATCGGGCCGAGGACGAGGTGAAAGGTACCGGGGGCGGTCTGGGTGGGGAATTCCAGGACCAGCGTGCGCGCGTCGCGCCAGCGGTGGCTGGTGATGGCGAGATCCTCACCGCCGGGCCCGGTGCAGGTGGTCACGTCGTCGGCGACCACGAAGGTGGGCATCGCCATCTCCTCGTCGAAGGTGACGGTGATGGTGTTCCAGCTGTCGGCGCTCGCGCCCCCGAGCGTGGCGTCGGTGATCTGCGCTCCGGCGGTGTCCAGCGGTTCGTCGTGCCCGTCGCCCTGGCGCTCCTCGTATTCCCAGTAGACGCGATTCCAGTACTGGTCCCAGGGGCTGGTGTCGGTGAAGGGATGCGCGAGCTCCTGGTAGGTGTAGAGCGCCGAGGGGTAGTACCGCCGGGCGGGCAGGTGGTAGGGGGCGTAGATGGCCAGGCCGGTGTCGCCGCGATCGTTGATGCTGATATTGGCGATCACCGCAGTGGCGAGCGCCACGAGGGCGTCCTGCGCTGCCGTGCGGATGACCAGCGGCACCTGATCGTCGGCGGCGATGGGCGCCAGGTAGGTGCCGACATCGACGCCCCAGATCGGCGTGTAGCCGATCGGAAACGGGTCGAGGTTGCTCCAGTCGGTGCGCTCGAAGGTGGCGGCATCGCCGTGATGCTGGGCCAACGCGGCGAACAGGTCGAGCTTCGCCTTGGCGCCGTCGGGGTAGGCGGCGAAGCTCGCCAGGTCGATGGCCGACATGGTCTGGTTGTCATCATCGGCCGGGTCCTCGGCGAAGCGATCGACGATGGCGGTCGCCAGGGCGGGGCCGTCCATGGCGGGATCGGCCACCAGATCGGCGAGCCACAGGTCCCAGGGCCAGCCCTTGGGGGTCATCAGACGACGTTCGGAAGCGGCCAGCGCATCGGCGTGCGGCGCGAGGTGGTGCGCCGCTTCCCACATGCCGCCGTTGCAGATCGCGGTGGCGATCATCGCGCAGTGCAGGTCGACCGTCGCCAGGGCGCCAACGATGCGGTCGTAGGTCAGCTCCTCGTAGTCCTCCGTGTCGGGGTTGTAGTCCATGAGCATGCCGGACATGCCGCTGCCGTGGCCGCAGAACACCAGGGCGTAGCGTCGGGCCGGGAAGTTGTCGATACCCCATTGCAGGAAGTCGACGAGGGTCTGCTCCTGACAGTAGGCCGGGTTGCCGATCGCGGTGCCCCAGTCCGCGTCCGGTATGTCGCCGGCAGCGACGCGACCGCGGCGCGATCCGGTCCAGTCGTCGAAGCGCCGCTCGCTGTTGTCGCTGCGCTTCATCGTCACGGCGATATTCACGGCAGCGCTGCTACCGATCTCGGCCATCTCCAGGAAATCATCGAGGCCGGCCTCTTCGACCACCGTCTCACCGATGCCCATGTAGACGAGCACGGTCCAGTCCGCGGCTTCGCTGGTGTAGCCGACGGACAGGACGACGGTGGCGAGGAGCAGTGATCGCAACGGTACCATGGAGGTATTCCTGACTGGCGTTGCGCGTATTCAGCCGTCGCCCTGCGAGGGTATCGACCCGAGGCTCTCGGCCGTCGTCGCTGTATCGGTATCGGCATCGGCATCGGTAACGTTATCGAAGATGTGGTCCTGGTGCGCGCGCAGACCGACGAAGTAGTGTGTGCCGTCGCTGGTCGCCCAGGCGTTGGGTCCGGGGGTGCAGGTCCAGTAGTGCGCGTCGTCGGACGTGACGCGGATGTGCACCCGGCGCAGCGTCTCGCCCGGCGCCGCCAGTGGGGTCGGCAGGGAATGGATGCCATGCGCCGCGAGGCTGCCGTAGTCGGTGTGCGGTCCGTTCTCCGCGCTGTCACACAGGTCGCTGAAAGAGTGCCCGGGAGCCGTCGGCCAGCGTGTGTAGACCGGGAAGCCATACTCGGACCATGCCTCGGCGACGTCGCGGCTGTTCGGCCACATCAGGGGGTCTTGTTGCCCGGTGACGAACAGCAGCGGTATCGCACGCCGAGAGCCGCTGAGGCTCTTGCCGATCCCACCGGCATAGATGGCGGCGGCGTAGAGGCGATGGGAGAACCAGTAGGCGCCCAGGTCGGCGAAGTGCCCACCCTCCGAGAAGCCGAGGAAGGTGATGCGAGACAGGTCGACCTCGTGGTGGCTGCGCAATCCGGTCGACACCAGCTCGAAGATCTCCTCCATGCGCGCACCGGTGGCGGCGCCATCCAGGACCCCATTGCTATTGTAGGACAGGAAGCTCGCGACATCGGGGTTGTCGTGCTCCGGCACGACCAACAGGGCGCCATGGTCTTCCGCGACGTCATCCCAGCCGAGGCTGACGCAGGCGGTGGCGAAGTTGCTGTAGGTATCGCCCTTGCCGTGGAACGCGACGATCACCGGCGCGTAGAAGGACGGCGTGTAGCTGCTGGGCACGTAGAGCTTGTAGCGGCGATCCTCGTGCGAGTGGTTCTCCCAGGCGTGCAGGGAGCCGGCGACGATGATGATGAGCAGGAACGCAGCAGACAGGCGCATGGCAGCCTCCACTTGTGCTTCCGCTGCGATCTGGTGGATCTCACCGACCGTCCGGTGTGGGGCCGGCGGCCGATTCACACACCGCTCAGTCGGTGCGCCAGTCGAGCGCCGGTTCCGGCCCGGCGGCGTGGTTGCGCGCCACCTCCTCCTCGCTCAGCGCCCGGTCGTAGATCGTCGCTTGGCGGAAGGTCAGCCGTCGGTGTCCCTCCGGGTCCTGATCCGCCGCAGGCTGGGTGCCGGCAGCGGCCCTCTCGGCCTGCGACAACCAGCTCCGGCTGGATGATTACCTCGAGCTCGTCGACCAGACCGGCCGGATCATCGCCAGCG
>CAZTGE010000262.1:0-3320 GCA_964612995.1 uncultured candidatus Brocadiaceae bacterium | reverse complement strand
GCCCAGGTCTGAGAGCGCCGGTGCCGCGGCAACCCGCCTGTGTCAGACAGGTCCGACCCGTGCAGAGCTGTGGGTGAAGCACGCGCACATTCTCACGGAATGTAACATTGGCCGGGGTGCAGGCCGTAGCAGCCGCCCGGGCCATGTCGGTGGCCCATCGCGAGCCGCACAGACCGACGGATCCGGACTCCGGAATCGCCACACCAACGTCAAGGAAAGGCCGTCATGCGCCCACTGCTCCTGTTGCTCATTCTCACCGGGACCGTCGGCCTCCGCGCCTCCGAGGTCACCACCGTTCTGCGTTACACCCCTGAGACACTCGAGTTGCGTCAAACTCCGGGCGGCGTGCTGCCCCAGGTCAAAGGTTGTGAGCCAGGGCCGGTGCCTGTCGGTGCGCCCGATCTGCCGGTCGCTGTGGTCCAGGTCCTGGTGCCGCAGGACTGGGGCCAGCCGGTGCTCGACTGCCAGTTCGACGAGCGCGTGGTCGCCCGTGGGGTGCAGATCCGTCCTCGTCAACCGGCAGTGCGCCCCGGTGACCTGCCCCCCGCCGTGGTGGCCCCCGACCCCATCGCCTACGCCGGCGCGGCCACCCAGCCGGTGGCCGAGCTGGTGATGATCCAGCGGATGCGCGGACAGCGGATCGCGATGATCCACGTCCACCCCCTGCGCTACGACGACGCCGAGGCATCGCTGTCCCTGGCCACCACCGTAACCATCCGTCTGAGCGATAGCCAACCCCAGGCCAAGGCTCTGGTTCAGCCCCAGGTCCAGCCACTGCGCCCCGGCGACCGACGCATCCTCGACACCATCCTGCCCACGGTGGTCAACCCGGAACAGCTCACGGCGACCGACACCAGCCACACCTACGGCGGTGAACTCGAAGAGGCGGCGACCCCGCCGGCCACCTCGGTGGACTATCTGATCGTCACCAACAGAGCTCTGTGGGCGAGTTTCGGTCGCCTGGCCGCCCGGCGTGAGCAGTCCCACGGCTACAGCACCCACGTGGTCACCGTTGAGGACATCGCCGAGGAGTACAAGAACAGAGGCAGCGATCTCCAGGCTCAGATCCGCGCCTGCATCGCCGACCACTACAACAACAACGACACCTGGATGGTGGTGCTCGGCGGCTGCGATCAGGTGGTTCCGGATCGCGATTGTTACGTTGAATCCTACTCCAACACCGAGAAGAAGATGCCGACCGATCTCTACTACAGTTGTCTCGACAACAGCTGGGATGAAGACGGTGACGGTGTCTACGGCGAAGCCGGTTCAGACTCGGTGGACATGGGCTACGAGGTCATCGTCGGCCGGATTCCGGTCAATACCGCCGAACAGGCCGATGCCTACATCGACAAGCTGATCGCGCTGGAGGACAACCCCCCGAGCGACATCCACGATAAATTCCTCATGGGCGGCGCGGGGCTCGGCATGGCTGCCTGGGATGGCGGCACCGGTTACGAGTCCGACCAGAACATCGCCGAGGCCGACGGCCACGCATCGCTCTATGCACGCGAGGGCGCGATCAACGACGACGAGGCCTGGAGCCGCCGTATCTTCCGCAACTGGGTCTGGGGCTCCGGCTACCAGCCCGCCACCACCGGCTGTTTCTTCAGCTCGCTGACCTCGTGGGACGACGCCGAGCCAGGCGACTATCCGGTCTCTGACACCAACATGGTCACCCGGTTCAACGAGAACTGGAACCAGGTGTGGTGGTTCACCCACGGCAACTACAGCCTATGGAGCGCGGGCGGCGGCTTCTCTTCCAGCGATGCGCTCGCTCTCACCGGTCACATCAACATCATCGCCACCGCCGCCTGCATGACCGCCGGGTTCGACAAAGCCGATCCCTGCCTGTCCGAGGCCTTCCTGCGCAACCCCGACGGCGGTGCGGTCATCTACGTCGGCTCCAGCCGTTACGGCCTCGGCGATGGCATCCCCAACGGCGTCGGCGGCCCGTCCGGCCAGTACGGTGGCTACTTCTTCCGCAGCATGCTCGGTTCGAGCACGCGGCTGGCCGGCCCGGCCTTTGCCGCCCACAAGCGGGCCCTGTCGAGTTACTGTGGCAGCAATGGTCCCTACCGCTGGCTCCAGTTCAGCATCAACCTCCAGGGCGACCCCGCCTACCGCCTGCGGCTGCAGGACACCGCGCCGCTGCAAGTCACCACTCCCAGCGAACTGCCCACCGCCGATACCGGCGCGGCCTACAGCACCCAGTTGGCCGCGACCGGCGGAGCCACGCCCTACCGCTGGACCGTCGAAGGCGGGTCCTACACCGAAGCGGGCATCGCCGCGAGCTGGGTGGCACCCGGAGACGCCCAGGGCTGGCAGGGCGACGACGACAACCACGCGCTCGATCTGCCCTTCGCCTTCCCGTTCTATGGCATCCCCTACGACCGGGTCATCGTCACCACCAACGGCAGCATCAGCTTCACCAGCGAAGCCTACTTCGGCGGCACCACTGCCGGCGAGTTCCTCTCGACCATGTGCATCGCGCCGCTGTGGACCGATCTGGCCACTGATGGGGACGCTGACCACGATGTGTATATCAATGCGAACACCGAGCGCATCGCCATCACCTGGAAAGGCTATCTCCTGGGCTCGAGCGAGACCGGGGTCCATATCCAGACCGTGCTCTACCCCGACGGCACCATCGACTGCAATTACAAGGATGCCGATGGCATCTCCGCAGCGGTGGGCGTGAGTTTCGGCGACGGCCGGACCTACACCGCCGGATATTACTGGGGCTCCAGGGACGACGTAAACCCCATCCTGCCCAACACCTCCTACCGCTACACCTACGACCACAACCTGCCCGACGGCTGGTCGTTCTCTGCCGACGGCGAACTCAGCGGCAACCCCACGAACATCGGCAAGCTGACCCTGACCGCGCTGGTCGCCGACGACAGCCCGTACCCCGAATGGGTCCGCCGTTCCTTCACCCTGCTGATCGACGATCCGGACAACGTGCCGCCGACGGTCGCCAGCCCGGCGAGCGCCGATCCGAGCGTGGTGCAGGCGACCACCACCACCACCCTCAGCTGCCTCGGCACCGACGACGGCGGAGAAGCGTCGCTGAACTACACCTGGAGCGCCAGCGGCGGCCCAGCGGCCGTCTCCTTCGACACGGACAACGGCACCAATGCCGGCAAGACCTGCACCGCCACGTTCACCGCTGCCGGCACCTACACCTTCACCTGCACCATCACCGATGCCTCGCTGCGCGCGGCGCACAGCGAGGTGGTGGTCGAGGTGCAGGCCACGCCCACGACCCTCAGCGTCACTCCGCAGACCGCCGCGGTCCTGACCGGGGCGAGCGTCGC
>CAZTGE010000261.1:0-3422 GCA_964612995.1 uncultured candidatus Brocadiaceae bacterium | reverse complement strand
GCCCTGCCGCCATGGTCGGCTCGAGCCTTGTTTCTCACGCAATATCAGCTATATTAGATTGCACGAGGGATGAGACCATGGCCCAGACCATTCCGCTTCCCACCCCCCGCAGCGACGCGGCGATCGTCGGCACGGCGGTGCTGCGGGCCGCTGCCGCGCTCGGTCTGCGGCAGAAGGAGCTCGCTGCGGTGATCGGGGTCTCGCCCTCGCAGCTCTCGCGGGCCAAGCATGCCGCGGCACAGCTGTTCCCCGACTCGGCGGCCCACGATCATCGGGTGGAAGCCGCCTTGCTGCTGATCCGGGTCTATCGCAGCCTGCACGGCATCTTCGGCGATGACCGCGCCGCGCACGAACGCTGGCTGCGCAGCCCCAACACCCGGCTCGGCGGTGTACCGCTCGAGCTGCTGACCACCATTCGCGGGAAGGTGCGCTGTGTCGACTATCTGGACGCGATGCGGGGGCTCTGAGCATGCGCACCCCTTGCGCATGCAGCTCTGGCGGGTGGTCGAGCACCAGGCCGCGATCTCGACCCGCGCACTGACCGATACGCTCGCAGAACAGGAACGTCTCGAACAGCTGCTCGAGGCGACCAAGCCACCGAAGCCACCGGACACCCCGCCCGAGTTGCACTACCTGTTGCACACCCCCTTCCGGTATTACCCCTGCGATGGCCTCGCCCGCTTCAGCAGCCCACGCTCCCACGGCCATTTCTACGGCGCCGAGGCCATCCCCACCGCCCTGGCCGAGTACAGCTTCCGCCAGTGGTGCATCCTCGACGACATGGCCTGCGACCACGCGGGCTACGTCAACGAACTGCCCCGGACCGTGTTCGCGGCCGCAGCGATGGGCTTCCGCGCGATCGACCTGACCCAGCCCCCCTTCGCAGCCTTCGCCGACCAGCTCTGCGCGCCGCAGGACTACACCGCCTGCCAGGAACTGGCCGACGCGATGCAGGCCGAAGACATCCATGCCGCGCGCTACCGCAGCGTGCGCGACCCGGAGGCCGGCACCTGCGGGGTTCTGTTCACCGCCGCCGCCTTCGCGCAGAGTGAGCCGCTCGCATACCAGACCTGGAACATGCGCCTCGATCTCGAAGCGGTCGAATGGGTCCGCCTCGCCCCGGCCGGCGTCAGCCTGGTGTTCGCGCGCGAGGCTTTCCTCGTCGACGGTCGGCTACCGCGTCCTTCAGCGTCCTGACCCGAACGCGGCGCCTGCCCGAGCCGGCAGGCCGCAACTCAGGGGCCGAGGCGACGCAACTCGTCGGGTTCGAGCACACGATCGAACAGCAGCACGTCGGCGAACTCCACCGCCAGATCCTCGTCCGGGTCGCCATGATGGCCCAAGGGCATCAACAGCTTGAGCTGCACGCTCAGATCGTCTGGCTGCGGTGGCCATTCCTCGATCCGGTTCTCCCGCAGCAGCTCGTCACCGCGATAGCAGCGCGCAGTGCCGTCGGGCGTGACGGTGACACTCCACCGGGCCCAGGTCCCCGGCTTCCCATCGGACATCCACACCGAAACCAAACGACGCTCGCCCGCTTCGGGCATGCGGATGTAGAGTACACCGAGCAGCAGGTTCGGCGGCGGCGGCCCGCGGCTGAGGGCCCTGAGACTGAACGTGACCGCCCGGCTGTCGAGCAGTGCTGCGTGCAGCTCTGGCCACGGCGCATTGGTCCGGGTCACGCAGTGGTTGCGCGCGTCGAGCAGCAGGCCGGCGTCGGTCCATTGCGGCGGGCGTCGCAGGGTCAGCGGCAGGATCCGCTCCAGCGTGCCGGTGCCATCGAGCGAACCCGGACCGCGATGGAGCGGGTAGGCGAGCAACGGGACCGGCGGCGGCGGATCGGCGCTGTTCGCGCTCATCCCGGCCGCAAGCGGCTGCGGTGCGGCGAAGCTCCCGTCGGCCGTGCGCCGGGCGAAGGCGACCCGACCCTCGTCCACGCTCACCCGTGTCGCATCCTCGGCGACCGTGACCGTGAACCGGGTGCCGAGCACGCGACAACGCGCATGCGGCGTGATGACGCTGAACGATGCGCCCTGGCTACGCGGGCCGACAGCAGCGCGGAGGGTACCACCATCGCAGGCCACCGTGTCGGGACCGACCAACGCGATCTGGAAAGGACCGTCGAGCTCGAGTTCGATCGGGTGACTGCGATGGGCCAGGCGCAGCTGGGCCGGCAACTCCGCGCGCACGCGCGCACGAGAGGGCAGAAGCGCGTCGACCGCCACGGCGTCGCCATTTGCGCGCACGAGCGAACCAGCCGCGAGCACCCGCCACGGCAGCTCGCTCGCCGGCGGCTCGGCCGGCGAGCCCGCGTCCGCGGTACTGGACGGGGTGGTGGGATCGGGCCGCAGCTGCCAGAGCGCGAACGCGACCACCAGGCACGCCGCCGCGATCAGCACGGCCCAGACCGGACCACGGCTGCTGCGACGCGGGCGCTGCCGTGAACGCGTGCCGCCGGCACGCATACGCCGCGACGAGTTGCCCGGCAGCGGCGGAGCCAGTTCGGCCAGGCAATCCTGTCCACGCAACGCGGCACGCAGCGCGACCTGTTCGCCCGCGGCGCGGATCACCGCCTCGGCCAACGCGGGATCGGCCAGGGCCCGTTGCAGGGCCGGCAGCTCGTCCGACGGCAGCCGACCCGTGAGCCAGGCCTCGATACGCGGGTCGTCCGGCTTCATCGCAGCCCCTCGCGCTCGAGGGTGCGGCTGATGCAATCGCGCAACGCACGACGCAGACGATGCAGCGCCACCTTGACCGCGCTCTGGCCCATGCGCATCGCCGCGGTGATCTCGCGCACGCTCTGTCCGTCGAGGTAGAAGCGTCGCAGCAGTTCGCGGCGCTCCGGCGCCAGGCGGCCGATGCAGTCGTGCATCGCACTGGCGCGCTCGCCGGTCTCATGCGCGAGCCGCTCGCTGGCCGCGCGCAGCTGCGCCTCGGCCTCGGCCGACTGTAGCGAAGCGGTCGGCCGACGTGCCCGATGATGGTCGGCGATCTTGTGCTGGGCGATGCCCAGCACCCAGCTGGTGAAGGAACGGGACATGTCATAGCGCGTAAAGGAGCGCTGTGCAGCCAAGGCGACTTCCTGGACCACGTCGTCCATCGCGTGCGGATCGCCGAGCCGGCTGAGGGCGTAGGCCGCCACTGCCGACTGCGCCTGCATCCACCGCGTGAGAAAATCCGCGTGTTGCCCTGCGTCCATGCCACTCATCGCGAGTATTCGTTCTGCATCCCTCATTGGTTACCGCTGATCACGCCCGGGCCAAGCACCGGTATGGACCTGGGACACCGGGAGCCCGGCCTGACCGGCAATGCGGATCGTAACTACTCAGGGGCTTCGCCCCCTACGGTCCTCACTGCGTGAGGACAGACCCCTCTGGCTTTGTCGTGGTTCGCCTGAATCTGCAGGCAGATCCAGGCGTGGG
>CAZTGE010000260.1:0-3452 GCA_964612995.1 uncultured candidatus Brocadiaceae bacterium | reverse complement strand
CCTGCGTCACTATGACCCAAGCACCAAAGAGAGCCGGGCGGTTTGACGCAGGTGGTGGCGACGCAAGGCATGCCGACCTGGGGATCGGCGCTCCCGGGGCGAGCTTTGAATCGCCCTGTGCGCATGGCCCAGCCTTGTGCCTGACTCGCGCGGCGACGCTGGTATGATCGGTCAGATGGAGGGCCCCGATGGGCTGCACGCACGCGAGCATCGAATACGGCGATGGATGGGTCGTGGTGGCCTTGACCACTGCACGCCTGATCGAGCCGCCGGTGGTCGAAGACCTGCGCACCGCGCTGCTCGCGGCCCTCGACGCCCATCCCGAGGCGCGCTTCCGGCTCGACTTCACCGGCGTCGAGGTGGTCGGCTCGCTGATGCTCGCCCTGCTGGCGGGGCTGCATCAACAGCTCGACCCCGCCCTGCGACCGGTGGTGCTCAGCGGCCTGGGCCCGGAACTGCGCCGCCTGCTGACGATGACCCGCCTCGACACGCTGTTCGTGGTCGAACCACCACCGGCCGGGGACTGAAGCCGGGCGCGCTCACGCCGAGGTCAGCTGGAACAGCACGATCGCCGCGCAGGCTCCCGCCACGGCGAGCCACTGCTCGCGGGTCAGCCGTTCGCCGTAGACCAACCGGGCGAACACGGCGCTGAAGATCATGATCGTTCCCAGCATCGCTCCGGCCACCGCCAGGCTGCTGCCGGGATGCGCCGTGCCGACGGTATAACAGCCGGTACCCACGGCGGTGGGCGCGACAGCCAGCGCGAGCAGACCGGTCTCGCGCGCCGACAGGGTCACCACCGCCGCGCGACGCAGGCCGCGGCGCAGCAGCAGGAAGACCAGCGCCACCGCCCCGATGCCCCCCTCCCAGGCCCAGGCGGCGATGAATGGATCGACCTCTCGGGTGACGGTGAGCAGACAGGTGACCGCGGTGGAGATCAGCAGGCCGAACATGCAGGCGCAAACCACACCGATCGCCACCCCACCGGCGGTGGTGGCGACCGGCCGGGTCCGTCGCCGGCTGCTGAGGGTCAGCAGGACCACACAGCCGATGATCACCCCCATACCGACGAATTCCCAGGCCGATGGCCGCTCGTCATGGAACAGGATCGCGAACAGGGCGGTGGCCACGGTCGAAACACTCATGAACACCGCGTTGGCGATACCCACGCTCAGATGGCGCACCGCGAGCGAGCCGAACAGGTTGGCCGAGGCGCCGGCGCAGCAGGCGCCAGCGAGCGGCAGGAGGTGGGCCCCCAGACGCGCGAAGGCCGAGACATCGGCCCAGCAGAGCAGGGGCACCATCAGCACCGCCAGGCTCAGGCCGCGCCAGGTCACCACCGCCAGAACATCGTTGCGACGGCAGGCGGCGGCGATGAGGGTGTTCTGCAGGGCGTAGGCCACGGCGCTGCAGGTCAGCAAGAGGATGAACATGGGCCGCTGCAGAGCCTGCGCGCCGCGCGCAGGGCGCAATCGCCATGTCCCACCACCGCGTTTTCCGGCCCCGACCGCCATCCGGGAGAGGCCGAAGCGAATCCCCGACACCGTCGTTCCCGCCAACACCTTTTTTCGCCCGGAAAACCGCGGATGCCTCCCGCACGTCTCCATTCCTGCCCGCAGCCCGGCCATCAGGGAGGCCCATGGACAGCATCGGCCCGCCAAGGTCCTGTGTAAACCGCTTGCGCGTAGGGGCTTGCAATTACACGTGAGGGTTTTTAGCAATGTCCATGCCAAATAATCAGCACCCCCTCCCGCCCCCGTGCGCAACCGCGACCGTGCAAGCTGGAAATCCTTTCAGTGCTATTGACACCTTTGCTGGCGCTGTAAGATGCGCTGCTTCAGAGACCGGTTACGCGCTTAGCTGCTCTGTGTGGGAGCTGGCAGAAGAGTGCGGACTATCTCCAGCTAGCTAGGAGGAAAGGCAGTGAGCCTTCGTTACATCGTTCCCTCTCTGGGAATTCTCGCCTGCTCCGCGGGTGCGGTTCAGGCTGCCGAAATCGGCAGCGGTGTCACCCTCGACGGGTACGTCGACACCATTCTCGAAATCACCAGCGCCGACGAGAACGCCCTTGGCTTCTCGACCAACGCGGGTGGTACCACCCCCCCTCCCGGCGAGCCGGAAGCCAGCGACACCGTCGCCGACTTCTCCGCCGGCGCCCAGCTCGAGTTCGGCTACAGCATCGGCGATGTCAGCGCCAAGCTCGAACTCTACTACACCGCCGACCGCGACGTCGACGGTCTCGACGTGGAGCAGGCCTGGGCCCAGTGGGACTTCAAGCCTGATCAGGCCTACTTCAAGATGGGCCACATGGAAGTCGGGCTCGGCTTCGAAGCCACCGATGCCCCCGGCCTCTACCGCATCAACACCAGCCAGCTCCGCCAGATGCTGCAGCCGCAGCAGACCACCGGCGGTTCGGTCGGCTTCAAGGCCAACGACAACTTCAGCGGTGCCGTCACCCTGTGCGACGGCCTGGCCCAGCCCCTGCCCGACGCCTGGGGCCTGGACGAAATGGACCCGCCGAGTATAGGCGAGGCGGCCAAGGACAACGCCGACATCGCGCTGATCCTGCAGGGCATGTACAAGATGGAGGACATCGGCGAATTCGAGGCCGCGCTGGTCTACGACATGGGCGCCATGGGCGCCACGGTCGACGGTGCATTAGAGCAGGACGACGCCCTGGCCATCGACGTCAACGGTCTGATCACCGCGATGGAAGAGAGCAACCTCGCTTTCGGTTTCGACCTGAGCTACTGGTCGCTCGGCGAGGTGACGGCCTACGGCGCGATGGCGATGGCCAACTACACCTTCGCAACCGACACCCCGATGGCCGGCACCCTGATGCTCGACTACGTCAGTGTTGACGCGGGCGATGCGAACCCCGGCGACGACGACATGTTCAATGTCTTCGAGGTCGCCGCCGCCCTGCTGACCCAGCCGACCAACGAAGAGAACGTCGCCCTCAACTTCGAGCTGCGCTACCTCATGCGTGACGCGGACGCCGAGGTCGAGGATGTGGACGAGATCGGCGTGTTCGTCGAACTGCTCGCCATCATCCCCTGAGGATCGATACCGACGGTTTTTCCGGAAGACCCCCGGCCATCAGGCCGGGGGTCTTTTCATTGGCCTGCGCTCGACCACGACGTGTCACGCGCGCCAGCCGTGCGCCCGTCACGAGATCGCACTGCAGGCCTCTGTCGTCACTCGCCAGCTGCGCTGGCATTTCCGGTGGCCCTGCGGGCCATTTTCGCCGAAAAGCGCTTCTCTGTCGGCCGGTCGCCCAGCCACGCCTGGCTGGGCTCCGGACGCTGCGGACGTGCGCTCCTGGCTTTTTGCGGGCCTTGTCATACCTGAGCGCCCGGTACCGGTCAGGCATGACGGCGCCGGTTCACGGTGTCGCCTTGTAACTACTCAGGCCTATTCCTGTGCTCTCATAAACCACAGAGAACACAGAG
>CAZTGE010000259.1:0-3481 GCA_964612995.1 uncultured candidatus Brocadiaceae bacterium | reverse complement strand
AGGCGCGTGGGGGTACGCGGCGAAGCCGCGAGGGGGCAGCGCCCCCTCTGCAAACAGATGACGTTCCCTTCAGAGGGCCGGATGGCGTGAGGAGCCCGATCACTCCGGACGGGCGGTCGCCGCGCGCCACGGTACCGCGTGATCCTGCGGCTCCAGGAAGCGCGCGGCGGCATCGGCGAGGACGGTGGAGTCGCGATACAGCGCCGCGATCAGGCTGTGCAGACGGCCGCGCGAACGCTGGATGCTCGCCTCGAGCCTCAGGTCGACATCCAACGGCACGGGGGCGCGGTAGCGGATGTCGAGCGAAGCCGTGAGACCGGCGACACCGATGGCGAACAGGCAGTTGGTCATCGCCGTGTCGAGCAGTGCAGCCACAAGCCCGCCATGAGCGATCTGTGGGTAGCCCTGGTGAGACTCGCCGAGGCGCACAGACGCGGCCACGCCGTCCGCCCCGGCGTGGGAGAAGGACAAGGCCAACTCGAGGCGATCGACGTGGCCGCAGAACATGCAATCATCGTGGAGTGTTCGGGTTGACACGGTCGGTCTCCCATTCTCGACTGGACATTCGACCCCGGCTGTGCGGCGTTTCCGCCCGCGACCCACGGACTGACGACGGCCACCGGAGCGCTGGTGGTGGATCCCGTCCGGATGCATCCACCCAGTAGGATCACCAGGGCGAGGGGCGCACGCGGGTGCCGGGATCAGTGATCGCAGGCGTTGGCGCCAGTCACCAGCGCACCGGCGAGGTGGGCGGTGACTATCTGCTCGGGCGTGTCAGGCGCAGCACCAGTGATCACGCTGATACCGCCACGCGCGAACAGGTCCTGCGCGCGCTGACCCATGCCGCCGGCGATGATGGTGGTCACCCCCTGCCCGGCGAGCCAGCGTGGCAGGACGCCCGGCTCGTGCGGCGGCGGGGTCACACGGTCCACGCCGGTGATCGCGCCGTCGGCCACGTCGACCAGGGCGAACTCCTGGCAGTGGCCGAAGTGCATGCACAGGACGCCGTCGGCGCAGGGGATCGCGATCCGTTGGGTCATGGTGGGATTCTCCGTGCTTTCTGGGGTATTGCTGACGGGCCCGGTCAGCAGCGGGGCGACTGCCATGCGGAAACTACGTGCGGTCTCGGTCATGGCGTCTGGGGTGAGATAGGGGCGGCCGGCATCGCCGCTGCCTGCCACGGCGCAGTCGATGGGGATGCTGCCGAGGAACGGCACCTGGGCATCGGCCGCGATCCGCGCGCCGGCACCGGACCCGAAAATCGCCGTCACCATGCCGCAATCGGGGCAGGCGAACCCGCTGAAATTCTCGATGATACCGAGCACCGGCAGGTTCAGCTCACGGCAGAAACGGATCGACTTGCGCACATCCACTTCGGCCACCCGCTGCGGCGCGGTGACGACGACCGCGCCGGCAGCGCAGCCGAGTTCCTGCACCACCGCGAGCGCCTCGTCGCCCGTGCCCGGAGGAAGGTCGATGACCAGATCGTCGAGCTCGCCCCAGGCGGCCTCGTGCAGGAACTGTCGGATCACCGCGGCCTTGCGTGGCCCGCGCCAGATCACCGCGTCGTCCTGCTCACGCAGCAGGAACCCGATCGACAGCACCTGCAGGCCGGCGATGGCGACCGGGATGACGTGTTGGCCATCCGTGCCGACGCTGGCTTGCTCGCAACCGAGCATGGTCGGCACACTCGGGCCGTGGAGGTCGATATCGAGCACGCCGACGCGACGCCCGGCATCGCGCAGGGCCGCAGCGATATTGACCGCGACCGTGCTCTTGCCCACGCCACCCTTACCCGAAAGCACGAGCACGGCGCGGCCGACCGCGGCCAGGCCGTCGGTGGCAGGACCGGCGCTGTGGGACTGATGCATGGATGACCTTTCGTTGCCGACGTTCGCGGTTGTGCCAACGCTGTCAGTCGCGGCAGGGAACGCTCGCGCCCATTGGCGCGCAAGCTCAGGCGATGGGAGCGCCGGCGTCCGGCCCGGGCATCGCCTGGTGGATCTTCTCGATCCGGATGGCGACCACGCCCTTGTTCGGGCTGCCCGGTTTCTTCTTCAGACGCAGCGCGTTGGCCTGCGCGAACTCGGGCCCGTCGGTGCAGTAGCGCGCGCTGCCGATGTATTTGTAGGCCACCTTGGGATCGTCGAGCCACAGCGCGACAGCCACCTTGGGGTTCTCCGTGATATTGGCGAGCGTCTGTTTCATGAAGGCATCGCCGATCAGCAAGGTGTCATCGTCGAACCAACTGAGCTGGGCCATCGGCACCACGTTCGGCGTGCCATCGGCGCCAGCGGTGGCCAGGGCGACCGTGGTACCGTAGGTGAGCAGGGCGCGGTGGTCTTCGGGAACGGGCATTCGGTCTCTCTGGGCGGAAAGGTGGGTGGATGGAACGGCCGACAAGCCAAACGGGTCTCTCAAAGCTTGCAGTGAAGCGTTCGCACGGCACACATCGTGATCAGCAGGTCGGCCGACCGAAGAACGGTTTTCTGCGAAAATGGCGCGTAGCGCCGCGGAAAACGGCCAGCACAGCTGGCGAGTAACGACCGAAGCCGTGGGGGGGCGGAGCCGGCATCGCGCAGCGGTAGCAGGCCCCAGTGGGGCCTGCGGCCGGTGGAGCGCGACGAGCGACAGCGAGGACGCCGGGGTGCGCCGAAGGCGCGAGGGGGCAGCGCCCTCTGAAGGAAGCCGACAAATCACCAGTGGCCGTTGACATCGGCCTGCGCGGCGGGCCTGATCTCGCCTGCGAGGAAGGCGGCCACCGCCTCCTCGACGGTGCCGGCGGCACCGGTGACGACCGTGATGCCCGCGGCCTGCAAGGTGGCGAAGGCCTTGGGGCCGACATGGCCGGTGAGCAGCACATCGACATCGGCGTCGGCGACGTTCTGTGCCGCCTGGATGCCGGCGCCCTGCGCCGCCTGCAGATTCTGGGTGTTGTCAACGACCTCGACGGTGTCCGATCCGGTGTCGACGATCAGAAAACGCTGAGCGCGACCGAAGCGGCGATCCACGGAGGCGGACGGGGCCGTGCCCGTGGTGGTGACGGCGATGCGCATCGATCAGGACCCGCCCGCGTCGGCCGCATCGGCATCGAGACAACGACGCAAGGCTGCGATCTCGCCAGCGAGCGCGTCCAGACGCCCGGCGATCGCGACCCGTGATGCCGCAGCGGGATTCCGGACCGCTTCCGGGCCGTGGGCACGGCGCCAGCCACCACGACGGCCGAAGCCGAATGCGCGTCCGCCGAAGCCTCGGCCGGCGCCGTGGATGATATCGATGCAGCCCGGCTGGTCGTAGCCGGCGCAGTAGCCGCGTGCGCGGCCGGTCATGGGACCGCCCCCCTCGGGGCCGGTGCGATCTCCGCGTGGCATGATGGTCTCCTCGATCAGGTTCACTGCGGGGCGTCAGCAGTGCACGATCGGCTGCCTCGGCGTCGGCCAGCGCTCAGAAGCAAGCCGAGGCAATGGACTTCGAATCGGCC
>CAZTGE010000258.1:0-3545 GCA_964612995.1 uncultured candidatus Brocadiaceae bacterium | reverse complement strand
GGGAGGTGGCGATGGTGATACCGCGCGCCTTCTCCTCGGGAGCGTTGTCGATGTCGTCGAACTTGCGCAGCGTCGCCGACCCACGGAGCGACAGATAGCCGCAGATGGCTGCGGTCAGGGTGGTCTTGCCATGGTCAACGTGGCCGATGGTGCCGATGTTGACGTGCGGCTTGCTGCGGACGAATTTCTCCTTAGCCATGAGATGTTCCTCTCCTGCTCGGCTGTCATGCCGCACGTCGGCGGCAAGTGTGGAAAAGGGCGATGGGATGGATGGTGCGTCGTGATGCTGCCCCCGGGAATCGAACCCGGGACCTCATCCTTACCAAGGATGCGCTCTACCCCTGAGCTAGGGCAGCGTGGGAAGAGCCGGCGATGGGAATCGAACCCACGTATTCAGCTTGGAAGGCTGCTGCTCTACCATTGAGCTACGCCGGCCAGACTGGCCCGCCCATCCGCGTGCGGCAGAACGGGAAAGGCCGGCGATCTGGTATTCCGAGCCGACCGTCAGCCTGCGCTGCCGGACCGCTGGATGCTTGGGCGGGGGAGGATTCGAACCTCCGAAGGCTGAGCCAGCAGATTTACAGTCTGCCCCGTTTGACCACTTCGGTACCCGCCCACATGCGGCGCATCATCCATCATCAACCTGTCAAAGAACGAGCCACCTGCCGGGATCGAACCGGCGACCTACGGTTTACAAAACCGTTGCTCTACCAGCTGAGCTAAGGTGGCAGAGGCCGCGATCGGCGGACACCAACAGGCGCTCCACGCGCCCCGTCACCGGGACACGCAACCTGCGGGCGACGGGGCACACCCCCCTCGCTCGCAGGGGAGGCGCTTTGTAGGACGGGGGCGTAGCGTGTCAAGACGGGATCCCATCGCGAGATGCGTCGCACCGGCATCAATCCAGTGCTATCGGCTTCAGGGCGAGGCGGCCGATGCGCGGCAGCTCACCGACCAGGGGGCCGACATAGCGCAGAAAGGCCTCGCCGGCGATATCATTGCCGACATCGTTGATCCACTCGCGCGGCATCGGCTTGGTGTCACGGGCCACGCTCGCGAGCGAGGTGATGAAGGTCTCGACCGCGTAGGCCTGGCTCTCGCCGGTGCGTCGCAGGGCCACCGACCCCGACTCGTAGGTGCCCGAGCAAGCGGCAGCGACCGCGTCCACCCCCACCTGACGCGCTTCGGCCGCGTCGACCGCGCTGACCACGCCCGGGAAGCAGCGCTGGAGATACCCGAAAGTATCGGCCCGGATGCGATGCCTGCGCTCTGGCATGATCTCCTGGACCCGCGCCTTGAGTTCGCGGGCGAGAAAGTCGCCCAGTGCCCCGGAGCCGGAGAGCTGGCGGTTGCCGTGGCTGTCGACTTCGCCGAGATCGATGATCGGCGCCCCGCCGGGTCCGTGGACCCCCTCGCTGACGGCGACCACGCAGTGGCCGGTGTCCTTGTAGATGCGCAACACGTCGGCGCAGAATGCGTCGAGGTCGAAGTCGACCTCCGGCAGATAGATCAGATGCGGCCCATCGCCGGAGTGGACCCGGGCCAGGGCCGCGGCGGCGGTCAACCAGCCGGCGTCGCGGCCCATGACAATGTTGATCTTGATCCCACCGAGCGAGCGGTTGTCGAGATTGTCGCCCATGAAGGCCTGCGCGACCCACTTGGCGGCCGAACCGTAGCCGGGACAGTGATCGGTGACCAGCAGGTCGTTGTCGACCGTCTTGGGGCAATGGAAGCAGCGCAGCTCGTAGCCCGCGTCGGCCGCCATCTGGTTGATGATGTGGGTGGTCTCGGCCGTGTCATTGCCGCCGATATAGAAGAACCAGCGCACGTCGAGCTGACGGAAGCGCTCGAAGATCCGCCGGCAGATGTCCTCGGTCGGCTTGAGCCGGACCGAACGCAGCGCCGAGGACGGGGTCGCGGCGATGGTGTCGAAATCGTTGGGATCCTCGTCGGCGAAATCGCAGATCTCGCCATCGAGGATGCCGCCGATGCCGCGGATGGCGCCGTAGACATGGCCGATCTCCCGCACCGCGAGCGCGGCGCCGACCACGCCGATCAGGGTCTGGTTGATGACGGCGGTCGGACCGCCGGATTGGCCTACGAGCGCGTTGCCGGTGAGGGTCATGGGCGTTGTCCTGGTGTCGATGGGGTGGAGGCGCGAGTCGACCGTGATACGGCGCGGAGGCAAGGGAATGCTGCCCGGCCCTGCCGTCAGGGGCCCTGCCATCAGGACTGCGTTGATCGTGGGCCGGCTGGCCCTAGAAGCCGGCATGACGCTCGACGTCGCCCTCGTCTACCCGCGCCACGCCGCCGATGGCGGCGTCGAGCGCAACCTCGACCAGCTCGCGGGCCATCTGTGCCGCCGCGGTCACGCAGTGCGCATCCTCTGCCGTCGCCACGGCGAGCCCCCCCACCCCGCCCTGCGCTTCGCACGCATCCGCACCCGCGGCCTCAACCCCGCTGCCCGGCGCCGCTCCTTCGCCGCCGGGGTCGCGGCCCGCCTCGCCCGCGAACCGGCCGACGTGGTCTACGACTTCGGCCGCAGCTGGTCCGGCGACGCGATCCGCATGGGCTCCGGCTGCCATGCGACCTATCTCGAGCGCATGGGCCACGCGCCCAGCCGCAAGGATCGCATCGAACTGGAGCTGGAGCGCCGCGCGCTCGATCCGGCCCGGGTACGCGCGGTGGTGACCAACTCCGCCATGGTCCGGCGTGATGTCATCGACCGCTACGGCCTCGCGCCGCACCTGGTGCGGGTGATCGCCAACGGCGTGGACCTGCAGCGCTTCGACCGCGAGCGCCATGCGGAGCCGGCGCGGGCACTGCGCACCGGGCTCGGCTGGAGCCGAGAGGCGCGGGTGGCCCTGTTCCTCGGCACCGGATTCGCGCGCAAGGGCCTGCCCACCGCGCTGCGGGCGCTCGCTGGCGCCGATGATACGCGGCTGCACCTGCTGGTGGTCGGCGGGGATCGCCACCTCGCCGACTACCGCGCTCTGGCCGACGAACTCGGGGTGGGCACACGCTGTGCCTTCCTCGGTTTGCGCCGCGACGTCGAGACCTGTTACGCCGCGAGCGACTGCTTCATCCTGCCCACGCGCTACGACCCCTTCGCCAACAGCACGCTCGAAGCCCTGGCGATGCAGCTGCCGGTGATCACCAGCACCGACAACGGCGGCAGCGAGGTGCTCGACCCCGCCTGCGGCTCCGTGATCGCAGATCCGGATGACATCCCTGCCTGGAGCACGGCCCTCGCCCGCTGGTTGTCCGACTCCACGCGGGTCGACGCTCGCCCGACCTGTCGCGCAGTGGCCGAAGCAAACCGAGCTGAACTGGCACTGGTACGCCATGAACACATGCTCCTGGAGGTGGCGCAGACCCGATCTTGACACTCCGCCTGCGCAAAGCCCCAACAGAGGCCTGGCATCACATGGTCAATGGGCGGCAAACGATACTACGGCGAGCAGAGCACGGAGCACCAAGCTGCCGACCGATATTCCATTCCCCTGGAAAAGTGCGCATGACCATGCGCACTTGTAACTGCTCAG
>CAZTGE010000257.1:0-3569 GCA_964612995.1 uncultured candidatus Brocadiaceae bacterium | reverse complement strand
CCAGGCGAGATCCTGGATCTCCTCGTCCTTGAGCGCATCGATCAGGCGTTTGCCCTTCCCGCTGAGAGCGATGACGGGATGCGAGCTCCATACCGTGGGCTTGGGGTAGAGGATGCAGACCGAATCGAGGATCAGCTGTTTGTGGCGATCGTGTTCGATGATGAATTCGACGATCTGGTTCTCATAGCCGACGACCATCGAGTTGTTGATGCCAGTGGCGATGAACTTCTTGAAGATGTCGCCCGAGCTGTGTTCCATCATCCCCAGGCTGGTGAAGAAACTCTGCAGCTGTGGCAGCACCTGCTGCACGCTGTCGTCGGTGACGAGGCGGCCCTCGTTGAACATCGTCGCAACCAGCCCGGAGAACATGTTGCCGGAATTCGATTTGGTCGGATCGGTGCAGCGCACCGTGACCGTGCCGAAGAAATCGAGGCCCAGGTCCTTCCATGCGGTGCGGTTGACGATGAGTTCGAGCAGTTTGCGGAATCGGACGATGAAGTAGCCCTCTGTCCGTTTCTCGACGATGCCCTGCTGGATCAGCGCGTTGGTGATATTCCACCCGGTGTAGATCACGATCGGACTGTTGAAGATTATGTCGTCCTTGAGCGATTCGCCGCCACGCATCTTGAAGAACTCGACCGCAACGTCATTGGAGGGCCAGATCGCGTCCTTGTCGCTGACGTTGAGTTGGCGCGCCATCTCCACGCTGCCGGCCTTGATCGCGTCGAGCTTGAGCCCGTGCTTGCGCGCCAGCAGGTCAACCATCTTCGGGTTGTGCAACAGCGCCATCTTCTCGCCGCCGACGTACAGTGAGACGGTGGTCAGGTCGGCCGCAGGGCTCGCTTTGTCGGCATCGGATGGATGGCCACCGCCACAGGCGACCAGGAACAACAGGACGGGCAACAGGGAAGCGGTGGGCGGAAGGCGCATCATGCCCTTTCTTTTGGATCGGCTGGGTCGGCGAGTCCTGAGCGGCCTCGCGCCGACGCTATCAGTTGTAGCCCTTGGCCTTGCGGAAGGCCTTGCGCAGATCGCCCTTGCTATGGAAGACCCGCGCTCCGGTGGCATCAGAGATCTGGCGCAGCTGGCGGTCGTCGGCGTCGCCGAAGGCGATGGAGAACACGGGGATCGAAGGCCCGGCGGTCGCCAGGGCCTGGTGCAGGACCGCGAGTTCGCCGTCACTGCGCCCATCGGTCATCAGGATCACCGCCGGGTTGTAGCGCTGGAGGTCGTCGATGGCGCGCAGTTGACGCACCGCTTCGGCCGCAGCGGTGTAGATGTTGGTCCCGCCGCCGGTCTGCATGCTGCGGATGGATTGCAGCATACCGTGCAATTCGGCGGCGGCATTGCCCTGCATGTGCAGGATCTGGCGCGGCGCGCTGTCGAATGGCACTACAATGTGCAGGTCGTCCTGCGAGGCCTGGAGCAGGACGCGCTTGGATTGGGTCGGGTCAAGCAGCAGTCCCATGGCCTGCTTGAGCTGGTGTTCGCCTTCGCCGCCCATGGAGCCAGAGAAGTCGAGCACGTAGGCGGTGGCCGATGGCTTGCGCAGCCCCCCGCCCTGGTAGAGGTCGAGGGCCCGCCGGATCACCGGCTCGGCGGGGGTTGGGATGGCCGCGATGACCCGGCTGACGTCGATGGCCCAGGCGGGATTGAAGACCGCCTCGTCGACCATGTCCGGGTTGAGACCGACCAGACCGGTGCGTCGACCCAGCGCGAGGATCTCGTCCTGTACCGGCGGTGACTGGAGGTAGGTCATCAGCCGGTTGAAGATCGCCGCCTTGTCAGCATCGCCCTTGTCGATGTAGCCCAGCGGCGAGTCGGCCATCATGATGCCTTCGATCGGATAGATGGCGATCAGCGGCTCGTGGCCGTGGCGTTCGAGCTCCCGGTTGGCCTCGATGACCATCGCCTCGTAATTGACCATCGCGTCGAAATCATCATAGCGCTGGATCATGAGCTCCTTGAGCCAGCCGCTGGAGCCCGAGCTGCGATTGACCAGCTTGAGCAGCCGTGCGGTCTGTTGTTGGACCTGCTTGTCGGCCAGATGCTCGGCGGTGAGCACCGGCGGCTGGCCGGCCATGGCGTGGAGGAAGCCGAAGTAGGCCGAGGCGCCGGAGTTGCTCTGGGTGGCCGAGGTCATGGCAAAGCGGAGCTTGCCGGCTTCGGCCGCGGCGAGGATGTCCTGGATCGAGACCTCGGCGCCGACCCAGCCCAGGTCTTCGGCCACGGAGCGCTTGACGCCGAAGACCACCGGCGAGGTCATGATGCTCTGTTCGTGCTTCACTACCTTGTGCAGGTCGCCGAGGGTGAGCCACAGGCTGTTCGCTGGCCACACCGCATCGGCGTGGATGGCGGTGCCCTGCTCGAGGTCGAGCGCGATGTCGACCGAGCCCTTGTACTGCATGTCGATGGTGAGGCCCTGATAGCGGGCGAAGCGCTGGATCAGCGGCTCGAGGCCCTTGTTCTCAGACCCCGAATAGATGATCAGGCCGTCGGCGGTGGACGCGTGGTTGGCGTCGCCCTGATTCGTGGAGAAACAACCGGAACAGGCGAGCGCGCATGCGGCAAGAAGGATGAGGTGGCGGAGTGTGTCCATGGCGTGTCCTGCGGGAGGTGGACGGCCGGCGACGGGGCGATCACTCGCCCATGATCGCTTCGAACTCGGTGTCGACGCGCTGCTGGCCGCTGGGGATGATCATCTCGTCGAGGCTGATCTCGTCGGTGGTGGTGCCGGCGAGGGCGTTGGAAGTGTCGATGATCGCGCCAACACGGTCGTCGATGTCGTCGAGCCCTGCGACGGTCTGGTTGGTCTTGGCCACCTCGAGGTCGGTCTCCAGCTTGTTCTTCATCTTCTGGACTTCGGTCAGTTTGGCCGCGAGCTCGCTGAGCTTGGTCTCGATGATGCCGAGGGTGCGGGTGAAGGCGGCATGCATCTCCTTCTGGTTCTGGTGTTTGCTGTTGGCGTCGACCACCAGGCGCTTGAGGTCGGCCTCATCGAGCTGCTTGCTGCGTACCGTCACTGGCCAGGTATCCGCCGTCTTGGCCGCGCGGTAGGACTCCTTCGCCTCGTCGAGGAAGGCCTGATAGGTGCTCATCTCGGCCTCGGCCTTCTCAAGCTTGCGCCGGGCCTGATTGCGCTTGGTCGTCAGCGAGAGCTGGCTGGCCTTGAGTTTCTGTTCGGTTCCGGCTACCTGCTTGCTGGCCCAGCTGAGATAGCCGACCGGGTTGGCCTGGATGTTCTCGGGGGTCCATTCGGTGGCGCCGCTGATCGCATCGTCGACCTTGGTGCTGAACGGGTCGCTGACGAGATAGAACACCCCGAAGGCGAGAAGCGCGACGACCACCAGGCCGACGATGATAACGATGGCGGCGGCGCCGCTGCGGTGTTGCATGACAGGACTCCTCTGGCTGTCTTTACGTATTCTTAATAATATGCACATCGTCGTCGATGTGTAAGAAGGCCTGTATACTGGACGGTCCGGCCGAGGGAAGATCTTATCCGGTTGCAAGCGCGGACCGCTCGTCTGTGTCGACCTGGTTCGTGTCGCTCGTCGGTTGGGCGGCGC
>CAZTGE010000256.1:0-3576 GCA_964612995.1 uncultured candidatus Brocadiaceae bacterium | reverse complement strand
GCGGATGTACGGTTCTGGCGCTTTGAGGGCGCCGTCAAGACTGAGGCTTCCTTCAAAGGGGGCGCTGCCCCCTCGCGCCTTCGGCGCACACCCCCTCGCGCCTCGGTCGTCACTCGCCAGCTGCGCTGGCGTTTTCGGCGGCGCTACGCGCCATTTTCGCCGAAAACCGTTCCTCTGTCGGCCGGTCGCCCAGCCAAGCCTGGCTGGGCTCCGGACGCTGCGGATGTACGGTTCTGGCGCTTTGAGGGCGCCGTCAAGACTGAGGCTTCCTTCAGAGGGGGCGCTGCCCCCTCGCGGCTTCGCCGCACACCCCCCCGGCCTCGGTCGGGGTTCGCGGCCTCCGGCCGCGTTTTCGCCGGGCCTACGGCCCATTTTCGGCGAAAACCACCCCTCGGCCGGCCGCCCCGCTACTCGCGATTTGCGCCGTGCGAGCGCTTCACGGCGAGCTGTGAGGGCCTCGTCAAGACTGAGGCTTCCGTCAGGACTGACTTGCTCGGCGACCGCCGGGTATTGCACTGGGGGCACGGAGCGCGAAACCCGCGTCCCCCATCCACGGAGGGCCGACGACATGCCCGATCGACCACGCGTGCTGTTCCTGTGTACCGGTAATTCCTGTCGCAGCCAGATGGCCGAGGGTTGGACCCGCCATCTGCTCGGCGAGCGCGTCGAGGCCTGCTCGGCCGGGATCGAGACCCACGGGCTCAATCCGCACGCGATCGCGGTGATGGCCGAGGCGGGGGTCGACATCTCGCAGCAGCGCTCGCAGCACATCGACGAGTTCGCCGACACCCCGCTCGATCTGGTGATCACCGTCTGCGGCCACGCCGAGGAGCACTGCCCGATCCTGCCGCGGCCGACACGGGTGGTGCACCACGGCTTCGACGACCCGCCCAAGCTCGCGGAACAGGCGCCGGATGCGCAGGCCGCGCTCAACTGCTACCGCCGCGTGCGCGACCAGATCAAGGCCTGGGTCGAAGCCGAGCTGCCGGCGGTGCTCACCGCCGGCACCAGGGCCCACGACCAGGACGCGTGAGCCTCAGCCGGCGCTCGCCGCGATGACCCCGCCGGCGACGATGGCGTCGCTCGCGTCGTAGAGCACCAGATGCTGGCCCGGCGCGGGCGCGAACACCGGCCGGGCGAAGCGCACCTGCATCTGCTGGGCCCCGGTCTCGACCAGGGTGCAGGGCTGGGGTTCGCCGCCCGAGCGCAGCTTGCCGCGCAGGCAGGTCGCGGCGCGATAGGCCGCGCTCTGGAGCACGTTGACCCTCGTGGCCGTGACTGTGTGGCGCTGGCCCTCGGCGCGGGTGCCGACGACCAGGCGATCGGCCTCCGGCTCGATGCGCAGCACGAACAGGGGCTCGGTCCAGGCCACGCCGAGGCCCTTGCGCTGGCCGACGGTGAAATGACGGATGCCGGGATGGCGGCCGAGCTCGCGCCCCCGGCTGTCGACGATCGGCCCCGGGCGGTCGCCGGCATCGCCGAGCGCAGCGCGGTAGTCGCCACCAGCGGCGAAACACAGCTCCATGCTCTCCGCGCTCGCGGCGACCGGCAGCTGCCGCTGCGCCGCCATCGCCCGCACCGCGGGTTTGGCCAGCTCGCCCAGGGGCAGGCTCAGCGCCTCGAGGCATGCGCGCGACATGCCATAGAGGAAGTAGCTCTGGTCCTTGTCGCGCACCGCCGCGCGGCAGAGCCGCGGCCCCTGCGGCGTGCGGATGACCCTGGCGTAGTGACCGGTGGCCAGACGCGGGATGCCGAGCCGCTCGCGGATGCAGCGCGCGACCATGCCGAATTTGATATGGGTGTTGCAGTCGACGCAGGGGCTGGGCGTGCGCCCCGCGGCGTAGGCGGCACGGAAGGGGGCGATCACCGCCTCGTGGAAGGCCGCGGTGCAGTCGAGCTCGACGTGGGGGATCGCGAGGTCGGCGGCGACGGCGCGGGCGCGCTCGCCGCTGCCGGTGCGCTCGGCACCGCAGCCCACCGCGACCGGCAGGCGCATGGTCAGGCCGACCACGCGATGCCCGGCTTCGCGCAGCAGGACCGCGGTGAGGGTGGAATCGACCCCGCCGCTCATCAACACGCAGATCGCGTCCTCGCGCTGCTGCGGCAGCGGCGTGGTGCCGGTCGGCTGCAGCTGGGGCTCGGCCTCGGACATGGCGCTCCTGGTGCGGACAGCCTCGGCCCGCGCGACGCCCGGCGCTCAGCCGGCCTGGTACAGATCTTCGGCGCGGGCGAGGTCCTCGGGGGTATTGACCCCGAGCAGGCGGTCGGGTTCGTCGCTGACGACCAGGCCGACGGGCTTGCCGCGTTCGGCAAGCAGACGCGGCACGTCGGTGAGGTAGTATTCGCCCTGGGCGTTCTCCGGCCGCAGGCGCTCGAGGCTGGCGAACAGCTCCGCGCGGTCGAAGGCATAGATGCCGCTGTTGACCAGATCGACCCGGCGCTGCTCCGCGGTCGCATCGCGCTGCTCGACGATCGCCGTGAGCTGGCCCGTCGCGTCGGTGATCATCCGGCCGTAACCGCTGGGATCGGGCATGCGCGCAGCGACGCAGGTGCAGGCGTTGCCCGCGGCGCGATGACGCGCGAGCAGCTGTTCGAGCAGCGCGGCCGGCACCAGCGGAGCGTCGCCGCAGAGCACCAGCACCACCTCGCTGCTCACCGCCTCGGCGCAGACCAGCACGGCATGGCCCGTGCCGAGCTGCTCTTCCTGGGTCACGCAGTCCACGTGCTCGCCGGCAACCGCCGCGCACACGGCCTCGCGCTGGTGGCCGACCACCACCACGCAACGGCCCACGCCCACCTGCAGGCAGGTGTCGACCACATGCGCGACCATGGTCCTGCCCCCTACCGGATGGAGGACCTTGGCCATGTCCGAGCCCATGCGGGTGCCCCGGCCGGCGGCCAGGATCACGGCGGTGACGTCATCGTGCTGCATGTCCGGGGATGGTGCGGCCCACGTCTGCTGCGCAAGCGCGCCCTCGCGACGCAGGACCAGCACCCGACGCGTCGGCACAGCGAGCGCGACGCGCGCGGCGATGCCCAGGCCCGGCACCCACACCGGCCCGGCAGCGTCGGCGATCAGGTCCTGCTGGTCGCGCAGCGCCGCGGGGACCCCGTGCTCGGCGAGGTGACGCCGAATGCGCTTGCGCCCCGGCGAGCCGAGCGGACGCCAGCGCTCGCCCGGCTGCGGCGCGCGCCAGATCAGCGGGCCCTCGATCCGCGCGGCATCGCAAAGCGCCTGCTGCGACGCCGCGCGCGGCAGGCCATCGACACGCGGATGCTCGGCGCAGTAAATCCGCGCTGAGCCGCGCGCCACCGTGGCTCCGCAGCGCAGGGCCACCGGCGGCAGCGGGTGCGGCCGATCGCGGCGGTACCACCACAGCGCGGTGGCGGTGGCGGTGAAGCGCCAGGCGCCGCAGTCCCAGCTGCGTCCGGCGGCGCCGCGGGCGAGGTCCTCGAGCTGGTGCAGGTGCGCGCGGTTGCCCTCGCAGCCCAAGGCACGTGCCAGGGCGTGCCACAAGCGGTAGCGCTCGGTCAGGTGCAGCGCACGCACGCGCGAGCGCGCGACCCGGCCGGCCG
>CAZTGE010000255.1:0-3672 GCA_964612995.1 uncultured candidatus Brocadiaceae bacterium | reverse complement strand
CCTCGTTGGCCATGCGGCCGACTTCGAGCAGGGCGCCCTGGCGTTCGGATTCGATCTCGTCGCGGCGTTCCTGGCGCTGCCGGGAGCGTTCGTTGATGCCGCGATACAGCTCCTGATCGATGCCCCGATTCTGGCTTTGGGTGTCCTCGTCGATCAGGCGCTTGGTGCCTTCTACATCCACATCTTCGTCGAACAGGCCCCACAGTTCGGTGATGCGCTTGGCCAGCCAGCCCTGGGTGCTGTTCCAGGTCTGGCGCAGGAACGAGGTGAAGATCGCCCAGCTATCGGCGAGGGCATCGACCGTCTCGACCCACGCCACCTGCAGGCCGGCCCAGGCCTGGATCAGCAGGGCGACCACGCCATAGAAAGCGTTGGTGGCGATGGAGAGGAAGAAGTCTTTGAACTTGATCCAGATGCCGTTGAGGAAATTGACGCCGCGCTTCCACTCCATCTTCAAGGTCAGCCACAGGATGCGCGCAGCCAGGCCGAGGTCGCCGGCGGCGAGCGCATCGCCGATGCCCTGCCAGGCCGCAAGCGCGGTGGTCTTCAGGGCGTTGAAGCGTTCACCCAACCAGTTCAGGGCCGCAGCCCCGGCGCCGGTGGCGTGCAAGATGTAGGCACCCAGGCCGACGAAGGCGGTGATGATGACGCCGATGGGCGTGAGCAGCGCGGCCAGGGCGGACCCTACCAGACCGATGGCAGCACCAACGCCGGTGAGGATCGCGGCGATGCCGCCGAAGATGAACGCCATGGCCTGGCCAGCGGCACCGACCGCGATGAGCGCGACGCCCACCGCGCCGACGATCCCGATCACGGTGAAGATGGTGCGGACCAGTTCCTGGTTCTGGGCTACCAAATCGCGGATCAGGGTCAGGTAGCGTTTGATCGCCGCGCCGGCTGCGGCCACGGGTTCGGCGATCGCCTCGCCCAGGACGTTGAGCACGCCGAGGGCCGACTCGCGCAACTGCGCAAAGCCATGCGCCAGCGTGCTGGTCATCTTCGCGTAGGCATCCTCGGTGGTGCCGGCGCGGCTGCGCAGGGCGTCGATGTCGCCGGCGAAGCCCTCGATGTCCTGCAGGGCCGGCAGCACGCCTTTCAGGGCGCGGACGTTGGGAAACAACTGCGCCAGCGCATCGGGCGGCAGGTCGGCAATGCGGCGGAACACGCCGACCATGCCCTCGGCCTGGAGCGTGGCGGTATTGAGTTGCAGGCCGAGTTGCTCGGCCAACTCCGCGCCCTCGGCCGAAGGCTTCAGGAAGGTGGAGATGATCGCCGTGAGCGCGGTGATCGCCTCCTCGGTTTTGATCCCGTTACGGGTGAGCAGGGCGATGCCGGCACCGAGTTCCTCCAGCGAGACACCGGCGGTCGAGGCGAGTGTGGCGATGTTGCCGATGGTCGGCGCCAACCGGCCAAAGGTCGTCTTGCCGCGCTTGACCACGCCGAAGAGCAGGTCCGAGACATCGGCGGCGCGCTCGGCTTCCAGACCATAGGCGTTGAGCACGGTGGTGATCGCGTCGGCGGCGGTCGCGGTATCGGTGAGCCCGGCCTTCGCCGCCTTGGCCGAGACCGCCAGCACCATCAACGCCTTCTCGGCCGGGACCGAGGCGGAGAGAATATCGTACAAACCACCGGCGAGGGCCTCGGTTGATTCGCCGAAGTCCGCCGCCATCCGGCGTATCTCTTCCCGGAAGCGGGGCAGGTGCTCCTCCGGCCGTTCGAGCATCGTCGCCACGTTGGCGAGATGCTGCTCGAAGTCGGCGTAGACCTTCACCCCGGCGGCGAAGGGCGCGCTCATCAGTGCGGCCAAGCGGGTCAGCCGCTGCCCGAGATCGGAAACCATGCTGGAGAAGGCCTTCAGCTTGCGCTGGGCCTTGCGCAGCCCACGGGCGAGCGCCCCGTCCCGCAGGGTCAACTCGACGTAGGCGGCACCGGCCTTGATGTCGCGGACGGAGGGCATGGTTACTCCCTGCCCTCCAGTCCTTGAAAGTATTCCAGCGTCGGCTCATCGATCGCCACCATGCCGGTCAACCGGGCCTCGCCCGGCAACCAGCCGCCCTCGCCATCAGGCACCAGCACGCGCACCGCTCCTTCATCTACGATGCGCGCTGGTGTCCCCATCTTTGCCCAGATCACCGTCCGCGTCTCGGCCAAGCGAGCGCAACCGCTCAGGCCGAGCATAAGGACGAGTGGGAGCATTCGGGTCACAGACCACATGGGCTTTCTCCTGCTGTTTGGGGAAGAAAAGGTCGACGAGCAGACGCAGCACGCCGACGACGAGGGCGGCCAGTCCAGTGCTCATCCCTGTTTCTTGACCTGGGTGCGGGACGCGGTGTAGCCGAGGCTGGCGAGCACCGAGAGCACGCCGCCGACGATCTGGCCGGCCATGCCGCCCTCGGGGATGGCGCCGGAAGCGAGCACGACGCCGAGGACCATGGCGATGGACGAGAGCCAGAACTCGGTGGTCTTGAAGCCGGGCTTCTTGGCGGGGTCAGTGGTTTCGGGCATGGGTTTTCTCCTGGGTTGGTGGTGGTTGGCGGTCGACGAAGACCGCTTTGAGCAGCGAAAGGTCTTTGCCGGAAGGCAGAGCCTCGGGCCGGCGTAGACCGGGGTGGAAATCCTGTGGCGTGAAGGGCCGGTGCTTCTTCGCGTCGCGGTGGCAGTTGGCGATCAGGGCGAGCAGCGCGGCGGTGTGATGCCAGGCATCGCGGGAGCGGGCCTCGGTCATCTGCACCAGCTCGCGCAGGGTCAGTGGTCCGGGATCGATGCCGAGGATGCCGGCGCAGTCCCAGACGAGTCCCCAGGCGCCGCGCCGATCTGCGCGAGCATGGCCTCGACCCGCTCGTCCAGTTCCGGCCCCAGCAGATGCTGCTCGGCCAGATCCAGCGCCCGTGCCTCGACCGCCTTCAGCTTGCTCAGTGCGCCGCGCAGGAGATCCCGCCGGCGCTGCGGGAAAAAATCGACCAGGTCCTCCAACAGGGCCTCGGTCGCCTGCTCCAGACAGTCGCCGGCCATGGCGCGGCCGAAGTCTTCATCGCTGACGCCCTGCTCATCGGCCTGCGGTTTGCACAGGGCATAGATGCAATCGCAGAGCGTGATCGGGTCGGTGACCAGCCGTTCGAGGAGCTTGCCGTCGATGGCTTCCAGGAGGTCCACGTCGCAGAGAGCGCGGACCCGCTTGATGGCATCGACCGTGACGCTGACGACCCAGGTGCGGCCTTCGTTATCGGTGAAGCGGTGCATGGGCATTCTCCTCAGGCGTCGATCCAGGCCGGGGGCCGGGTGGAGTACGTCGGCTTGGCCGTGACCGACACGGTGAGCGCCTCCTCCAGCGGCTCGTTGCGGGTGAAGTTGGTGATCGAGAAATCGGCATCGAGTCCGCTGCCGTTCTCGCCGTCGAGAATCGCCAGGGCGATGGGCGTGTTGTTGAAGTAGGCGTTCTTCAGAGCCGAGAAGCCAGCGTCCTCGGTGTCCCAGATCATCTCGAACTCGACCGAGCCTTCTTTCAAGGTGGCGATGGTGGCACGCCAGCCTTGGGCGGCGCGGGTGGTCACGTCGGCCTCGCCGGTTTCGAGATTGAGGGTCACGTCTTTGACGTTGGTGAGTTCGCTGGTCGCCGTGGCGCCGGCGGCACCGTGATAGAGCTTGGCTTCCAAGCCGAGGCGGATGGCCATG
>CAZTGE010000254.1:0-3712 GCA_964612995.1 uncultured candidatus Brocadiaceae bacterium | reverse complement strand
CAAGGCGCCGCGTGTCAGAGCAGGCCTTTCCAACAGTAGAGCGTCCTGGGTTTTTCGCCGCGTGTCAGAGCAGGCCTTTCCAACAGTAGAGCGTCCTGGGTTTTTCGGCCACTTCCTCGGCACCGCCGTCGGCGCGCTCGCCACACTCGTCTGCGAGGCCACCCGGCGCGGCGTGAAGTGGATCGCCGAGAAGACCCGGATCCACCGCGATCGCCGTGGACGGGCACCGCCCCCTGTCAACGCTTGCCACAACCCGTTGCCGGGAAGCAGCCATGACTCGGGGACACGGCTGATCGCTACTCTTTACCGTGTAACGGACTTCCACCGCTTACTCCTTGCCGGATTCGTCCCGGCGCTTCAGAGCGTCCTGGGTTTTACGGTCAGCCAATCACTTCTGACCCTTGCGCTCTGACTGTCCTATGTCTGTCTCCCCGTAATAGCATCCATGCCAGGCAAGCGTAGCGCCAGGAACGACGGAACCCAGCACAAAGTCGGTGTGAAGCAGCTATGGGGCCTGAGTAGTTACGTCTTCTGTTCGATACGCGTCTTGACCGGACTGTGCTCGCTGGTCTCCGGCCGATCGGCCAGCTTCGCCCGGATCGGGTTGAGGTCGACGTAGGCCAGACAGGCGACGATCGCCGCCTGATCGAGCAGCGGCACCGAGGTGAACTGCCCTTCCCAAAAAGCGCCGGTGCAGTCGTCCTCGCGGTTCGCCATCCGGCTCTGCGGCTCCATGAGCGCCTTCATGAATCAGCTCACAGTGCTCAGGCGAACAGGCCACCGCGCGATGAACGCGGCATCACCGGTCAGCCGGTCCAGCTCCGCCGCCGTCGGCCGCTGCGGCACATCGGGATCCGGCGCCGGGTCGGCTGGATCGGTATCGTACGCACCACCAGGCCAACGCCACTTCCTCATCCGCCCACGAAGCGACCGCCTCCGGCGTCGGGCGGACAACCGCATGCGATGATTCGAGAGGATCGCGTACCCTCCCACCTCCACAGCGAAGCACTGGCTCAGGAGCCGTACCAACGCCCCAGCCTGGCCTTGCGATTCGCATAACCATCGCCGCACAGGAACGCGTGCGCACGCAGCGAGAGACGCAGTGCAGCCACAGCGGATGCGCAGGGTCGAATTGACGTTCGCGGGCTTGGCGCATAGGGCAGATGGCAAGAAGGGCATAGCAAGGTCAACAAGCCATTGCCAGTCCTATGTGTTAGTTAGCCCGTCCCTATGCGTTCGTCTTTTAGTTAGCCCGTCCCTATGCGTTCGTCTTTATACGTACGATGTGTCTCGTTGTCCACTCCCGGCGGAGGCCAAGATCGAGCCCCGCGAAAACCCCGTGAACCGCTCGGGACACCTGCTAGCCTTGCGCGATACCCAGTCAGTGAGTCGCCTATGTTCAACCGTCTGTCAATCCCTCCGCGTTTCCTGCTCCCGCTTGTGACCGTCTGCGCGATCTGGCCCTGTGCCCCAGCAGCCGAATCAGTGGGGTGGCGACTGTGGTCTGCGCCGCCAGCCGAACTGCCGCCTCCGACTCCGGGTCCCGGTGCATACGATATCCCCGGCCTGCTGCTGGCGGAACAGGAGGCGCTGAGCGAGCGGTTTCGCCGGCGCACCGCCCTGCCTTTCGCCGGCATGCACATCCACTGGGTCGGGAAGGGCAGCTTTGCAGAGGCTGCAGGGATCCAGGCAGGCGAGATACTTACAGCCATAGGCGGCCAACCCCTCTGTTGCCAGGAGGAGTTCGATATCCTCTTCAAGCAGCAGGGCCTGCGCGAGGCCGAGTTCGCTGATCCGACCGGGGCGCGACGCACCTTCACCGTGGAGGGCGACCGTATCGGCATCTGGTGTAACCGATGGCTCAACCCCCTCGGCGCCTGCGCCGCAGACGACCTCACCGCAGACGTCGGCCGGGCCCTGGCGCTGGCCGATCGTGAGTGTTGGCGTGATCCTGCACTGGCCCGGGCAGCGGCGATCTGGGCCTGGCATAACGGCGCACGGGGCAACTGGCACGCCCGGTTGCAACTCGCCTTCACAGCGCTGAGCAACGGGCGCGAAGAGGAGGGCTGGCATCAGCTGGTCCTCTGTCAGCACGAGCGGCCTCAATCAACAGCGGTCTATCGCGAATGCCAGGAGATCCTCAAAGCCGCCTTGCAGTACGAGCGCCACGAGGACCTCATCACTATCAGCTTCAAGGGAAAAGAGCTCTACAATCCCAAGGAATTCGATAACTGCACTGCGTATCGCGATCAACTGCGCCGGATTGCCCCCCTTGACCGTCTGCCATCACAGATGCCGGATGCGCGGTCCGGCCTGAACCTGTTCGACTATGCCCATATGGAGGGCGACGGTCTGGCGTGGTGGCTCACCCGGCACATGCGCAAGCGCGGCCACGCCCGGATGCATAGTTATGGTGGCCCGGGGGTGGGCATGGCACTCCTCGGACCACGCATCCGCAATGGCTACCTGCGCATGCGCTTCACCGCCGAACGCAAGGCAATGAAGGCACAGAAGAGGGATTCGCTCATCGGAGTGATCCTGTCGTCGCACCGCAATTACTTTCACATGGACGTCGCCGCTCACGACCGGGCGCTGGTTTTCACCGCCGTCCGCTGGGACCACGGAGCCAACGCCGGGGTGCCGGATTGTCGCGGCCGGTTCAACGGCGAGCAGGAGACCACGCTCGAACTCTTCCGCCGCGGTCCGTGGATGGAAATGCACGTCGACGGGATCCGACGCGCCCTCGTCTTCGATCCCTTCTACAAGCCGACGCACACTTTCGCCTGGGGTATGAAACTCAGCGGTGCGGCTATCGACGTACGCGAGTTCGTGGCCATCGATTACGATCGCCAGACGGATACGGCCGAACACCACCGAGAGATCCACCATCTGATCAACGACCGCTATTGGGCCTGGCTGGGCAAGGAATTGGCGGCGACCGACGATCCCGAATTGACGCAGACACGCGAATTGGTGGCCGAGCGACTACCGATCGAGCGGGTCGCTGCCCACCCGGATTCCGAGGTGTTCATCGGGGCCGCCCTGATCAACGCCAGCCTGGGGCGCCAGGACGCCCTCACCGCCCTGGCGCAGAGCCTCCAGGGACGGAAGCTGACAGGCAAGGCGCAGCGCCTGCCGATGATGCTGACCTTCCTCCAGCAGCAGCCCTGGCAGGCGCCCGCGAAGCGCGCGGACCGCAAGCCATTCACCGGTTGGGTGAAAAAGTACAAGGCCCGCATCAAAGGGTTCAAGGCCGGCGACAAGCTGGTCGGCCCGGCGACGCTGTGCGACAGACAAGCTCAGCTCAAGGCAAAGGGCTTCTTCGCCAGCGATCAACGCTACGGACCGTGGGCCTATTTCCACGCCAACGGCAACAAGGCCAGCGAAGGGGTGCTGAGCTCCGGACGCAAGATCGGCGAGTGGTCTTTCTACCATACCGATGGCTCGCTCCACGAGCGCGGAGAAATGGCCGAAACCACGCCCGATGATGGGCGCCGGCATGGGCCATGGACCGGCCGTTATTCCGACGGCACCCCACAGTATCAGGGTGGCTACCGGGCTGGCCAGCGCCATGGCACCTGGACCTGGTACCACGCCGACGGCGGTCGGGCCAGGCAGGGGGATTATGAACTCGGGACGCCCACCGGCACATGGCGGGCCTGGAACCTAGCCGGGGACGAGCTGGCTGAGGCCGAGCCCGGACCGCCGAAGG
>CAZTGE010000253.1:0-3836 GCA_964612995.1 uncultured candidatus Brocadiaceae bacterium | reverse complement strand
GGGCCCCGAAAAAGGGCGAGGTAACCACTCATGCCCGTTGGGCCTGAGTGGTTACGGCTCATCTTCGGCCTCGCGCGGCGGCACCGGGTCGGCAGCTGATCGGGTCGCTGCGTGGCAGAGCCTGCGCGATGGCAGAGCGGGCGTCAAGCCAGGGGCCGTGGTGCGCTGCGCGACGGCAGGCAGCGATTCATTGCCCGATGCAGAGCAAATGGTCGTAGGTGCGTACGTACATGCGCGTGCCGGCGAAGAAGGGCGTGCCGCCCATCCGCTCGAGTGTGAGCCCGGCCATCACCTGGGGGTCGGGGCCCGGTTTGGCGATCGCCACCGCGCCGTTCCCGCCGAAGGCGAAGAGGACGCCGGAGGCCAGCGCGGGATCCGGGCTGGGGTGGTGTCCGCCCATGTTGATTCCCGGTTTCTTGCGGCTGTCGACGTTGAGCAACTTGCTGACATCGGCAGGGTCTTCTTTCAGACGATGTTCTGCTGTAACCACTCAGGCCCCGACGATCTGGCCCAGGCCGCGGGATGAGCCGCTACCATTTCGCGCGGAGCTTCAAGGCGCTCACCGGGCGCTCGCCGATGCGCTACGTGCGTGACCGGCGGCTGGACGCCGTTCGCCAGGGCCTGCTCGCCGGCGACGACCGCATCGCCACCGTGGCTGCACGCCATGGCTACACCTCGCCCGAACAGCTCACGCGGCTGGTGCGCCAGCGCTTCGGCGTCTCGCCGCGCGAGGGTGCGCCAGTAGACCAGATCGCGCGAATGGCTGATCATCACCCCACCGAACCACTCGAAGGTCGAGTTGGCGATGTAGTAATCCTCGCCGACACGGCAGATCGAGGGGTCGGGGTGGAAGCCGGGGAGCACGGGATTGGTGAGCTGATCCATGGCCGTACGATGCCGCTCGCGCCCTGGTGGTCAACGCACCGGCACGCTGCCGCAGCGCCCCCGGGCCGGCGGCCAGGGTGCCGGCGGAGCCCCGGTTGTGTCGCGGCGGCGGATTTTGCTGTTGCTATCGCGCCCCCGGTGGACACAGTCCAGTTCACTAATGGCTTGCGTCCATGGCTTTGCTGCCATGGCGTCCGCCACCGGTTGCCGTGGCTCCAGGGTGCCACCACGGCAACACCTTCCTTTCTGGCCCCAGGATCTTTCGATGAATATCTACGTGGGCAACCTGCCTTATTCGACCGATGACGGTCAACTCCAGTCCATTTTCGCGGAGTACGGCAACGTCACTTCCGCCAAGGTCATCATGGACCGCGACACCGGCCGGGCCAAGGGCTTCGGCTTCGTCGAGATGGCTGACCCCAACGCTGCTCAACAGGCGATCCAGGCCGTCAACGGCATGGAACTCGAAGGCCGCAGCCTCAAGGTCAACGAGGCCCGCCCGCGCGAAGACCGCGGTGGCGGCGGTGGCGGCGGTGGCGGCTACGGCCGTCGGCGCTGACCCGACGCTCCAGATACAGACCGTTTGTTCACAGCGGGGTCGCCTTTCGGGTGGCCCCGCTGTCATGTTGTGCGCCTTGTGTCCGCCGCCTCGCGATAAGGCGCGGCCACAGCGCTCGGGCGAGATCCGGCGCGATCATCGGGCGTGGCGCAGGCGTCGTACCGTTTCCTGGATGCAGGCCGGTGGGCCCTTGCGGCCGGGCAGCGCGGCCCAGTCGGCGGCCAGGGCGTTGGTGACCGTGTCGGCAGGACAGCCGCGGTGTTCGATGAGCCAGGTGTGCAGCGCGCTGCACAGGCGCGGAAAGGCGATGGCGTGGGTGCGGCCGAAGCGCGCCCAGAGGAATTCGCTCACGGCCATGAAGGCGGCGAACGCGCTCGGTCCGGCGCAGAGCAGGCGTGCGGTGTGCGGCAGGTCGCCGGCGTTGTGGATCCGTTCGAAATAGCGCGCGAAGCGACGCAGCGCCTGGACGGTCGCGAAGGTGAGCTGGGGGCTGGCGAGCAGGGCGTAGGGCGGGGTGGACTCGAAGTGATGCCCCGGAAGCGCCCGGGCGGCGAAGGGGGTGTCGCGCAGGCGTTTGAGGATGCCCAGCTGGATCTCCTGGGGCCCGAGGGCATAGAGTGTGTCGAAACCATGGGCGATGCCCGACAGTTCTTCGCCGGGCAATCCGGCGATGAGGTCGAGGTGGAGATGGACGCCGGTGGCGGCCAGGCGTTGCAGGTGGGCGAGGGCGGCGTCGATATCGCACTGGCGACCGCTGGCCGCGAGCACGGCCGGGTCGAGGCTCTGGAGTCCGATCTCGAGCTGGAGCCCGCCGGCGGGGTAGGCGGCGATGGAACGGTTGAGCTGCTCGGTGAAGCGGTCGGGCAGCATCTCCAGGTGCACGCGCAGGCCCGGGCGGTGCTGCGTGGCGCAAAAGGCGAGCAGCCCGGCGGCGTGCTCGGGATCGGCGTTGATGCTGCGATCGAGGAATTTGAGTGTGGTCGCTCCGCGCGCGATCAGGTCGGTGATGGTGGCGCGGACCTGTTGTGCCGGCAGCCGGCGCAGGGGCCCGGCGACGGCTGAGGTGCAGTAACCGCAGCGGTGGGGGCAGCCGCGGGTGGTCTCGAGGTAGACCAGGCGGTGGGCGCAGTCCTCGGCCGTGTATTCGTCGGCGGCCGGCGGGATCGCGGTCGCCTCCAGCGGCGCGCCGTGGATCACCAGCGGTGGTCGCATGCCGGCGAGGCAGTCGCGGGCGAGCGTCGCGAAGGTCGATTCGCCCTCGCCGGTGACCAGGGTGTCGACGCAGGCGCGCAGCCGCGGCGGGTGGTCGGCGAGCCCGACCTCGGGCCCGCCGGCGACGAGCACCGTCTGCGGCGCCGCGGCACGTACCGCCTCGCAGAAGCAGCAGCTGGCGGCGAGGTTCCATACCGAGCAGCTGATGCCGACCAGGCGCGGAGCGGTGGCCAGCACCCGTTCGGCCGCGGCCCGGGGGTCGTCGGCGATGGTGAATTCGTGGATGCGGCAGCGGGGGCGCAGGTCACCGAGCCCGGCGCGCAACAACCGCAGTGCGTGGGCGCAGTGGGCCCAGCGGGCGTTGAACGCGACCAGGGCGATGCCGCCCTCACTCATGGGCGGGCAGGGCATCGAAGCCGATCAGCTCATCGTGCGCGCGGCGCGGCCGCTCGGGCATCGGCGCGGCCGGGTGGCCCAGCGGCAGGAGGAAGGCCGGGCGCAGGTCGGCCGGCAGGTCGAGCGCGGCGGTCACGGCGGCGGGATCGAAGGCGCCGATCCAGCAGGTGCCGAGGCCGCGTTCGACGGCGGCGAGAGTGAGGTGGTCGATGGCGATGGTCAGGTCGACGTCGGCGTGGTTGCGGTCGTCGGCCGCGCGCACCCAGGCCTCATGCTCGGCCACCAGACCGACGATGATGCAGGGGGCGGTGCGCAGCCAATCGCGCTGGTAGGCGGCGCACAGGGCCGTGCGCAGCGCCGGCTCGCGCGCCACCATCAGCCGCCAGGGCTGTTTGTTGCAGGCGCTCGGCGCCAGGCGCGCCGCTTCGAGCACGGCATCGAGATCTGCCGCGGCCACCGCGGTCTGGGTGTAGGCGCGGCAGGAACGACGTTGGCGGACGAGATCGAGGAACGCGGACATGATGACCTCCAGACGGCACGGGCGCTCCAGTTTCGGGCGCAGTCGGCGACGGCAAGGACGCAGGTGGCCGGGCTGTGCAACCGCGACCAGAGTGCCGGCTCCAGGGGCCAGCGAACAGTGATCGGCGCCATCGCAGTGCCTTGCAGATTTTCTCGAACGGATGGGCCTGGCCGCTGTGGCAGGCGTGGCGAGGCGACCGCTTCCATCGCCTCGCGTGCATCGCGACCCTGCCGGAGTGCATAGCGCGGGCGCCGCCCGCACCCC
>CAZTGE010000252.1:0-3870 GCA_964612995.1 uncultured candidatus Brocadiaceae bacterium | reverse complement strand
CACCCTCGGTGACGGTCACACTGGAACCGCTTGGAGAATACCGGCTCGCCGTTGGGGCCACCGAGGCATAGAGGCTCTGAAAGCTAGAAAGCAAAAAGATCATAAGCATGGTCATTGCCACGCATCGTGCTTGAGAAGAGATGTGCCATGGATTGAGGATGCTCATTACTGTTCCTTGTGCCGTATTGGGCTCAACGGCTAGAGGGGAAGCGTATTGAAACTGAAGATGAAACTACGCATCTTCGCCCTTGCCCGCAAGGGGTTCAAGGCGGCCCGACGTGGCCGATTGTCACTCTGACTCGTTTCAAATGTCAGGTGGTACACCACATGGGAACGGGTCCATAACAAGGCCGCCATTCTCCGGGGAGAACGGGAGAACCGGGCCCGTTCTCCGGCCCATCGGGGAGGATCCGGCAGCCTCGCCCGTTCTCCGTTCTCGACCCCGCTTCGCTAACCCTTGTCACAGCAGGGGATATACGGCGGCTTCCGCCGCCCCCAGACATAACAAAAGCCGGCCCTGAAAAGGACCGGCTTTTGAGTGGTAGCGGGGGTAGGATTTGAACCTACGACCTTCGGGTTATGAGCCCGACGAGCTACCAGACTGCTCTACCCCGCGTCGTTGTTGTGAGGTGCGGAGCATAGGGGCGGTGAGGTTGTTGTCAAATGGGTGATCGGGGCCCGTTCCAGGGCCGCTCATAGCTCGCAAATGAGGGCCATGCCGACCTGGTGATCGGCGCTCCCGGGGCGAGCTTCGAATCGCTTCGGGGCGCGTTCGGAGTTACGGTCGATGCGGTGCAAGGTGCTGTGCCGACCTGGCTTACTCGGGGCCAGAGGCGTCCTCGGGGTCGGTGCCGGCCTCGGGGTCGGTGCCGGCCTCGGGGTCGGTGCCGGCACCGGGGGATGCGGCCTCCGGCTGCGGGATCTGGCTCTGGTTGGCGGCGGCGCGGTCGGGGTCGACGGGGATGGCGGCGGGCTCGGCGAAGCCTTCGATGGGCAGCGGGACGACGGTGGCCGCGTCGCTCTGGTCGAGGAAGGCTTCGAGGCGTTCGGCGCTGGCGCGGGCGCGGGCGTCGGCTTCGGCCGGGGTGAGGTCGGGGGCGCGGCCGGCGACGCTGAGCACGGTGGTGCCGTCGGCGTCGACGAGGCGGTGGAGGTCGCCGTTGGCATCGGGGATGACGGTGTAGGTCGCGCCGGCGAGTTCCACGGTGCGGTCGTGCCAGCTGAGGGTCATACGCTCGTCGTGGCGCGGACCGAAGAGGTCGACCACCGGGATCGCGGGGGTCCGGGTGCCGGGCTGCCACAGCATGGGGATGAGCATCGGGGCGATGCGCAGGTCCCAGGCGCTGCGAGCGTGGATCTCGCGCTCGATGGTGTAGGGAACGTAGTCGTTGCCCTCTTTGCGCTCGCGTTCATGAACCGTCTCGTAGCGGGAATCGCCGTCTTGCCGGTAGCGGGCCGTGCTCAGGCTGCCGCTGCCGCTGTCCCAGGCGCGCACGCGCAAAACATCATCGACCAGCAGGACGGGATAGTCGGTGAGCAGGGTGCCGTCGAGCTGGTCCTGCGGGGGCTGGTGGTACTCGATCAGCAGCATGCGCAGGTCGCCGTGGGCGGCGCTGCGCGGCAGCAGGCGGACCCAGAACGGCTCGCCGTGCAGCTCGCCCCAGTATTCGAACTGGCCATCGGGAATGACGAGGCTGGCCGGAGCCGCGGCGCCCCCCTCTGTCCCCTCCGCCGGCTGCGCCGGCAGAGCCTCTCCGTCGCTGGCCGACGGACCGTCCTGCGCCCCGACGGTGTCGCCGTTGCCGGAGGTGTCGGGGGCGCCATCGCCGCCGCAGCCGGCGAGCAGGAGGGCGAGGCCGATGATGATGGTCGTGATCCGGTGCTGCATGGTGCTCCCCAGGCAAGATCCGTCTGCGGTCGCAGAGCCGGCGCGCCGTCAAGGGACAACGCGCGTATTCAGGAGGGGTTCGATCGTCGCCTGATCGTGACGCTGCGGCGTCGGCCGGCGGCGGCAATCGCGAAGCCCAACCAGGCCAGTAGCGGTGTGATCAGCATCATCAGGCCGAGCTCGAAGCGCCACATCGAGGTCTGGAGGCAGATCCGGGCGCTCGCGAAGGGGTCGGCGGGGTCGTAGTAGACCACGTGGGACCGGACGGTGCCTTTGCCCTCATCATCACCCTGGCCACGGAGGCTGAAGCCGTCTGTGAGCGCATTTGCGGCGGCGGTGTCGAGCACGAGGGGCGGCAAGGGGCGCCCGGAGCGGTCGCAGCGGCCGGAGCCGAAGGCCTCGACATCGGCTTGTTCGAGGCCGGGCACGGGGCCGCGCACGGGGTAGGCGAAATGGAAGACGAGCCGCGCTCGATGCTCGTCCACCGGCTGCTGGTAGACTCCGCGCAGCCGCCCCTGGACGACTTCGTAACGCCAACTGGCGACCAGAAAGGGCGTGGCAAGGGTCAGCCCGATCAGCATGACCGCCAGGCCGACAACCACCGAGGGCCAACGGGACATCAGTCGGCCTGACCCTCGGGGAACAGGCGCCGGGTCCGGGCGCGGTGCTCATCGGCCGTCAACGTCTGGACCTCCAGGTCCCGGGTGAGGACGAAGCCGACGGACGCGCCCTCCAGCCCCTCGGCATCGGGTCGGATCGGCGGGTGGGTACCGGTGGTCGCCATGATCACCTGGTCCGGACCGCCATCGGGTGTGGGCGGCCGGTACTTGTAGGTGCCGACCTCCGGCGCGATGACGCCCTTGAGCGTGAGGTGCTGGTATTCGGGCAGGGTCTTCGAGAAGCCCCGCAGCTCGATCCAGCTCTCGGGCCAGCGATCGGGATGCTCCTCGCGCCAGGCGGCGAAGACCTTGGCGTGGCGCTCGAGCAGGGTGTGACTGCGCTCGCGGGCAAGGGCGGAGTCGTAGTCCTTGGGCTGGACGCCGCGGGCGACCCAGAGAACCGCCCCGCCGATCACCAGCAGGGCCACGATCCCGGCCCAGACGAGATTCCTGGCCATCAGGCCCCTCCTCTTCAGCGTTCCACCGGCGGGGTGATGCGCGCGCGTTCATCATCGAGCGGACTGATACCCTCGAGCGGGCGCGCCTGCCAGGTGGTACCGCGCAACGCGAGACGCCAGCCGTTGCCCACGGCGCTCGGGGGCGGCAACGATTCGTGATCGAGCATGCAGCGATGGTGGACGCCGCCCCAGAGATCGACGCTCGGCTTGCGCCCGGCGCGGGTCAGCGCGAGGTTGCGGGTCAGGCCGGTGTGGAACAGGCCCGCGCGCAGCTCGGAGGCGGTCTGCGGTTCGAGTACGGTCTCGCGCCAGTCGCGATCGAGCGGCCGGCTGGCGATGAACCAGCGCAGGAGCGCCTCCATCCGGGCGTTGTCGAGACCGCCCCAATAGGCGAGTTCGTTGTCGACCACCTCCACCCAGGGCTTGCCCTGGCCGGCGGCCCAGGTGGCCAGGCTGCGATCGGCCGGCGGGCGACCATCGGCCGGCACCGCGCTGGCGAAGACCAGCGAGCCGGAGACCATGCCTTCTGTGTAGGCGACCCGCCGTTCGACGAAGAATTCGGCCAGCGCGACCCAGGTCGGCGTGTCCGGCAGGATGCCTTCGACCTGGGGCGCCGGGCCGTCGGCGAGGATCCAACCGGTGAACATGCCCGTGGCCTCGGCGAAACGCAGGGCCTGATGGGTGGTCATGTGCGAGACGCCGACCACCGGCACACCGCAGCGGCGGTGCGCGGGATATCCGATCAGGGTCATCGGCCAATCAAGCAGCGCCACGCAGGACCTCCATTGTCGCAGCCTATAAGCGACAGCAACGGCAACAAGGCCGTCATGGACCGCCTGCGGCCGCACTGGCGCACCCGCTCTGG
>CAZTGE010000251.1:0-3874 GCA_964612995.1 uncultured candidatus Brocadiaceae bacterium | reverse complement strand
CCATGTCGGCGGCGGTGCGTTCCAGGGCCTGGTCGAGGGTGCCGCTGGTCTCGCCAGCGGCGACCACGGCGGTGACGACCTTGGGGAATTGCCGCGGATGCCTGGCCATCGCCTGCGAGAGGGTGGCGCCGCCCTCGATACGCCGCCGCAGGTTGGCGACGAGGCGACGGGTGCCGCGCCTCTCGGCCTGCTGTTCCAGGAGCGTCAGGCTGCGCACCAGGGTCACGCCCGAGCCGAGCAGCGAACCGAGCTGCTGCATGAAGCCGCAGAGTTCGCGGCGCGAGATGCTACCGCCGAAGAGGCCCGGCGGTCCGTCCGCTCCGGGTGCCTTGGTTTCGACCAGTTCGATGACGCTCAGGCCGCGCCCGCGCAATTCGCGCGAGGCGTCGGCGATGGTGTTGGCTTCGATATCGCCGCCGAGGGTGCGTCCGCTGCGATCAACGGCCTTGTAGCGATAGGTGGGCATGCCGGCTCCTTTCGTCAACGATGATGGTCGCGGCAGCCATCGTGATCGTGGCCGGCCGGGGTGGCGGCCGGCGCTGCAAGGTCGACGTGCCCGCCGATCTTCGCTTCGAGCTCGGTGTGGGTGTGCAGGCCGCTCAGGCGCAGGATCTCGGTGCCGTGGTTCAGCACGAGCACGGTCGGCACGGCGGCGACCCCGCGAGTCTCGGCGGTCTCGCTTCGGGCATCGACATCGATGCGGCGGATCGCCAATGTGGGGAACCGCGCAGAGAAGGTCTCCAGTTCCGGTTTCATCCGTTTGCACGGCCCGCACCACTCGGCTAGGAACACGAGTACCTCGATGTCCGCCGGGGCGTACCGGACCGGACGGGGGGTTTGCCGCGACACATACCAGGCGAGGCCGGCGATGATCGCCAGCGAGCTCAGGACGCCGATGCGCAGCATGGCGGTGGCCTTCGGCGTTGTTCGGGCGGGGGTGCGGTTCGCGTTCACAGGGACACCACGACTTTCAGGACCTCTTCGGGGGTGGTCACGCCGGCGGCGATCTTGGCGATGCCGGCGGCGCGCAGATCCTGCAGGCCGCTGGCGCACGCGTGGCCTTCGAGCGTTTCGCGCCCGGCCTCGGCGCCGATGAGGGCGCGTAGCTCGTCGTCGACAGGCAGGAACTCGTACAGGCCCACCCGGCCGCGATAGCCGGTGTGGCCGCAGTCGCTGCAGCCGGCGCCGACCCCGATCACCGGCATCGACGCGGGGTCGATGCCGAGGCTGCGGGCCTGGATGGGGTCGATGGCCGTGTCGTGGCGGCAGCGGTCGCAGACCCGGCGCACCAGGCGTTGGGCCAGCACCGCCCGGAGCGACGAGGCCAGCAGGAAGGGCTCGCAGCCCATGTCCAGCAGGCGCGGGATGCTGCCGATGGCATCGTTGGTGTGCAGGGTACTCAGCACCAGATGGCCGGTGAGCGCGGCGCGCAGAGCGAGCGAGGCCGTCTCGGCGTCACGGATCTCGCCGAGCATGACGATGTCGGGATCCTGGCGCAGGATCGAACGCAGGGCGCCGGCGAAGCTCACGTGGTTGTGGGTGTCCACCTGCACCTGGTTGATGGCGCGCATGCGCATCTCCACCGGGTCCTCGATGGTGGTGATGTTGACGCGGTCGTCGCGCAGCTCGGCAAGGCAGGTATAGAGCGTGGTCGACTTGCCCGATCCCGTGGGGCCGGTGACCAGCACGATGCCATGGGGCACGGCGATGGTCTTGCGCATCCCCGCGACGATCGCGCTGTCCATGCCCAGTTCGTTCATGGGAATGACCTGGTCGCGAGGTGGCAGCAGGCGGAGGACGCACTTCTCGCCGCCGGCGCAGGGCAGCACGCTCACGCGAACGCTGATGGGCGGCGTGGTGAGATCGGTGTGGTCGAAGACCAGGGCGCCGTCCTGGGGCCGGCGGCGCTCGGCGATGTCGAGGTCCGAGAGCACCTTGAGCCGGGAGATGCACTGGCCGGCCACGGGCGCGGGCAGCGTGTCGGTGACACGCAGGGCACCGTCGACGCGCATGCGTACGCGATGCAGCGGCTGGTCGGGCTCGATGTGGATATCGCTCGCCCGCTGCTCCACGGCCCGGAGCAGGAGCCGGTCGGCCAGCGCGATGATGTCCGTGTCGCCGTCGACGGCGACGACCTCGGCGGGTACGTGCACGACCGCGCGCATCGCCCCGGAAGAGGCCCCGGCCTCGCCGAGCTGGTAGGCCCGGTCGAGCAGGTGGCTGAAGTCGCGCCAGGCCATGAGCACGGGGCAGATACGCAGGCCCGACATGCGCTGCAGGCTATCGCGCACCGGGCGTGTGAGCGCGCCTGAGGTGGCCACCACCAGATCGCGGTTGTTGCGCACGGCGATCGGAACCACCCCGTGCTTGAGCGCGACCTGTTCGGGGATGCGTGCGAGTGCCTCGTCGGTGAGATCGACCTCGCCGGCTTGGGCCACGTCGAGGCCGAAGTACTCGCCCAGGGCGTGGAGGAGCTGATGCTCCTCGATCGCCTGCTGCTGTACGAGCAACTCGCCGAGTTTGCGCGGGTCCTTCTTCTGCACCCGCAGCGCGTCGTCGAGTTGCTTGAGGGTGATGAGGCCGCGATCGATCAGGAACTGGCCGATGCGCTTGCCGGCGCCTCTGTCTTTACCGAGCATCGCGACCTCGCTGCATCATGCGCTTGAAGCGCTGGGTGGCGCTGCGGCCGTGGTTGCCATCGCCGTTCCCGGTGGCCTGGGAAGCCTCCTGGGCCGCCAGCCGTTCGCGGAAGTCACGCGGGTTGCGCGCTCGCTCGGCGGCGGTCTCAGGGTCGATGGCGCCGGCGGTCGCCAGACGCAGCAGGTGCTGTTCCATGGTCTGCATGCCGTCGGCGGTGCCGGTCTCGATCGCGGAGTAGATCTGTTCCTCTTTGCCCTGACGTAGGAGGTTTCCGATGCCGGGGGTCACGGTCATGACCTCGACCGCGGGCACGCGCCCGAGGCCGTTCGCCTTGGGCAGCAGCTGCTGCGAGACGACCGCCTTGAGGGCGCCGGCGAGCTGGCTGCGTACCTGCGCCTGTTCGGCCGCGCTGAACTGGCCGACCATGCGGTTGACCGAGGCCACGGCGTCGCGGCTGTGCAGGGTCGAGAACACGAGGTGGCCGGTCTCGGCGGCCATGATCGCGGTGCGCGTGGTTTCGAGGTCGCGCATCTCGCCGACCATGATGACGTCCGGATCCTGGCGCAGCGCCTCGCGCAGGGCGTCGGCGAAGCTGAGCACGTCAGTGTGCAACTCGCGCTGGTTGACGATGCTCTGGCGGTTCTCGTGGCGGTATTCGATCGGGTCCTCGATGGTGATGATGTTGTGCTGGCGGCCGCGGTTGATCCTGTCGATGATGGTCGCCAGCGTGGTCGACTTGCCCGAGCCGGTGACGCCGGTCACGAGGACGAGGCCGTTGGGCAGATCGGCGAAGGTGCTGACGATCGGCGGCAGCCCGAGTTCGTGGAAATCGAGGATCTCGTCGGCGAGGCGACGGATGGCGATGCTGATCGAGCCGCGTTGGTGGTAGACGTTGATGCGGAAACGACCGATGCCGTCGATCGAGGTCGCGAGGTCGATGCTGCGGCGCTCGCGCAGCACGTCCATCTGCCGTTGGGTCAGGATCTCCATGGCCAGGTGCTCGGTCATCTCGGGGTCGAGGACCTCGTCGCCCATGGGCACCAGCCCGCCACGCTTGCGCATCAAGGGCGGGGCGCCGACGGTGCAGTGCAGGTCGCTCGCGTCGTGGTCGCGGCAGCGCTGCAGGAGTTCCTCGATATGCAGGGGCATCATGGCGTGGTCTCGCTCTCGGTATCGTCCTCGTCCTCGTCCTCGTCCTCGTCCTCGTCCTCGTCCTCGTCCTCGTCCTCGTCCT
>CAZTGE010000250.1:0-3952 GCA_964612995.1 uncultured candidatus Brocadiaceae bacterium | reverse complement strand
TGGGGCCAGCTATCGCCTGCGGCGATAGCCGCTTCGCCCACCACTCGGCGCCAGATCCCATCGCGTACGATGGGGATCCGAAAAAGGCCGAGGTAACCACTCATGCCCGAGGGGCCTGAGTGGTTACCTTCAGCAGTCGCTTCGCCCGCGCCTACGGCACTCCCTCCTGCCTCCTCTTCGCCCGATAGCGGAGGTGTGCCATCGGGGCGAGCGGGGGGCTGCACCGTGGCCTGCCTTTCATCGGCCAGCGGGACGCACACGATCACTGGCGGCGGCAGCCTGCCACCGCCGCCGGGAGCCGCCCATGCTCAACCGCATCTTCCACTCACGCGCCCATAAGGTGGGTCTGCCGCCGGGTACCCTGCTTCCTGCCGAGGAGCCGTCGGCCACCCCGGCGCGGATGACGCTGATCGATTACGATGCCCGTGGCCAGGAGGTGCGCGAGCTTGCGCACAGCGACCAGCTGGCCGTCTTGCGCGAATCGCCCAAGGTGTCGTGGATCGATCTGACTGGCCTGCATGACATCGAGCTGCTGCGGCGTATCGGCACGGCCTTCGCCATCCATCCGCTGGTGCTCGAGGATATCGTCAACACCGACCAGCGGCCGAAGATCGAGGCCTACGACGACGGCCTGTTCGCGGTGCTCAAGATGCTCGCCGTCGACCCCGCCACCGGTGCGCTGGGTGTGGAGCAGGTGAGCCTGTACTGCACCGCTGGCGCGGTGATCACCTTCCAGGAGCGTCCCGGCGACGTGTTCGATCCGCTGCGCGAACGCATCGCCACCGCCCGCGGCCGGATCCGCCGGTCCGGGACCGACTACCTCGCCTACGCCATCATCGACATCATCGTCGACCACTACTTCGTGGTCCTCGAACGTTTCGGCGAGGAGATCGAGGCATTGGAACAGGCGATCATCAAATCCCGCGATGAGGACCATGCGGTGACGCGGATCCACGAACTCAAACGGCGACTGCTGTTCGTCCGCCGGTCCACCTGGCCCCTGCGTGAGGCGGTCGCCATCCTCGCCCGCGACGGCCATCCGCTGCTCGGAGCGGACACCGCTCCCTACCTGCGCGACCTCGCCGATCACTGTGTCCAGGTGATCGACAACGTGGAGATCCTGCGCGACATGGTCGGCGGTCTGCTCGATCTCCACCTCTCGGCGACCAGCAACCGGATGAATGAGGTGATGCAGGTGCTCACCCTCATCGCGACCATCTTCATCCCGCTGACCTTCATCGCCGGGGTCTACGGGATGAATTTCGACCATATGCCGGAGCTCCACTGGGCCTGGGGCTACCCCGCGGTGCTCGGGCTCTGCGCCCTGCTGGCCGTGACCATGGTGGTGATCTTCAAGCGCCGCGGCTGGCTCTGAGTCGCGCGGCGCCTATCCGCGTACCTTCTGTCTGGCCACCCAGGCGCAGTGCCGACGGATCGCGGGATCGCTGCGCAGCGCGGCGAGGTCGGGAAAACGCTCGGCGAGGGTCTGCTCGTCGTAGAGGTCGTGGATGCCGTCGTGGCACAGGCGACAGATGCCGATGCCCGTTGCGCGCTGCTCGCGGCTGTAGCGTTTGCGGTAGCGCTCGCGACGGTGCATCTTCTTGGGAATGAGGTGATGGAAGGTCAGCTCGCAGGTGCGTCCGCACAAGGGGCAGGCAGCGGCGGGGTCGCGCCGCGGGCTCATGCCGGGCTCACCGTACGCCGTTCCTGTGGGCCGTGGTGTGGTTCAGGCATCGCGCAGTCTGAGCGCGGCCGCGCCCAGGCGTTCGAGCGTCGTCTGCTGGCCGAGCACGGCCATGGTCGCGAACAGCGGCGGGCTGGTCCGCCGGCCGCTGAGCGCGACCCGTACGGTCATGAAGAAGTCCTTGGGCTTGTAGTTCTTTCCGGCGGCGAAGTCGCGCACCGTCGTCTCGATCTGGTCTTCATTCCAAACGAAGTCACGGTTCTTCTTCAGCTGCTTGCGCAACCGGGCGGCGAGGCCGTCGAGCGCGGCGCGGGTCTGGCTGGCATCCCACTTCTTCGGGATCAGGTCGCCGGCCGCCGGGGCGACCTCGCTGGCGAAGAAGAAATCGGCGAGGAAGGTGAAATCACCGCCGAAGGTCATGCGCTCGCGCAGCAGGGGCAGCAGCTCGCCGAGGCGGGCCTCGATGTCGCGGTGGATCGCCGCGCTCATCTCGCTGTCGCTCTGTGCGCGGAACCACTGGCCCTGGACGTGACGCAGCTTCTGCTGGTCGAACACCGGTCCGCCGACGCTCAGACGATCGAGATCGAAGACCCGCACCAGCTCGTCGAGGCCGAAGATCTCGCGCCCGTCGGGATGGCTGTGGCCGATGAGCGCGAGGAAGTTGACCAGCGCGCCGGGCAGGTAGCCGTGCTTGCGGTACCACAGCAGATCGGTGGGATTCTTGCGTTTGGAGATCTTGGAGCGGTCGGCATTGCGCAGCAGGCCGACGTGGACCAGTTCCGGCGGCTGCCAGCCGAGGTGTTCGTAGAGCCATAGGTGCTTGGGCACCGACTTGATCCATTCCTCGGCCCGGATCACGTGGGTGATGCCCATGAGGTGGTCGTCGACCACCGCGGCGAAATGGTAGGTCGGCCAGCCGTCGGTCTTGATCAGGACCTGGTCATCGACCTCCTCCCAGGGCTGGACGATCGGTTGCCGCCGCAGGCGGTCGGTGAAGCTGCAGGTGCCCGTGAGCGGCGCCTTCATCCGGATCACGTGCGCCTCGCCCGCCGCGGCCCGGGCCTCGGCCGCGGCCGGATCGCAGTCGCGGCAATGGCGATCGTACATGGTCCGCTCGCCGGCGGCCTCCTGGGCGGTGCGGACCGCCGCGAGCCGCTCGGGCGAACAGAAGCAACGATAGGCGTGGCCCGCTTCCAACAGACGGGCGATCTCGCGATCGTAGACCCCCGCCGCCTTGCGTTCGCTCTGGATGTAGGGGCCGTGGTCGCCCCCGTGGCCGGGGCCCTCGTCGGGCTCCAGGCCGAGCCAGGACAGGGCGTCGACGATCGCCTGCTGCGAACCGGGGCTGCAGCGACCGCGATCGGTATCCTCGATGCGCAAGACGAAGCTGCCGCCGTTCCTGCGGGCCATGCAGTAGTTGAGCATGGCGATGTAGGCCGTCCCGACATGTGGGTCGCCGGTGGGGCTCGGGGCTACGCGGACACGGACACTCATCTGACACCTCCGACGCCGCATCCTTCGGCAGAGAGGGGGCATTCAACCCACATTCCGCATTTGCCGCGCCGAAAAGGCCGGCCGCGGGCGCTACGCTGGTGTGCCAACGTCCGGCACCGGCCCGGTCGCCGGTGACCACCAGGGGTCGGGGTGCCCCAATCGGGGACCTCGGCGACCCGGCGGAGGTTCTGTTTCTGCTGCAGGCTCCAGGCGGTCACCGGCGTGGCGCCGGGAAAATTGCCGCTGCCGTCGCCACGCTAGCCGATGGGCTGGTCGCTCGACGGGGTGAAGCCGGGAGCGCCCAGGTGATCAGCGGAAGGGCATCTGGCACGACGCGCCCAGCCACTACTTCGCCGATGTCGAACTCGCGCTCCGGCTCGCGGATCTCGTGGCGCAGGTGGCCGGACGCGATCCGCTGCATCTGAGCCGGGCGGTGTGCGATCCGGTCGGCGGTTCGCTCGAGCTGGCCGCGAGCACGCTCGCGCACCGATCTGTACGCAGAGGACCTGGCCCGCGCCTCCGGCCTCGGGCGCTCGACCCAGGACGCCACCGGCAGCGGGCCGGCGACCCACGTACGCCACATGCGGTTGCAGCGCGCCTGCGAACTGCTGGCAGATCCGAGCCACAGTGTGGCTCAGGTTTCGGCGCATCGTCGGCTATCGCAGTGCCGCAGCCTTCTCTCGCGCCTTCGTCCGGCGGCACGGCCTGCCGCCCAGCAGCTGGCCTCGCCAGCAGAGTGGCGGTTCAGGGCGACTCAAAGCTCGCCCCGGGAGC
>CAZTGE010000249.1:0-3953 GCA_964612995.1 uncultured candidatus Brocadiaceae bacterium | reverse complement strand
GCGGTCACAAGGTCTGCGCGGGCGAGCCCGAGGAGGTCTACGCGCGCTACGCGGCTCTGTCCTGAGCGACCGCCGGTGGGCCGATCATCGCCAGGTCACCAACGTACCGGAGCGGACAGTCGGGGAACAGCCGATCGACCAGGGCGTGTTCGATCGGCCGGCTCGCGTCATGGAGGAAGACCACGCCGTCGGCTCGGACCGAGCGCGCGGCGAGCGCGAGGCTCTGGCCGCGCCCCGGGGTGCCGGGCACGTTGCCCGCGGGGGCATCGACCACCACCACGTCGTAGTGGCGCGGCGGCGGCAAGGCCGGTCGGACCAGAGGGGCATGGCGTGGGCGCGGCGGGCTGTCGATGCGCTCGATGGTGGTGCCATAGCGCACGGGATGGATGCGCAGCAGACTGCTGCGGCGGCGCGAACGCCCCAGCCAGAATGCGTTGTCCTCGAGGAACACGGCCGAACGGGGGGCGAGCAGATGCCAGAAGAGGGCGTCGTTGCCGAGACCGAAGACCAGCAGACGCCGCCGGCTCGCGCTGCCGAAGCATGCGGCGACGGCGCCGATCTCGGCGGTGCGCATCTGGATCCCGGTGATCCGGCGCATGGCCGCCAGGGCCCAGGGAGATCGGGTGAAGCGGGCGACGTAACAGGATGCCACGCCCAGTACCGCCCGCGCGGCGGCGGCGAGGCGGGCGCAGACATGCAGTGGGCTCAGGTCTGACATGTCGTCTGCCAGGCGTCGAGCAGGGCGGTGGCGCTACGTTCGGGTGGGAATCGCTGGCCGATCTCCTCAGCCGCGTGCTCGCCGGCGGCTGTGGCCAGGTCCGGGTGCGCGAGGATCCGACGCAGGATTTCAGCGAGGGCCGCCACGTCTCCCGGCGGGAACAGCCAGCCGTTGCGGTCGTGGGTGATCAGTTCGGGATGGGCGCCGTCGGCGGCGGCGATGCACGGGGTCTGGTGCTGCGCCGCTTCGACCACCACGCGGCCGAAATACTCGGGCAGTCGCCCGGGGGAGACCACGACCCGGGCGCGGCCCATGAGCTCCACGGTCGCCGCGTGTCCGATCAGGCCGGTGAGCCGGATCCGATCGCGAATCGGCGAGCGGGCGATGGCCTCGACGATCGACCGGCCTTCGCTCCGGCTCTCGCCCGTGAACACGAGACGGGCTCGGGGGTGTTCCGGGAACGCCCGTTCCGCGGCCCGCAGCACCAGATCCTGTCCTTTGCGCGGGGCGATGATCGCGCTGCAGACGGCGATCAGCGGTTCGGGATCACGGGGCGATCCGGCGGTCCGCTGGTGCAGGGCGGGGTTGGGCACCAGATGGATGCGGCGGCCGGTCAGGGCGGTGGTCTGGCGGCAGGCGAAGCGCGAGGCCGCGGCCAGGCCGTCCATGCTCTGCAAGGCCGCGCGGGCGGTGGCGCGGTCCTGGCGATCGGCCAGATGCAACAGGGTCCGACGCAGCGGCCTCAAGGCGCCGTTACGCGATGCTTGCCGGTGCAATGCGATGCGGGGCACCGGACGTGGCGGGGTGACGAAGCGGAAATCCCGCACGAAACCCAGGCAGGGCGGCAGGGCCAGCCCCAGTCGTCGCAACATGGCCAGATGATGGATGGCGAGGAAATTATCGGCGTGGACCAGGGTCGGCCGCACACGCGCGAGCAGGCCGGCCAGGGCCGGCAGTGCGCGCGAGTGGTGGATCAGATCCGCGACCAGATGGTAGCGGCCGCCTTCGTTCCAGAGCGCATGGGCCGCGCAATCGACTGTCACGCGTGCAAGCGCGCGGTCGGGCGTGATGCGCGCGTGGACCCGGTACAACTGCCGGCTACGGCGCAGCAGCCAGCGGGCGGTGCTCATGCCCGGCAGGCGATAGTAGTCCGGGACCCAACCGAGATCAGGGTAGCTCCCGGCGAAGGGGAGGTGGCCGCAGGCGTCCGGTCGCGGGGCGCTCGCCGGCTCGGTTCCGGCATCGAGGGCCGCGACCGCGATCTGCGTGTCTGGCGCGATGCCCCGCAGGGCGGCCAGGCTCAGTGCGAGGCTGAGCTCCGCGCCCCCGGCGTGACGTGGGGGATGGCGATCGCTGAGAACGAGGACCCGTTCACCCATCTCAGCGTTGTCCGATCGAACGGTCGATCGCCGCAGTGATGGCCGCGGGGTCGAGCAGGCGCTGACAAGTCATGTCGCCGGTCGGGCAGAAGCGCATCCCGCATCCGCTGCAGGTGAGCGCCGCCGCGGCATGCAGCGGGAGGAGCCGGCCGCAGGGGCGCCATTGCTCCGGTCGGATGCTGGTGAATACCACCACCCCGGGCAGCCCACAGGAGGCGGCGATGTGGGCCATGCCACCGTCGTTGCCGACGAAGAGATCGCACTCGGCCATGGCCACGATGGCCTCGCGCAGGGGCCAGGCCCCGGTGGTGGCGACTGCGCGGCGCAACAAGGGCCCAGTCAGGCGGTTGGGCGGGTCGAAGGCGACGATGTCGAAGCGTTCGGCCAGGGGATGGCGCGCGATCGCGCTCATGAAGGCGCGTGGCGGGTAGCGTCGGGGGACGAACGGGGCCCAGGTCTGGACGGCCACCCGGATCCGACCGGGCGCGCGGGGTGGCAGACGGCGGGCGACCGATGCGCGTTCGTCGTCGCCGATCCAGAGCTCGAGCCGCGGTTCTTCCGGACGGATGCCCAGAGGGGTCAGGAGTTCGAGGATCTGATCGAAAATCCAGCCGTCGGCGTCGCCGGGGCGCAGGGCGCGCCAGACGAGGAACTCGGGATTGGGCCGGACGATATCGTAGCGCGCGCGGACCGCGTGGTGGATCAGGGAGCGCTCCGGCCACCACGAGCAGTCGATGGCCAGGTCGTAGGTCCGCGCACGCAGTTCCCGCATCAGCTCCGCGGTGGCGCGGCGGGCTCGGCGATCGACCACCCCGTGATGGTTGTTTGGGTTGGGCAGGTCGTAGACGTGGATCCGGTCCAACCAGGGACACCCCGCGAGCACCTCGGCGCCCTTGGGGCTGGCGAGGAAATCGATCTGCGCGGCGGGAAGGTGTTGGCGCACGGCGCGAATCAGCGGGATGGCGGTGAGAGTGTCACCGACGAGATCCGGGTTGATGATCAGGATGCGCGCGAGCGCCTCCGGTGTGTCGATCGTCGCCTGCCGGCGCCGTGACCAGTGGCCGGCGAGAAAGCCTTTGAGGTAGGACAGGAACATCCGCCAACGCGAGCGCACGAATGCGCGGTTGAGGGAATTCCCCTGCCACCAACTAGCCAGGTCGTGTCGGCATGTGGCGATGTCCGCGGCCGGGATCGCCACCCCGTCGCCACCGCGGCCGATGCGTAGCGCGACCAGCAGCGGCAGCACCGCGGCGACCAGCCGGCGGGCCTGACGCAGGGCGAGGAGCGCCAGCCGCAGAGCGATCTTCTCGCCCAGTGCGAGCAGCAACAGGCAGCGGCGGTAGGGGCCGCCCAGGCGGTCGCGGGTGGCGGTGCGCAGCATCAGGAAGCCGAGTTCGCAGCGGAAGAACTCGTGGCTGAGGCGACGGTCGATCATCAGGTGGGCGTGCCTGGTCCTGATGCGGCGCAAGGGGAGCAGCCGGTCGCACCCGGGACGGTTGGCGGTGAGGCAGCAGAAACGCCAGCGCGGCGGCAGTAGCAGGCTGTGGCCCGGCAGCGGGCTGATCAGCAGGCCCGGTTCTCTGGCGTTCTCCGCGACCAGACGATCGGTCGCGTCGTTCCAATCGGTGGTCACCACCACGTGGGCGTAGGGCGACCGGGGTCGCGGTGTGCGTGGACGCGGGTTCGGTCGCTGGGCGAGGCTCCGTCGGCCCGGCGATCGCGGAGGGAGCCATCGATGGGCGAGGGACCAGCGCAGCAGCGTCCAGACGTAGCGCAACCAGCTCGCCAGCTGCTCGTAATGACGGAAGGCGTCGCTGTGCAGCAGCATGGCGCGGTGGTTGCGGACGTAGTACCGG
>CAZTGE010000248.1:0-3962 GCA_964612995.1 uncultured candidatus Brocadiaceae bacterium | reverse complement strand
ATGAGTTCAAATCAACTCTTGTTCGGCGCGGTGCGACCATCGGCGCCAATGCCACCATTCTGTGTGGCATCGAGCTTGGCCACCATTGCTTCATCGGTGCCGGGGCGGTGGTGGCGAAAGCCGTGCCGGCTTACGCGCTGATGGTCGGTGTGCCTGCCCGGCAGATCGGATGGATCAGCCGGGCCGGGGAGCGGTTGGGGCTACCGGTGCGGGCTGATGCGGGGCCACTCGCGGCGACCTGTCCGAGCACCGGCGAGCGGTACCGCCTCGACGATGACGGACTCGTCCCGGTTGCCTGACATGGATTCGACGGCGACGGGCCGGGCAGGCGAGTCTCCTGCGGCGGAGTTTCGCGCAGGCGTGTTTTGGTCGACCTTCGGCAATGGCGTACACCTCCTGGCCACGGTCGCCTTCATGCCGGTGCTCACGCGGCTTTACGGCCTGAAAGCCTTTGCCAATTATGAAGTGTATTTTGCGGTTCTTTCGTTTGCTGCCATTTCGGCCTGTCTGTGCTTCGATTTTGCGGTTCCGGTCCAGCGTAGCCGCCTACGCGCGGTGGGCCTGGCGCTGGTCGGCCTCGGAGCTGCCACAGCGGTCTGCGTCCTGTTGGCGGCCGGTGTTGCGGCCACCCACGCGTTCGGTTTCGCCTCCAGTCGATTCACCGGTCTAGCTTGGTGCGTGGTTGCGGGTAGTTGGATGGCTGCCGCCAATCGCGTGCTCTATTACCTGGGATTGCACCAACGCAGATTCGGGTTGCTGGCTTCCGGTCGCATGGCCCAGGCCGTTGTTACCATCGGCGTGCAGATTACGGCGGCGTTCACGGGATGGGGGGTGATTGGACTGGTGATCGGCGACTTGGCCGGCCGTCTGGTTGCGCTGCTGTTGCTGCAGCGAGCGCTTATCAACGAAACCGCGTGTCTGCGCCGTTTGTCCCTGGCTCGCGTGGTCGGTCTGGCATGGCGCAATCGCCGCTTGCCACTGCTCAATGGCTTGTGGATTCTCATGCAGACCAGCGCGATCCGGTTGCCTGTCATCGTGGTGGCAGGGTGGTGGGGTCCCGCTGCCGCCGGGTCGTTTGCTGTCTGTCAGCGCGCCCTGGATGCACCGCGCGTGATTTTGACGGCGGCGATGGGTCACGCATGGTTTGCCGTAAGCGCGCGGCTGGCCCGTGAGGTGCCGGGCGAATTGAACATCGACTTCCGCCGGCACCTGCGTCGTCTGTTTTGGCTCGTGTTGCCCGCGATACCCGTGTGTATGATTTGGGGCGAAGACGTATTTGCTTTTGTTTTTGGCGAGCGATGGCGGATGGCGGGGACCATGGCACGGTGGGTGGTTCCCTGGTTCGCCCTGCGTGCGATCGTTGTGCCGTTGCGCCAGTCGCTGCTGGTCGTCCATCGTCAGTCCGTGCTCATCGTTTGCGAGGCGCTGGTCGTGATCGGGCTGATGGCCATCGCCGGCGGGTGCGCTCTGGCGGGTGTCGGCGTGATCGCTATGCTGGCCATCTATGCCATCTGGTGCAGCCTCGTGCTGATCCTGCAAGCCGGGTGGCACGAGCGGGCCTTGCGCCGCTTCGCCGCAGACGCGGTTGCCGTCGAATCGGAAAGGCGTCCATGAGCGCTGACTGGCGCCCTGACTTCATCGGTATCGGCGGCATCCGCTGCGCCACGACGTGGGGCTGGACGGTGCTCGACGCCCATCCGGACTGCTCCATGGCGCAGCCGAAGGAGATCCATTTTTTCGACCGCAATTGGGGTCGTGGTCTCGAGTGGTATCGGTCCCATTTCGCAAGCGGGCCAGCCCGGGTCCGTGGCGAGATCTGTCCGAGCTACCTCTACGAAGCGGTGGTGCCGGAGCGGGTACACATGACTGCTCCCGACGTCACTCTGGTGCTGTTCTTGCGGAACCCCTTCGAGCGGGCGTTGTCGCACCTTCTGATGGATCATCAGACGGTTCATGGGCGCAGCTCCGATGTTGATCTGGAGACGTTGCGTCTGCTTGCGGCAGCGGACCGCAAGTACATCGGCTGCAGTTGCTATGCGTCGGCGTTGGCGCCATGGCTGGACCATTTTCCGCCATCGCGTTTCGTGGTCGTCCGCCAGGACGAGGTCGGCGCTGATGCGGGCGCAGCGGTGCGGCGACTGTACACGGGCCTTGGTCTGGATGCTTCGTTCGTGCCAGAGATGATCGAGGATCGGATCAACAGCGTTCGCGACTACCGGAGCCCAGGTCTCTTCCGTGCGCTATCGTCTCTCAGCCAGCGTTTGAAGGCCCGGCCTGGCGGGCGACGGCTGATGGAGGGTGTCTACCGTTGCTCGCGAATGCGCGAGCTGGTGCTTGACTTCCTGCAAGTGGACCGTGGTCGGGCCAGGGTCGACTTCGATCAGGTTTTCGATGCCAGTGACCGGGCGCACTTGATAGCGGAAACCGAGCGGCTGCCCCAGATGCTCGGTATCGAGGTGCCGGATGGGTGGGTCACGTGAGCGCCGAGTCGCCTGCATTGGCCCTGGACTTTGCGCTTGGCATCGCGTCTGTCGTCAGGCGACGTGTCGCGTACGCCTTTCGCTCGTTTTGCATGGTCTACGGGTACCGGGTTGTCGAAGAAGGGCCCTCGGGTCTACGTATCATATACGGCGGGCAGGGGGCCTGCGCGACGACGGTTCCGGCGCGCTACAAGCCGCGTCAGCCGTGGCGGCTGGCTCCGGCGCCGATCTGGTATGAGTGCGGTGAGACCAGAGTGCCGTTGTTCCACGGTGGACCCGAACCGGATTGGTTGGGCGAGCTCTTCGAATGGCTGGCTGCCGCCGACGAGCATGCTGTACGGGCTGTCGACGATGCTGGACGCGTGCCGTTCGCAGGCATGGTGTTCGGCCGCTACGGCATCGACCCCACGGTGCCGTGGGCGGCGGTGCTCATGGCGGAATTCAACAAACGCCTCCGCGGCGTCCTCGGCCGTGACGGGCGGGCGCAGCCCAGGTCGTTCGGCGGTGGGTTCCCCATCGTTGCCACGCACGACCTCGATTACCACCCCGGCCTGAGCGGCCGTGGCCTGATGCGCACGGCCATCGATATCGCCCACTGTCTGCGCCGAAGAGACGTTCGAGCGGCGGTGAGCACCATTCGCTCGTCTGCAGTGGCTCGGATGAACGATCGGGATCCGGTGTCGGGTGTCGATGCGGTCATGGCTGGCGAAGGGCAGCGCGGTTGGCGCTCGACCTGGTTCATCATAGCGGCTCGGGCCCACCGTCGGGACGCGCGGTACTGCTTGGGTGATTCCAGAATTCGCGCGATTCTCGCCCGTCTCCTGGCTTCCGGGCACGAGATCGGCTTGCACGGTTCGTATCGCATGCTGACCGGGAGGGGCCGTGCACGGCGCGAGCGGGATGCCTTGTGTCGGGCGGCCCGGGTCGGGATCGCTGGTTTCCGAGCCCATTGGTTGCGCGACCGCATCCCTCTGCTCTATCGCGCGCTGGACGAAGCGTGGCTGGCCTATGACAGCACCAGCGGCTTCTCCGATCGTGTTGGTTTCCGCAATGGCTGTTGCTTCCCCTACCTGCCATACGACTTCCGTTACGAACGACCACATAGGTGTCTGGAGTTTCCGCTCGTGGCGATGGATGTCGCTGTATCGCCAGGTTCGCACGGCGATCTCGCTCGCGTCTTGGAGCGGGCTCGACGTTTCGGGGCTGGCGGCATCGCGGTCTTGTGGCACGATGTCTGTTTCTCTGCCAGTCAGGGCTGGAACGAGCTGGCCGACCTTTATTGGGACCTGCCAGAGGCCGGCGATCGCATGGTCGCTGCGGCTGAATTGCTGCCGGCGATACATGAAAGGCTACGGGCCGCCGGGTTGGGTGGGGAACATGAGCGGCGGTCGTAACTACTCAGGGGCCGCGCCCCTACGGGCCTTACAGCGTGAGGGCCTACCCCTCTGGCTTTGTCGTGGTTCGCCTGAATCTGCAGGCAGA
>CAZTGE010000247.1:0-3984 GCA_964612995.1 uncultured candidatus Brocadiaceae bacterium | reverse complement strand
ACCACTACCTGATCCTGGACATGAAGATCCCGGTCAGCCCCGACCGCAAGCTGGGGCGGCGCGAGAACGGCCGCAACCTGCTGCAGACCGTGCGCAGCAACCCGCGCACCGCCCGCCTGCCCGTGATCGTGGTCACCGGCGAGGACAGCGGCGAGTCGGAGTTCATCCTCTCAGTCATGCGGGCCGGCGGCATGGACCTGACCGAGTACATCCAGAAGCCCGTCGACGGCGACAAGCTCGACCGCGCCATCCAGGCCCTGCTGGCCAAGGCCGAAGGCCGTCCGGTGCCGGTCGAGCTGCGCCCCTTCGCCGGGGCCGAACGCCGGGAGCTGCTGATCTACCCCGACAAGATCCTGCTCTGCGGCGTCCAGGTCTGGACGGACTGTGCCTACCCCGAAATGGGCCAGGTCCTGCGCTGGCTGGCCGAGCGAGGCACCAACGGCTACGTCCGCATCCGGGGCAGCGAGTTGAACCGCCGGCTCGAGCGCAACGCCTCCAACCAGATCGGCCAGCCCATCAAGCGCTTCCGCGAGACCTGCCGCGAGCGCCTGACGGCCTGCCTCGACCTGGACTGCGACCTCTACGACGTGATCGGCACCACCAAGGGCGGCGGCTACCACCTGACCGAGACCATCGACGCTCGAATCATGGACGGCAGCGAGGCCCCGCCGCCGGCCCAGACCGATGCCGACCCCGACCAAGCCGACCAGCCGGCCCCAGAGCCGGCCGCCTCAGCCGCCCCCAGCCACCCCGACCTCAACCCCCGCCAGCGCTGGGTCCTCGACCAGGTCACCGCCGGGGCGGAGGTCCGCCCGAAGACCGTCATCGACCACTTCCGCCGCGAGGTTGCTGCCAGCACCATCAAGCGTGACCTCAAGGGCCTGCGGGAGCTGGAGTTGATCGAGACGGATGGGGGGGGGCACTTTGTGCTGCGAACCCCGATGTGCGTCGTCAAAGGCAATACCCCTGGTCTTTTCGACCGGATTGAACACGCCTTCCACTCCGCCGGCGTAGCCCCGGCCGTCATCCAGCACGGACGCGGCCACGGCCGCGAAGACGTACGCTGCCTGCGCGCTCTCGACGCCCACCCCGATGACCTGGCCGACGTCTTCCCCCATGTCCGTCAGATCTACCAGATCGAACGCACCCGCATCAGCACCAAGACCCATGAAACCCTGTCTACGGAAACCGTCTACGCCCTCACCGCGGCATCGGCAGAACGCCTGCCACCGGCTGCGGCGGCTCAGGCGATCCGCGATCACTGGCGCATCGAGAATGTACTCCATCGCCAGAAGGACGTTCGCATGCAGGAAGACCACGACCGCACCCACACCCGCCACAGCGCTCACAACCTCGCGGCGATCCGAAATCTCAGCCTGATCCTGCTACGGCAGGCCACGGCCCACGATGCGACCTGGGAGCAGCGGTGGCGTACCGTCGCAAAGCAACCATGGCGCGTCCTCCGCCTCATCACCGGCCGCGCCGCCGCCTGAAAAGCCACCCGCTCTACAACGCCCGAGCTTTGAGCGGCCCTGCCTCCGGCTGGACACTGTCCCTTGCATGCAACAGCCACGGGGGATGCTGGTTGCATGCGAATTTTGATCATCCTCTTCTTCCTCTGCATGCATACCCTCTCTGCCGCCGTCGGTGAATTCGGAATCCGCTCGGTCGTACCGATGACCGAGGCCCAGAGGCAGTCCCTCCGAAAGATCGCCTCCGAACATCCCGAAGCCAAGGCCCTGGTGGCGGCAATCGGTGCCGAGGCGCAACCCCTCCTGGATGCGGAGCCACAGCCGCTGGCGGTCATCCATTACGAGGGCCTGGTGAACACCGATCCCAAACGCATCGCCACGGTGGCGAAATTGCGCGAGATGGACGATGTCGCCCTGCTGCTGCGCTATTGGCAGGCCACCGGCGACGAGCGCGCCGCCGATGCCCTCCAGCGCTTCATCACCGCCTGGGCCAGCACCTACGAGCCCACCGGCAACGACGTCAACGAGAACAAGTTGCTGCCGCTCTTCGTGGCCTACCTGGCCCTGCGCGACCGCTTCCCCGCCCATGAGCAGGAGCAGGTCGATACCTGGATCGAGGACATGGGCACGCGCCACGCCCGGGCGGTGAAACGCTCCAACCACATCACCAACCGCTACACCAAGCACGTCCGCTTGACCGCTCTCTCCGGCATGATCCTGGATCGGCCGGAGTGGCTGGACCTGGCACGCAGCGGCATCAAGCGATTCGTCACCGAGAGCCTGCGCGCCGACGGGAGCAGCTACGACCTGGAACATCGCGACACCCTCACCTATCACGGCAGCAGCCTGAAGCCACCCATCGAACTGGCCATGATCCTGGGCGAACCGGAGCTCTACACCTGGGAAGGACCGGAGGGCGGCAGCCTGAAGAAGAGCGTGGATTTCGTGGTTCCTTATGCCACCGGCGAGAAGACGCATGAGGAATGGGTCAATTCGAAGGTACGCCTCGACCAGAAACGCGCCGCCGCCGGCCTGGAGAAATACCGCCCGGGGCGGCTGTACGAACCGAAGAGCGCCCACGAACTCATGGAAAACGCCAGCTTCTTCGATCCCGGACTCATCCCCCTGGCGCTGAGCCTGGATGACAGCGAGGCGGAACGCTACCCGGGCTGGCGCATGCTCGTGCACGATGCCGTGGCCCGCGCCGCCGGTTCCTGATCCCGATCCGTCAGCACGGCTCAGGGTGCGAGCTGCGCCGAGCGCGCCGCTACCGGCTGCACCACGGTCGATCCACCGACGCTGGCCGAAGCGCAGTGGCGCGCGCAGCAGGGGCCGGAATACGGCATCTGGCTCGCGCCAGCCCTCTCGGCCTGCGACAACCAGCTCCGGCTGGATGATTACCTCGAGCTCGTCGACCAGACCGGCCGGATCATCGCCAGCGGCAAGCGCGACACCATCCCGGCCCACCTCGCGCCGACGGTACACCTTGTTCCAGAGGCTGTGGAAGGTACCTGTCACGCCATACCGCTGCACGGGCAATCCGGCGATGCGCGGTCCCGAGCGATCAGTTCGCGTGGTCCCGTGGCGGCTTCACCACGCGCTGGGCATAGGCCCAGGGGGTGAAGGGCCGCAGGTCGGGTAGGGGCAGGCCCCGTCGCTCTGCGTCACGGTATGCGAAGAGCGCGGGGAGCACGTGCTGCAGGTAGGCGAGCGGGCTGAGGTCGAGCAGACGGCAGGAGCCGGTGATGCTCATGGCGATGGCGAGGTGCTCGCCGCCGTTCTCTGCGACGAAGAAGCGTCGCGCGGCGCGTAGCATGGCGTTGCGGCGCAGCACGCGCTCGGCGAGGTTGTTATCGGGTGGCAGGGCGCCGTTGTCGAGGAAGCGGCGCAGCTCGACGCGATGGTTGATGATGTAGTTGGCGGCCGCCAGGGCGCCGCTGCTGCGTCGAGACGCCATCGTCTCTGCGTGCGCGTGGATGGCATCCATGATGGCGATGCTGTGCTGACGGCGCAGGTCCAGACGATGGGCGAAGAGGGCACTGCGGTCAGTCCAACGGGGGTCAGGCACCGATAAGGGTCTAGTCCAACGGGGGTCAGGCACCGATAGTCCAACGGGGGTCAGGCACCGATAACGATAAGATCGGTAGTCCAACGGGGGTCAGGCACCGATAACGATAAGATCGGGGGTCAGATCGAAACGGGGTCAGGGGTCAGATCGAACGGGTCAAGATCGAACGGGGTCAGGCGCGGAAAGGCACCGATAAGATCGAACGGGGTCAGGCGCGATAAGATCGAACGGGGTCAGGCGCGAAAGCGAACCGGGGTCAGGCGCGAAAGCGAACGGGGTCAGGAGCGAACGGGGGTCAGGCGCGGATACGATAGGCCAACGGGGGTCAGATAGGCCAACGCAGACCAGGACAGGGACAGGGCGTGAGTCAATATTGACACATGATCGCTCGGTGCTAGTATCGTTGCATGCGCATCCCCCGCTGTCACCAGTTCGACCCTGCCG
>CAZTGE010000246.1:0-4029 GCA_964612995.1 uncultured candidatus Brocadiaceae bacterium | reverse complement strand
GCACGCAGCGCCGCGCTCACCGCGCGCTGCGGCCCGGCACCGGCCGCCAGTCTGGCTGCGCGAAGATCAGGGTATCGCGGCGCGGCATCCCGCGCTCTCGCCGGCGAAGGTGGCCTCCCAGCCCTGCCGAGGCTGGCGCGGACATCGGCCGGCGAGAGCGCGCACACGCCAGCTCGGCCCACGCCGCCGGCTGGGCGCGTGATCCGGCGACGCGGACGGCTATGATGGGCTTCGATGACGCTGCGAGTCGACAACGGTGGACCAAGGCCACTTCACACCGCGAAAGCCCGGTGCGCGGCGCAGCAAACCCTGGGCATGGTGTCGCGCACGCTGCTCCCGCTCGCCCTGATGCTCGCGAGCTGTAGCACGCCGCCGCCGCCGATCGATCACGACCACGGTGATCATGCTGATGCCGGCAGCCTCTGTTTCTGGTCCTGGGCGCCGGGGCACACGCTCGACGCCGGGTCGCGCGCCACGCTGATGCGCAGCGGCTGCACCCGGATCTACGCCTTGCGCGCTCGCCTGACAGTCACCGATACCGGCGTGCGCATCCTCCCCCGCGGCGGTGCGGTCGCGGCCGGGCCCGCGATCGCCGACCATGCGGTCTTCCGCGTCGCGAGCGACTGCACCCCGCTGCTCGAACGCGGCGCCACCGCCGCTCTGCACGACGCCCTGCTCGGCGCGCCTGGCGCGCACACCGCAGGGATCCAGCTCGACTGGGACGTGCCCACCCGCCTGCTTCCGCAGTACGCCGCCTTCCTGCGCGAGCTGCACCGGGCTCTGCCGCAGAACTGCGAACTCTCCTGTACCGCCCTGCTGTGCTGGCTCGATGCCCACGGGATCGAGGCGCTCGCCGGAGCGGTCGACTGTCTCGTGCCACAATTCTACCACACCGGTCCGCCCGGTGATCCGCTGCGCTGCGAGCGCCTGATCGCCGGCGAGGATCTGCTCGGGGTGCTCGCCCGCTGCCGCGCCCTGGGCCGGCCCTACCGCATCGGCCTGCCGACCTTCACCCAGATCGCGCTGTGGGGGCCCGACGGCGTCCTGCTCACGGCCAACGCCCAGCTCCGCCGCGAGGAGGTGCTCGCGAGCGCGCCCACGATCCTGCGCCGGGCGCACGAGACCGAGGACCTGCTGCTCGTGCGCACCACCCGCCCCCTACGAGCCGACCGCCTGGCCGTACGCGTCGGCTCGCTGGCCCTGCTCGCCCGCACCCGTAACGCCGCTCTGGCCACCTGGCTGCGGACCATCCGCGCCCACGGCGGTCCGCATTGTCGCGGCGCGGTCTGCTTCCGCCTGCCCCACCCCGCTCAGCAGGCGACGCTCAGTCTCGCCCAGGTCGCCGCCGCCCGCGAGGACCAGGCGATCGCGCCCGACATCCGCGCCGAGGCCGTCCGTCTCGCCACGCCCGGCCAGTGGCAGCTGCGCTTCGTCAACCGCGGCGAGGCCGACCTGCTCTGCACTCAGGCGCCGCTGCGGTTTCTCGCCAGCGCCGACTCCGGCGCGGTGCGCTCTCTGCTCGATCCGCTCGCCAGCCCGCTGTGCCCCACCCCGGCCCATGCCGGCGAACCGGTCAGCCGACGCCGCGCCGATCAGCTGCTCCTGACCCTCGATCACCTGAGCGCCGGGGCAGCGGAGCACCTGGAGGTGCTGGTCACCCCGGCCAACGCGCGACTCGCCCTCCATCCCCTGCCGTCAGACCCCGACCCAGGAGCGCCCTGATGCCCACGCTCGCCATCCGGATCGCCGCCCTCCTGCTCGGGGGCCTGTTCGCCGCGCCCGCCTGTGGGCCCTGGTACCACGATGCGCACAACGGCATGCGCGAGACGCTCGACGTCGCACTCGAGGATGTCTGCGATCGTCTGTTTCTCGCCCCCACCCACCGCCTGCGCGAACACCGGGTCGCGGTGCTCGTCCGCCACACGCTGCTCGCCGAACGCGCCGCGCTCACCACCGCGATGGCGGCCGACGATCTGACTGTCGCACAGCTGCCCTATCCCGTCATCACCGACGCCATGCACCAGCGCAGCGTCTCGGTGTGGCTGCCGCCGGCCCCGCCCCGACAGGCCTGGGCCCAGCTGCTCGCGCGCACCCGCCATCGCCTCGACTACCACCAGCGGCGTCGGATCCACAACCGCATCGCGCTCCACGCTCGCGCCGCAAGCACCGCGATACCGGCCAGCCGCGCGAGCGCCTATACCCGCGCGGTCGACGCCCTGGAGATCGCAGCCCGACGGTGGAACCCTGCGCTCGCGATCCCCGACAGCGAGCCCCTCCCGCATGCCGAGGCGATACGCACGCTCACCGCCCGACTGCACGCCGCGGGCCCGCTCGCGGATCTCGCCGGCTGCACCCTGGTCGTGGAGCACCTGCGCCGCGGCGCGCTCGAGCGTGCACGCCAGACCCTCGAGCTGACCGCCGCCCTCCCGCCGCAGGGCGGCGCGCGCGACGAGCTGGCCTACCTGCACGCCTGCCTCCCGCTGCACGCCCGGCTGCGGAACGGCCACAGCGGCCAGGACGCCGCCATCCGCGCCGGGTTCGAACACTACCTCGCCGAGCACCCCGACGGCGCCTGGCGCGCCGATGCGCTCGGCTGGCTGGCCTTCCTCCACCATCGCGCCTACCGTCGCGCGGGCACGACCAGACCAGCCGAGCTCGACGCCGCGATCGCGATCTACCAGGACATCCTCGAGCAACCCGCCCTCCACGACCTGTATATTCCCGCGATCGAATCACTGCGGATCTGTTACCGCGACCTGCGCCGCACCGCGCAACCGCAGCGCATGCTCGCCGATCCGCGGCAGGCGGCGCTCTACGTCTATCACGCACTCACCGACCGCATGCACACCGCCAGCGAAAGCCACGCCCGCCAGGCCTGTCTGGCGCTGGCCGAAGAGAGCCTGATCGCGCTCGGTGGGCAGCTGCCCGCGGACATCGCCCTGACCCTCGCCCGCGCCTACCTGCTCATAGGCCGCACAGCCACCGCCGCCGAGCTCGCCACCCACGCCCTGAGAACGCGCGACGACCCTTTGGCCCACTACATCGTCGGCCGCGTCGCCGCCGAGCATGACCAGCGCGACGCGGCCTGGAATGCCCTCGCGCTCAGCTGGCTCGCCCATCCCGACGCGCCGCTGACCCATGAGCTGGCGCTGCGCGTCGGCGAGGCCTGCGAGCGCGCTGGGCAATGGTCACGGGCCCTGCTCTGTTATGCCCATGTCCGCAGCTGGCCCGATCTGGCCATCCTCACCGATGGCGAGATGCCCCTGCCGGTGCTGCAACAGACCATCGATGCACTCCACCTGCGCCCCGGCGCCGATAGCCACTCCCCGGCGATCGACGCCGAACTGCTCGCCTGCCTGCGCCAACGGCTCGGCGTGCGCATGGTCCGTCACGGGCACCGCGAGAGCGCGCGCGCCTATCTCGACGAAAAGACCGCAACGCTGCTCGACGAACTCATACGCCTGGAACAGGCGCTCGGCGCAGCTTCCGCCGACCAACGACCCGCACACCTCTACGCCCTCGCCGCCTTCTGGTACCACCGCGGCTACGGCCTGATCTACAACGACCGCGCCTGGCACCAGTGGGCCTTCCGCCAGTACACCGAGCACAGCGGCTGGATTACCGGCCCCTGGGGCGACGACAGCGACAACCAGCGCACCCGCCCCGAACTCTGGCGGCGCCGGGTGGCCGAGATCGAGGCGATGACCGCGCGCCTGCGCGCACTCGACCTGTTCAACACCATCGTCCGCGACCACCCCGAAAGCCCTGAGGCGCCCAAGGCGCTCTACTCCTCCGGGAGTTGCTGGTACTGGCTCTCCAATCCGCGTCCCATGTCCCACTGCCCCTACTGGCTGCACCGCGGCCGCGAGGAGCGTTTCATGCGCCGCGGTCATCAACGCATGCGCGCCCTGCGCGACCGCTATCCCGCGCATCCTCTCGCCAGCAGCGACTGGGTCCGGGCAATGGAGGACTGAGCCCAAGGTGGGCCTCCGCCCACAACCCAAGGGTTGCGAGCATAGGGCTCCGGCC
>CAZTGE010000245.1:0-4043 GCA_964612995.1 uncultured candidatus Brocadiaceae bacterium | reverse complement strand
GCGAGGCCACCCGGCGCGGCGTGAAGTGGATTGCCGAGAAGACGCGGATCCACCGAATCGGATGCCACGACAGACAATAGGAATGGGAACCTGGCGCTCGCAGGCGAAGCCACGCTTGCGCAATTCATCAAGCAGCACTACCTCTTAGCGCGGGCGCCGCCCGCACCCCAAGGGGCATTGTAGCGGTCGGCGCCCGCGCCGCTTTGTGTTCGCGGGGGCTCTTCTCCCTGCTGCGCAGGGCCGCCCCCGCTACGCCCCCAATTCCATTGCTCGGGCGGCGCCTGCGCTATGGGTACGACTCCTGTCGGGCGGAGGGCTGGCCTGGCCGCGCGCCATGGCGCGCCAGGCCGATGGAGGACCGTGAATCGGGGATTGGTGCCGGCCTCGGGACCGCTAGCATGATCGGCACCATGGATGCTTTCCCCGACGTCGATCGCGAACGCCTGGCCGAGCTGTGCCGGCGCTTCCACGTCGCCAGGCTGGAACTCTTCGGCTCGCGCGCGATCGGCACGGCGCGGCCGGAGAGTGACGTGGATCTGCTGGTGACCTTCGAGGAGGGAAAGACGCCGGGGCTCGGCTTCGTGGCGCTCTGCCTGGAATTGGAGAGCCTGTTCCGGCGACACGTCGATCTCCTGACCCGTCGCACCGTGGAGCGGGACGAGGATCCCGACTTCCGCCGGGGCATCCTGGACCATGCCGAGACCCTGTATGCCGCTTGATTCCAAGGACCTCCGCAGGCTCCGTGACATCATCCGTTATGCGCAGTACGCCATCGAGACGCTCGGTCGGGGAGGCCGCCGGCGCCGTGTCGCGCCCGGTCCAGGAGCGCCACGGGCAGGTCCCGTGGCCCTTGATCAAGGGCATGCACAACATCCTGGCCCACGAGTACGGCCGCATGGAAATCGAAGCCGTGCACCGGGTGGTGGTCGACGACCTGCCACCACTGGTCGCGCAGGTGCAGGCGATCCTCGATTCGGAAGGCGCGCCCTGACGGGCGACCCGGCTCGTGAGCCTGGCGGTCGCCGTTTTCGGGCCGCCGCGAGGGCAGCCGCGCCCGCGCGTGGGCCTCGTCGACCACGATGCGCCGGTCGACCACGAACCACAGCCGCCGCGGCGCGCTCCGCCGTCGGCCGCCCGGCCTGGCAGGCAAGCGCTCGCACCGCGACGTCGATGCAGGCCGTCTTGTCCGCCGCCGTCGGCAGATCGGCGGACGCGCACCGCCCGGCGTCGACCCGGCACTCGGATAGCACCAGCATGACAACGAACCGCCTTCCCCGTCGCGAATCACCGCTGACGGCGGATCGCATATGGGCAATCAGGCGTTCGAGCGCGGTTTGCGACGATCGCAGGCCGCAATCGGGCGGAAATCGCACAACCAGTAGGGCCCGGAGTCAACGATCAGGCCCTCGCGCGCCCAAGGCGCCGCGTGTCAGAGGCGGCCTTTCGTGTCAGAGGCGGCCTTTTCAACTGTAGGGCGTCCTGGGTTTTCCTTCTGGTAACGGTGGCCTCAAGAAATGATTGCTCGCCGCTCAGCGCGCGCGGCGCCACGCGCGCGGCGTGCTGCCGGTGCAACGGCGGAATGCACGCGTGAAACTGGCGTGGTCGGTGTAGCCGATGGCATGGGCGATGGCTTCGATGCTCATGTCGTCCTGGCGCAGGTAGCGCATCGCCGCGTCCATGCGCCGTAATTCCAGTCCGCGTCGTGGGCCATGGCCGAAGCGCGCGACATAGGCGCGGTGCACGCTGCTCGGCGAGGCGCCGACCAGACGGGCAAGTTCGGTCACGGTCAGGCGCGCGTGGCTGCTCTCGTGGATGATCGCCTCGACCCGCTGTGCCAGATCCGGGGACAGTTGCCTTTCCTCTGCCAGATCCGGGGACAGTTGCCTTTCCTCGGCTACGGCTTGGAAGCGGGCGTAGCGGGCCAGCCAATGGTGCAGGCGGGCGTTGCATTCGCGGTGCGCGCTCGCCGAACGCCAGTAGTTGTGACGCAGGTGGTCACACAGCAGAATGGTCTCGTGGTGCCAGGCCGGATCCACGGGCAGGGGCAGCGGCGTGGCGAAGCAACGGCGCCACTCCGGCTGCACCGCATCGCTGTCGCGTAGTTGGTAGATGCCGTCCTGGTCGCGCCAACGTGCGCGCCAGCGCGCGGCGATGTCGAACACGAGCAGGGATCCCTGGCTGTCGACCCCCAGTCGCGCCGTGGTCCCGGGCCCGGTCACGCCGCAGGCCCCGGGGCGTAGATGGCAGACGCGGCGGTCATCTCTGCGCACGGTCACGGTGCCGTGGCGGACGTGCCAGAGTGCGAAGGCGAGACGCAGCCCGGCGGCGTCCCACACGCGCACGCCGCGCGCCGGGGCGAACTCGCGCGCGTGGTAGATGAACGGGGCGATCTGCGGTTCGCTGGCCACGATCGGATCCTGGCAGAGAAAGGCAAGTGCGCAAGAAAGTGCATAGACGCATCCCGTCCCGGTCCGGGTATCTGGTGTACGTCCACGCGCCGCCTGAGAGGAGCGCCATGTCCGCCTTGCATTTCCACAGTCCGATCGACGACCTGACCAACCCGGTGATCCGCCCGCGTCGTGGCCAGACCGGGGTGCGCGATCCGGCCCTGTACTGCCACGACGGGGTGGTGCACTGTTTCTACACCGCGACATGGTGGGATGGCGATCACCTCGTGTCGACCATCGAGCAGCGCCGGTCCATCGATCTGCAGCATTGGAGCGACCCGGCGGTGATCGGCCCGCCGACGCTGTGCAGCCCCGGTAACGTGCTCGCCGTCGATGTGCCCGGCCGCAAGCGCTTCCAGCTGGTGTGTCAGCACTATCCCATGACGCTGCCGATCGATGGCCGCAGCGTCTATCGGCACGACTGCCGTCTGTGGATCCTCGAGAGTGACGACCTGGTGCACTGGAGCGATCCGCGCATCGTCGTCGCCGCCGGCAGTACCGCGCCGTGGTCGTCCAGCCCGCGTCAGATCGACCCCTGCATCATCGATCATGACGGCCGCTTCTGGATGCTCTACAAGGAAGAGGGCGGCGACGGCCCGGAGAATTTCGGGCTGCTGGTCAGCGACGACCTGGTGTGCTGGCAGGAGGCGGCACTCGATGGCCCGGTCATCGGCCCGCACAACATGCCCGAGGGATTGGGCGTGGAAAATCCGATGATCCTGCGCGATGGCGAGGAGTTTGTGTGTTTCTTCGCGCCCTGTCACGATGCGCACAAGGTCGGCGTCGGCCGTTCGCGCGATCTTTTGGGCTGGTACGACCTCGAACTGCTCGACCTGCCGCAGCGCCCCTGGCTGCATCGGGGGCACAACGCCCCGTGCGTCATCGACATGCGTCCGTGGATCGGCAAATGGCTGATGGCCTTCCATTCCTGCGGCGTGGCCGTGGTCATGGGCGGACGCATCGGTCTGGCCTGGAGTGACGATTTGCGTACCTGGGAGCTCACCTGAGGCGAGCGTACGCCGTCGTCAGGGCGGTCCGCCCTCGGCACCCCGCCGGGGGCGCGCAGATGCGTCGATGAACACGCAGAACACGGGAGTTGAACACGCAGAACACGGGGCACGCAGAACATGGGGCACTCATTTCTTTCACGCCCTGCCCATAGCCCATCCAGGCGCAAGGGAACCAGAGGCTTACCACTTGACTTGACGGTGGCCGAGGGCAGGGCAATACTGGCCCATCTGCCACGACCACCACGCTCGCTGCTCATCGACGACAACCAGCTCCGACTGGATGATTACCTCGAGCTCGTCGACCAGACCGGCCGGATCATCGCCAGCGGCAAGCGTGGCGCCATCCCGCCCCACCTCGCACCGATCCTCCAACGACTCCAGATCGACGTCGACGCCTGGCTCGACGTGATGCGCGGACGCAGCCACTTCCTCGGCACCGCCGTCGGCGCGCTCGCCACACTCGTCTGCGAGGCCACCCGGCGCGGCGTGAAGTGGATCGCCGAGAAGACCCGGATCCACCGCGATCGCCGCGGACGCGCACCGCCCGGCGTCGACCCGGCACTCGGATAGCACCAGCACGACAACG
>CAZTGE010000244.1:0-4133 GCA_964612995.1 uncultured candidatus Brocadiaceae bacterium | reverse complement strand
GAGCCCCCGCGAACAAAAAGCCGCGCGGGCGCCGCCCGCTACAATGCCCCTTGGGCTGCGGGCGGAGCCTGCGTTATGGATGACGGGCGCCAGAGGCGCCCGTCATCCGGTAGGCAGCGGGAATCCGAGCGGGCTATTCGACCACACCCTCCTCGACATTGCCGCCCTCCTCGGGGCTGTGCGCCGTCGCGCTGGCGTCGAACTCGCGCCAGTATTCCTCGGGCATGTCGAGGGCGATCTTGAGTGCGCCGTTGGAGCCGGCGTATTGCGGTTCCTCGACGGTGGTGACGTTGCCGCCGCCGTATTCGTCGAGCGCGTGTTCGATCGCTCGACCGAGGCTGCTGATCTGGCTGCCGCCGCCACCGAGCAGGATGTTGTTGCGCATCTTCACCTGGAATTCCGGATCGTAGGTCGCGATCAGATCCTGCAGCGCGGCGACCGTCGGGGGGACGATGGTATAGCAGGCCTTGTAGACCTCTTCGGTGATGTCGAATTTGGTCGGCTTGCCCTTGACCGGCATGGTGACTTCGGCTTCGTCCATCTTGGTGCTGACCGAGGAGTGCTTCTCCTTGAAGCCGCGCACCATATTGATGCTGAACTGGGCCTCGGGGTACTTCTCCTTGATCAGGTTGGCCAGCGACTGGTCGATGGCGTCACCGGCGACCTGGTGGGTGCGCTGGTCTTCCGGTTGGGGCATGGTGCCGTGCAGACGGCAGAGGTCGGTGGTGCCCGCGCCGATGTCGATGACCAGGGTGTCGTCGAGGAAGTCGAGGCCATAGGCCACTGCGAAGGGCTCGGAGGTGACGATGACCGAGTCGATGCAGTTCGAGGCCGCTTCGAGGATCGCCGCCTTGCCTTCGACGCTGGCCTCGGCCGGCGCGCCGATCACGGCGTAGATGGTGGCGCCCTTCGGGGCCTGGGCCAGACCGACGACGTACTCGAGCAGGTCCTTGACCGCGCGCTTGGTCTCAGAGGTGTCCTGAGCCCCCGCGATCTTGATCGAACCGCCGGCCAGCGGCCGGTAGAGGTTCAGCGCGAGGCGGTTCTCGACCGCTTCCTTGCCGTAGATGATGTCACGGCCGCCGAACTTCTTGCGCGCGACGTGGTCCTTGGGGTAGCCGACGTAGGACCAGACGGTCTGCCGGACGCCCGTGGAGGACGTGATGGAGGTGCGGCTGGTGCCGAGGTCGATTCCGAGATAGACGATGTCAGGCATGAAGGATGCTCCTGATGAATGCGGCGGATGGATCAGAGGGTCACGCGGATCGTTGTTAATTGTTACCCGTGCGGGTATGGAGTTCAATGGGCTACTTCTTCGAACGCTCCAGGGGTGGTGGTTCGAACTGCTTGTAGTCGGTCATCGGTTTGACGGCGGAGTCACCTTCGGGAATCGGCTCGGAGCTGATCTCCATCCCCGGTTCCCAGAGCTGGTCGTCGGGATCGCCCATCTCGGCGTAGGGATCATCCTCCGCATCAGCCGCATCGCCCGTGGCGTCAGCCTCGGCGTTGGTGGCGGCGCTGGCGCCTGCGCGTTCGAGCGGCGGCGGAGCGATATCCTTGTACCCGGTCATCATCTTGACCGAAGAGTCGCCCTCGGGGATCGGTTCCGAGCTGACACTCATGCCCGGTTCCCAGGGCATGTCGTCCGGGTCCATCATGGTTTCGGACCCGGCGTCGGCGTCGGCGTCGGCGTCGGCGTCGGTGTCGGTATCGTCGGCAGGGGATTCCTCGGCTGCGGCGGCCGTCAGTTCGGTGGCTACGGGCTCCGAGTCATCCGTGGCCGCGGCGGCATCCGTCGTGGCATCTGATGCGGTTTCGCTCGGTGGTGGTGGCGGCGGCTTGCGGCGCCGGCCCTCCACCTTCAGGCCGCTGGCCTCGAGCTGCTCGCGGATCTCCCGGTTCTGGTCGAAGATGTTGCGCAGCAACTCGAGTTTGCGCTCGCGATCCGGGTCCTCCTCGTCCATGCCGGCCTGATAGACGTTCTGCAGGGCGCCGCCGCCGCCGGATTTCTCGAGTGCGGCCGCGTGGCGCATGTGGCGGTCGCGTTCGCTCTCGGTCTGTTCGAGGCTGGAGGCGAGGCGGGAGACCTTCTTCTCGAGCAGGGCGATGGTCTGGCTCTGAGCTTCGGCGGCCTGCTCGGCGATGCGTTCGCGCTCGGTGTCGAGCAGGTGGCTGACCATCTGCTGGAGTTCCTGCGACATCTGGTCGTTGACGCCGTTGACCTGGATCGCGCGGTTGACCATGCGCTCGAAGCGTTTCTCCATGTCCTCCATGCCCTTGTCGGACACGGTGAACTGATCGGCGCTGATCGCCTTGTTGCGCTCCTCTTCAAGCAGGCCCTGGGCACGTTGCAGCTGTTCCTCGAGTGCCTTGGCCTGGGTCTCCAGGCCGAGTTTCTCGGCCTGGATCAGCTTGATCCGCTCCTGGAATTCGCCTTCGGCCTCTTCGAGCAGACGCTTGCGTTCGCTCTCGTCGAGCGAAGAGGACAGGCGTTGCGCCGCTTCCTCGACCGCGTCCTGGATCAGCGCCTTGATGGTGCTCATGTTGAGCACTCGTACCTTCTTGTGGCGCGCGGCGAGTTCGGTGGCGTTGACGGTCTTGGCCCGGCTGCGAATGGTCGCACCGACGTCGAGCTTGCCATCGTCGCCGACCACATTGAGGCGGCGGGTGATCGATCCGGTGCCCTCTCCGCCGCCGGCCGGCGAGCGCGGCGGTGTCGCCTCGCCTTCAGGCATGCGCTGGAAACGATCCGTGGCTTCGATCACCAGGTGTTTGCCCGTCTCTTCGATGATCGGCAGGCCGCCGGAGCCGCTGGGGGTGGCCTCCTGTCGCTCCGGGGCGCTCGCCGTGGCTGGCGGTGGCGCCTTGGGGCGGACTATACGGCGGGTCTTGCGCCGGGTGGGTGGCTCCTCGCCCTGGATCTGCACGCCCTCCTGTGGTGTCTGGTCGGCGAAGGGCATGATCGACGAGGTACGGTGTCGGCCGCCGCGACCGTCGTCGCGCGCGGCCGGCTCGGGGCTGCGCGCGTCGGCCTGACTGAAGGGGGTGAGGGCGTCGTCTTCGTGCTCGCGATTCGGCGCGCGGCCGCGAGGCCGGGCGATCTTGCGGGTCTGGCGCTTGGGCGGCTCGCCTGCGTCGCCGGCTGGTTGTGCGCCGGTTGTCCGGGGGCGGGTGACCCGCCGGGTGCCGGAGTGCTCGGTCTTCCTGCCCTCGGCCTGCTTGCCCTCGGTGCTGACGCCACCGGCGGGGAAGGTGCGTGAACGGCGTCGACCGGACTTGGCGGAATCCGGTTCCTCGGGCAACGGCTCGCCCTCGAGCCCCTGGCCCTCGGCGAAGGCGGCGATGCGCTCCGCGAGGCGTTCGCGCTCGCTCGGATCGAAATGCAGCCACCGCAGATGCAGACCATCGGTACCGCTGGAAGCGACATGGGCGAACAAGGCGGCGCCACCCTGCCCATCGAGATCCAGGCCCACGTCCATGTACTCGTTCTCGGGGAACTCGGCGGTGCTGTCGACATGGGCGCCGACAGCGCTGACGGCCAGCAGTTTGAGCCGCAGCGATCCCTCTTCCGGATGCTCGAGAGAACAGAAGGCCTGTTCGTCGTTGAGGCGGTAGAGGAGGTCGCTCACTGGGCCATCCGGGGTGAAAGGCGAGTCTTGACGGATCTGTGGGTGGGCGGGATCCGTCACACGCATCCACTATCGACTTTCTTGACGACGAGGTCAAGGCGGCGACGGGAAGCGCTCTCATCCGTTCCACACACGGGTGGTGCTGGGGCTGTCATGATACGCCGCTGGCGCGGAGGTCGCAAGCCCGGACGCCGCAGTGGATTATCCCCCGCGCAGGTCGCTTCCGCGACGCGGTTCGACGCGCCCGGAATTTCCTCTTGCCAAAGCGGGGAGCCCTCACACCATGTCGCGCCTCACGGCGGGCACGGGCGATTAGCTCAGCTGGCTAGAGCGCCTGCCTTACAAGCAGGAAGTCGGGGGTTCGAGTCCCTCATCGCCCACTTCCTGGCTCTTTCCGGGTCCGCCCCGGGTACAACTCAGCGACTTGGCCTGGTAGCTCAGCTGGTTAGAGCGCCGGCCTGTCACGCCGGAGGTCGAGGGTTCAAGTCCCTTCCAGGTCGCCAG
>CAZTGE010000243.1:0-4192 GCA_964612995.1 uncultured candidatus Brocadiaceae bacterium | reverse complement strand
AGACCGGCGCCCTTGATGTAGCTGGTGGGAGCGAGCATTTCCTGCATGCCAGGACCGCCCCGCGGGCCCTCGTAGCGGATCACGACCACGTGGCCCTCGCGCACCTTGCCGCCGAGGATGCCCTCGCAGGCCTCGTCCTGGCTCTCGAACACGATCGCCTCGCCCTCGAAGCTGAGCATCGAATCGACCACGCCTGCGGTCTTGAGCACGCAGCCATCCGCGGCGAGGTTGCCGGCGAGCACCACCAACCCACCATCGGCGGAATAGGGATCGGCGACAGAGCGGATCACGGCGTGGTCCAGACTCCGCTTGCCTGCAAGCCGTTCACCAAGACTGCCGGTGACCGTACCTGCGCCGAGATCGAGCAGCTCGGCCGCGGCGAGTTCGCCGAGGATGGCGGTGATCCCCCCGGCACGATGGCAGTCCTCCAGATGCAGCGAGGAGTTCGGCGCCAGCTTGCACAGGGTGGGCACCCGTCGCGAGACCGCATCGATGTCGGCCATGGTGAAGGGCACCCCCGCCTCCTGGGCCACGGCGAGGATGTGCAGCACGGTGTTGGTGCTGCCGCCCATCGCCACATCGAGGGCCATGGCATTGAGAAAGCTGGCGCGCGTGATCAGGTCGGAGGGCTTGGTGTCAGCCGCGACCAGATCGATGATCCGCTGCCCGGCCTCGCGCCACAGCGCGACGCGCTCGGGGTTGAGATGATCGCGATCCTCACCGGCGACGATCGAGCCGTTGCCCGGCAGGGCCAGGCCCAGCGCCTCGCAGAGACAGTTCATGCTGTTGGCAGTGAACATGCCGGAACACGAGCCGATGCCCGGGCAGGCGCGACATTCGATCGCAGCGAGCTGATCCGCGTCCATGGTGCCCGCGTTGTGCGCGGCCACGCCGGTGAAGGTGTCGATCAGGTCGAGCGCGTTGCCGTCGTCGCCCTTGCCAGCACGCATCGGCCCACCAGAGGCGAAAATCACCGGCACATCGACCCGCATCGCGGCCATCAGCATGCCGGGCACGATCTTGTCGCAGTTGGGCAGACAGACGAGACCGTCGAAGCAATGCGCTCGGACCATGGCCTCGACCGAGTCCGCGATCAGCTCGCGGCTGGGCAGCGACTGCAACATGCCGCTGTGCCCCATGGCGATGCCATCACAGATGCCGATGGTGTTGAACACGAAGGGCACACCGCCAGCGGCGCGCACCGCCTCGCAGACGATCTGGGCGACGCGATCGAGATGGACGTGCCCCGGGATGATGTCGACGTGGCTCGAGACCACACCGATGAAGGGCTTGCCGAAATCCTCGTCGCCAAGGCCACAGGCCCGCAACAGGCTGCGATGGGGGGTGCGGGTCGGCCCCGCCTTGATCTGGTCGCTGCGCACGCTCGCTCCTCCGGATGCTGGCTGAGTCACGGGTTGTATGCCCGCGCGCGACGAAGCCAGAGCGGCCTGCCGCGCACATGCACACGCGCCCGCGGCTGGCCGCGGGCGCGTGTTTTGATCGCCTTGACGGTGCCGGGATCAGCGCTTCTTCTTGCGCTTCTTCTTGCCCTTGTCGTAGCCATCGGCGTATTCGCCAGCGGAGTAGATGCTCAGCTCCACGTCCTGGTCGGCGAGCTCGCTGAGGCCCAGCTGGTTGCCCTTGAGGACGAAGGTGAGTCGGGCGCCGAGCACGTGGGCGCCGTCAGCCTTGCGATGGGCCAGGGTACCGCTGCCCCCCTCCAGTGCGACGGTCTTGCCGGCGAGTTCGAGCGTGCCGCTGGCGGCGGTGACGGAATACCCGCCCTTCTTCTCGCCGGCCACGGCCGTGGCAGTGAGACCGGTGATACGCACGGTGGGCATGGGGACGTCTTTGGCCCAGCGCGTCCGATCCTCGCGTTCGGGGTCGGGCTCGCGTTCGTCGATGCCGTCGAGCAGCTCGCCGAGCACACGCTTGTCGAGGCTGTAGCGCAGCATCGACTCGCCTTCAGCCTTGACCGTGAAGGCGCCGGAGGCGTCGGCCTCGCGCAGGGCGACCACGTTCTCGTCGGCGCAGCGGCCGTGCCAGATGCAGGGCCAGAGCTTGCCGGTGGGATCGCGGAACTCGATCGACGAGGTCGGGAAACGCGGCGTCGCCGGCGAGAACAACACCTCGCCGGTCTGGGCCGCGAGACTCCCCGCGCCGATGCACATCAGGATTATTGCTGCCAGCTTGTTCATGTCATGCTCCTCGCTTCACTCGCCGGCCGAGCCGACAGGGCCGCAGTCGAACACGGCGAGGTGGCCGTCGAGCGTGCCACCACCGAATCCCTGCTGGGCCGGATTCTCGAACCACTGTTCGCCGTCTTCGACTGCGCCGGAAACGACCAGCACCTTGTGCCGACCGCCGACCTTGGCTGCGGCGATACTCCAGTTGCGCTCCTTGTTCGCCAGACGGACCTTACCGGTTCCCGGCACGACCGCGGCGAAGCGCAGATCGCCCATATCCGGCGGCATGATGGAGATGAAGCTGCCGCCGACGTAGTCACCGGTGAATTTCGACTGCCCGGTCTGGATGAAACCGAAGGCCGAGCCACCGGTGAGCACGATCGAATCATCGGTGGCGAAGCCGATGTGCTTGACCGAGAGGCTCGAAGGCTTGTTCTGGGAACCAAGATAGGCCATGTAGGTGGTGGCGCCCTTGACCTGTCCGCTCTCCGGGTCGAGCTTGATCAGCCAGCAGGCGCTCAGGGCGTTGGCGCCCCACAGGCTCCAGCCCAGACCGTCGTGACCGTGGGACCGGCGGATGTCGAAGGGCTGCTTGCCGAGCACGGAATTGCCGCCGTCGGACCATCCGACGAGATAGAGCATGCCCTCGTCGTCGTAGAACAGCTTGCGGAAGGAGGAATCGGAGACGAGCCGCAGCGAGGGAATGCCGACGTAGTGTGAATCCCAGGCATAGAGCATCGAGCGCATGCTGTGATCGGCATTGTGGATCTGCAGATACGGCTTGCGCCAGGGCTCGCGCCCGGTGCCGGTGTTGCGGTCGTAGCCGAGGGCGAAGCTGTTGTCGACCGGATTGACCCCGCGGCACCAGTTCTTCACCAGCCACAGCTTGACGTACTCACGCATCGCGCCATCGGGGGCGAATATGGCCAGATGCCCGCCGGTCGCGGCGATGTCACCCTTCTTGGTCACCCGCAGATAGGGCGCGTAACGCTCGTCGTAATAGGTCTTGGCCCAGACCACGCTGCCCAGCGCGGGGTCGAGCCTGGCGACGAAGCACCGCACGTTGCGGGCATCCTCGTCGAGGTAGTCGGGATCGGCCACCGGGCTGGCGCCGAGGGCGTCGACGTTGGGGCCGCAGACGCCAGCGATGTACAGCGCGCCGCTGGCGTCGACGACCGCGCTGGTGCAACTGCCGCTACCCCAGGGCAGGCGCACTGCGGTAAGGACGCTACCGCCATCGGGACTGAGCTTGACGACGAAGGGCGCACCGTCGGTGTATTCGTAATCGATGACGATGGCGTCGCGCCCCTTGCGGTCCTTGCGCGAGACCTCGACATCGCCCGGCGGCGGGGGGCCGTCGGCGCCGAGAACCCGGACGCTGGTGCCGCTCGCGAGAGCGAAGGTCGGTCCGACCGCGGTGCCGGCGACAACGATGCTGCCGTCGCCCTGGAATCCGCCGCCGGCGAGCCACTCGTTGGACTCGCCACCGAGGTAGCTCAGGGTGACCGGCGTGGCCGGATCGTCGACCTGTTTGAATTGCGCGGTGTACTGATGGAAGCGCGTCTCCGCGACGCCGGTGGCGGCGATGCAGAGCAGGGCGCAGACGAGAGGCGTACGCATGGGACCCTCCTGCCGGGGCATGGGGAACGATTGGACCACATACGGTAGAGGTCCGGTCCGCCAGCGAAAGCCCGGACCTTTCTGTCGCCAGTGGATCGTAATCCACGCTTTCATCATAGGGGGCGCTGCCCCCTCGCGCCTGCGGCGCGTACCCCCACGCGCCTCGGTCGGCGCTCGCCAGCTGCGCTGGCGTTTTCTGCGGCGCTACGCGCCATTTTCGCAGAAAACCGCGCCTCGGTCGGCCGGGCGCCCAGCCAGGACTGGCTGGGCGCTTTCATCATAGGGGGCGCTGCCCCCTCGCGCCTGCGGCGCGTCCCGGCTTCCTCGCTACCGCTCGTCGCGCTCCACCGGCCGCAGGCCCCACCGGGGCCTGCTATCGCTTCGCG
>CAZTGE010000242.1:0-4246 GCA_964612995.1 uncultured candidatus Brocadiaceae bacterium | reverse complement strand
CGTGGGCGGATCGGCTGCGCCGAAACGTATCCGCCCATCACCACTCGGCGCCAGATCCCATCGCGTACGATGGGGCCCCGGAAGGGCATTGTAGCCACTCATGCCCGATGGGCCTGAGTGGTTACTCGGCTTGTTCATCGGGGGCTTCGCCCCCGACCCCCCGCCGACTGCCCGCCGGGCCAGTGGATCACACGATGGCGATGGCGCGCACCCGCTGCTGTAACCTGGACCACCGGTCGAACGAATCCTGGGTGAACCGGTGATCCGGTGATCCGGTGAACCGCAGCAGGAGATCCGCCATGCGCGCGCTGGCCGCCCTCATCACCCTCGTCCTTTTTCCGCTCGGAGCCGCCGAGTGGCACGTCGCTCCGCCACCCACGGGCGACGACGCCAACCCCGGTACGCCGGCCGAACCGCTGGCCACGATCCAGGCCGCGGCCGATCAGGCCGGACCGGGCGATACCGTGTACGTGGCCGCTGGCACCTACCGCGAGTCGGTACGTCCGGCCAACAGCGGCACTGCCTCAGCGCCGATCGTCTACCGCGCCACCGGCGCGGTGATCATCGACGGCCGCGACCCGATCACCGGCTGGAGCCAGCGTGACGGGCGCTGGGTGGCACCGATGGCCGGCGACTTCTTCTCCAGTGCCACCCCCGGTGACGGCGTCAACCTCTACGACGCCAGCGTCTACAATCAGGCCGACCAGATCTTCTGGGACGACACCATGCTCCCGGTGGCGCGCTGGCCCAACGATCCCGACTACGATCCGTCGCTTCCGGTCAAGGCGGTCAGCGATGAGTTCATCAGCCGGACCCGCACCGACGACAACTGGACCGAGACCGTCATGCGCGACGGTGACTTCGATCTCAGCGCAAGCCAGGCGGTCGGCGCCGAGATCGTGCTCCAGCCCAACAACGGCGGCTGGAGCTGGATCGTCAGCGGTTTCATCACCGCCGTCGACGGCGACAAGTTCACCATGCGCACGCGCTCCGGTGCCGGCGAGCAGACCTTCAACGCCGATCGCTATCACGACAACAGCCGCTACGTTATCTTCAATCACCCGGAGCTGCTCGACGCCGCCGGAGAATGGTACCACGACAAGGATGCTGGCGAGTTGCTGCTGCAGACGCCCGACGGCTCCAACCCGACCGGCCGGGTGTTCGCCAAACGCCGGTGCTTCGGCTTCGACTGCTCCGATCGCTCGCACATCGAGATCCGTGGCTTCACCCTGATCGGCTGCACTGTCACCACCGACATCGGCGCCGGTGGCGATAACATCGGCTACACCGAAGGCGGCGGCAAACGTTACCCCTGGCGCAACGCCGCCTGGAAAGTGTCCGACTCGCCCTATCACCAGCCCGAAGAGTACAAGGATGCGCCGAGCAGCCACGTCGTGCTTCGCGACCTGGTCGTGCACTACCCGACCCACTACACCGACGTCTCGGGCCATTTCGCCAATCAGTGGGGCCAGTCCAGCGGGCTGATGGTCTCCGGCCGCAACCACGAGGTGCGCAACTGCCACGTGCGCTACAGCGCTGGCAGCGGCATCGCGCTGCTCGGGCGCAACCACCGCGTGATCGGCAATCTGGTCGAGGACACCAACTACGCGGTCACCGGCTGCGGTGCGATCGACTGCGGTCACAGCAGTCGTTGCTCCTCCGATCACGAGATCGCCTACAACACCGTCCGCCGTACCGGACGCAGCGCGCTCAATCTCAACATGTACCGCAGCGATCCGGAGGATCCGAACAGCCCGGCCCGGGTGCATCACAACGACGTCTCCGGTTTCGGCATGCAGGACTGGGACATCGGCGGCACCTACTCGGGCAACGACAACCGCTTCCTGCGCATCGACCACAACATATTCCACAACGCCTGGCCGGATGTCGATGGGATCGAGGGTGACGGCTGCTTCACCGCCAGCGGCGTCTATCCCGACTACGGGCGCAACCTGATCATCGATCACAACCTGATCGTGGATGTGGAATGGGGCATCCACATCCAGAACCAGAAGGGCGGCTTCGACACCGCCAACTTCCTCATCCTGCACAACACCATCGCGGTCAAGGGCTTCAGTGATCCCTTGCCGCCCTACGGCCCCTTCGGGGTGGTGACCAACAGCGGCGCCAACCAGGCCGGCACGGTGGTGCGCGGCAACGTGGCCTGGTGTCGCAACGATTCGCCCAAGTTCAAACACATCGACTTCACCCACGATTCCGACGTGCCGCGGCTGGTCGATCACAACCTGTGGTGGGACCATGTCCCCGGCAGCGCCACCGATCCAGCGCTCACGGGTGGCGATGCCCTGCCGCACGGGTTCCTGCCGACGTCGGGTTCGACCGCGCTGATCGATGGCGCTCAGGACTACACCACCTTCGATCGCGACGGCTTCACGGTGCCGGTGCCGATGGACAGCGTGAACGGCGCGAGCCCCGATATCGGCGCGTATGAATATGGCACCCTGCCCTGGGATGCCGGCCACCGCGCCACCCGGCGGATCAGCGTTCAGACCGTGAGCGATACCGAGTGGGAAAGCGTTGAGCCGGTCGATCGCCAGCCGAGCGCGCCGGTCGGCGGCACCCAGGTGCTGCATGTGGGCAGCACGGAGACCGTCGTGCTCGCTCCACTCGGCGACAACAACGGCTGACTGCGGGCTCCTGCCCCAGCGGTAGAACCTGATCGGCCTCTGCGTCTCCGCTGTCGCGCCCTTCAGAGCCCCCACCGGCCCTGCGGGCCGGCTGCGAAGAGCCAGGAACTCGGTCGCCACGGCCGTTTATCGCAATGATGCAATCCGGGCGATCGACAGCGCTGTCGTGTCGTATTGTCTTTGCGTGAAGCCCTGCCACAATGCATCCCATGGCCACTCAGCTGCCCGCTCGATTCTGTCGTATGCTCGGCAAGGTCTCGGATGCCGAGATCGCGCGTCAGAGCGGTATTTCGATCAAGCGCGTGCGTGCTGAGCGCCAGCAGCGCGGCATCGAACCGGTGACCTCCACGCAGCGGCACCGTTGGCCGCAGACCCTGATACGTCGTCTCGGCAAGGACCCGGACCGCTGTCTGGCCGAAGAGTTCGGCATCCCGCACCGGCAGATCGTACGCAAGCGTCATGAACTCGGCATTCCGCCACGGCGGGGCAACCGCCGTGCCTATCCGGCGTCGTTCTGGCGACGGGTCGACAAGCAGCTCGGCATTGTCACGGACCAGGAGATCGCAGCGCAGATGGGCGTCGCGCACAGCGTCATCGCCCGTCGCCGGTACGTGTTGGGTATCGCCGCGGCCGCGCGCGACGACGACTGGAGCGACGAGGAGGACGCCCTGCTCGGAGAGCTGCCGGACTGGGTGGTGGCGCGTCGCCGTGGTGTCACCAATTCGGCGGTCGCTGCGCGTCGCAAGCGCCTCGGGGTGGCGCCGTATAGCGAGCGCCATCCGCTGCAGGTTCCGAAGGCGGCGGCACGTCTGCTCGGCCGGCTCTCCGATGGCGAGATCGCACGTCGCTTCCAGCTGCCCCTTTGCCGCGTCCGCATCGATCGGGAACGGCGCGGCATTCCGCCGGTCGAAGAGCGTCCGGAGCCGGTGGACTGGACTCCTGGCATGATCGTGCAATTGGGCCAGAGCCCCGACTACATACTGGCCGAGGAGTGGGGAATCAGTACGACCCCGGTGGCGCAGAAACGACACGAACTCGACATCCCCAGCTATAGCGGGCGCGACGATCTACGACGGGAGTGGAGCGATGACGAGATCGCGCTGCTGGGCAAGCATCCCGATTCCGTGGTGGCGGATGTCGTCCGCGTGCACAAGTCCACCGTCTGGGCCAAGCGGCACGAACTCGGCATCGCAGCGCATCCGGCCTCGAAGCACCAGGACTTCATATGGACGGCGCAAGACGAACGCCTGCTGGGGACCGTCTCCGATCCGGAGCTCGCCCGGCGGCTGGGAATTTCGCGCAGCATGGTCCGCGGGCATCGCAAACGGCTCGGCATTCCGGCCTGGGACCGTCGCCGACAGTGGACGCCCGAACAGCTCGCGCTCATCGGCACCGACAGCGACCGCGCGATCGCCGAGCAGCTCGGCGTGACGCTGAGTGCTGTGCGCGCACAGCGACGACGCATGGGGCTGGCGAGGACGTCGAACCGTCAACGAGGACAGACCTGAGGCTTTTTGCAGAGGGGGCGCTGCCCCCTCGCGGCTTCGCCGCGTACCCCCACGCTCCTCTGTCGTCACTCGCCAGCTTCGCTGGCGTTT
>CAZTGE010000241.1:0-4272 GCA_964612995.1 uncultured candidatus Brocadiaceae bacterium | reverse complement strand
CCCTGAACCCTGACACGGCCGGGCGTTGCGCCAGCGATCCAGCATGCTAGCTTCCGGCCGCACCGGCAGGCCCCCGCCTGCCGGTTCTTTCGACAACCGACGATCCCGACCTGGAGAGGTGGCAGAGCGGCTGAATGCGCCGGTTTCGAAAACCGGTATCGGGGCAACTCGATCGGGGGTTCGAATCCCCCCCTCTCCGCCATAGGAAGTCAATAGCCCCCTGCTACAGGGGGTTATTGCTTTTTCATACCCCTGAATTGAAGACATCTATGCAGCATCGCCTGTCACCGCTCGACATGGCGTGACATGGCCTGACATCTGGTTTTGCCCCGCCATTGCCCCGATACTGCCCCGGCGGTCGGATCTGTCATGGCGGAAACCCGAAGCGAGGACGGGCCCGTCGGGCTGTACGTCCGCACCCAGGGTGACGCAAGGCATGCCGACCTGGGGATCGGCGCTTCCGGGGCGAGCCTTGAGTCGCCTTGCGTCCGCACCGAGAAGCCGGTCCAGGGCAAGGCGATCAAGCACTACTGCTGGAGGCGCATGATCCAGGGCGAGCGCCTGCGTATCCCCCTGAGGGGCCCGTCACAGCAGACGTTCCCATCAGAGCCCTCGCTGGCCGACAGGGCCGGGGGGCTCTGATGGGAGCCACGGCTTTGACGCCTGAGCGATGACGACAGACTGCCTGCATGAAGCCCCCCATTTTGTTGCCCTGGGTCGTGGTGACCATCCTGGCCATGGTCCTGGTGGTGGCGATCATGGTCGGCTGGAGCATCATCTTCCCGCTCTACAACAGCGCCGCCTTCACCGCCGGCTGGGGCAGGGGTGGAGCCGGGCTGTGGATCGTCATGGCGCTCGGACACTGTTTCCTGTCGCTGGTGCTGGTCGCCCTGGCCTGGTTCCTGGCCGCGATGCTGCGGCGCCACCGCCTGCTGCGACTGCAGGACCACTTCATCGACACCGTCACCCACGAGCTGCGCACGCCGCTGGCCGGCTTGCGCCTGGCCGTCGAGACCATCGAGCGGCGGGAGCTGGCGCCGGAGCCGCGACGCGACTGCCTGCAGCGCATGCACGGCGACCTCGAGCGGCTGCAGGCGCTGGTCGACCATCTGCTCGAGGCCAACCGCCTGGCCCACGACCGGCGGGGCCTGCGGCGCGACCGCTGCGAGCTGGCGACGCTGTTGGCCGACTGCATCGAGCGCATCGGCAAACGTTACGGGCTCGACCATGACTGGTGCAGGCTGGCGGCGCCAGAGCGCACGATCGTCGTCGAACGCACGGCGCTGGAGACCATCGTCTGCAACCTGCTCGACAACGCGGTGAAATACGCCCGGGAACTGCCCGAGGTCAGTCTCGAGGCCAGCCTGATCGACGGGCGCTGCCGGCTGCGAGTCGAAGACTGCGGCATCGGCTTCGCCCCCGAGCAGCGCCGGCAGCTCTTCCGCCGCTTCGCGCGCCTGCAGCAGACCGGCACCAAGTCCCACGGCTGCGGTCTCGGGCTCTACCTTGTGGCCGCCCTCTGTGACCAGCTGGGCGGGCGCTACAGCGCCCACAGCGACGGGCCCGGCCAAGGCGCCTGCTTCACCGTGGAGCTGCCGGTGGAGGAGGCGGATGCACAAGGCGACAGCGATGGTTGAGGCGCACCGTATCCTGTTGGTCGAGGACGAGGAGAACCTCGCTCACTTCATCACCCTCAACCTCGAGAGCGAGGGGTATCGCGTCGCGCATGCCGGCAATCTGGCCGAGGCGCGCAGCCGGCGCGCGCAGGAGGCATTCGACCTGACGGTCCTCGACCTGATGCTGCCCGACGGCAGCGGCCTGCAGCTGCTCGACGAGCTGCGCCGGACCAGCAGCGACGAGCTGGTGCTCGTGCTGACCGCCAAGAGCACGACCGACGATGTCATCCGCGGCCTGCGCAGCGGCGCCGACGACTACCTGGCCAAGCCCTTCGCGCTGGAGGAGTTCCTGCTGCGGGTGGAGGCCCTCCTGCGCCGACGGCAGATCACGGCCGGCCACGGCAGCCGCCGCCGACTCGCCTTCGGCGGCAATCGGGTCGACCTGGTCTCGGGCGAGGCCACGACCGTGCACGGCCCGGCCCGGTTGACCGAGACCGAGCTGCGCCTGCTGCGTTGTTTCCTCGCGCATCGGGGCGAGGACCTGCGTCGCCAGGAGCTGCTGGCCGAAGTCTGGGAGCTGCCCACCGAGCGGGGCGCCAGCAGCCGCAGCCTCGACAATTTCGTGCTCCGCCTGCGCCGCTTGCTGGAGCTGGACCCGACCCGGCCGGTCTACTTCCGCACCGTCTACGGCATCGGCTACCGCTTCGATCCGGGTGAGGACTGCAGCCTCAGCTGAGCGTCGCCGAGCGCGTCCGCAGCAGCACGGGGAACGGGCTGCGACGGAACTCCCGCCGCCAGCGGCTCATGACCAGCGAGCCGAGCACCGAGATCAGCTGCTTGCGCCAGACGCGCTGGAAGGAGCGCCAGCGCCCGCGCCAGGTCAGCCAGGGCGCCAGCAGCGGCACGGCCATGGTGCAGCCGAGCAGGCCGAAGAGCGAGCCGAAACGGTAGAAGCCGCCCATCAGCCGGTTCTGAGCGAGATGCAGGTCCTCGATCGTAAGCGGCGCGTCGGGCTGCGCCAGCGGATGGGCGCCATCGTAGTGCTCCCAGCCCACGCCCCCGCCCTCGACCACCCGGCCCTCGCGCTGCATACGCGTACGGAAGGGGGTACCCGGCAGCGGGATGGCGAGCAGCACCTGGATGGTGTCGATGTGCGAGCGGCGGAAGAAACGGCGGTAGGCCTTGATGCGCTCCTGGAGCCCGAGCGCGGCGGGCTGGCCCCCGCGGGCCGGGTAGGCGAAAATGAACATGCCGTGCACCATGATGCCGGCGCGGTGGAAGCCATGCACCAGCTCGACCATACGCTGCGAGTCCATACCCTTGCGCATGGCCTGCAGGTCGGCATCGATCGGCGACTCGATGCCGATCGCGGCGATCCGCACCCCGGCATCGGCCATGGCCTCCAGCAGCTCGCTGTCGCCACCCAGATCGAGACGGATCTGCACGGTGATGAAGAGGCGGACGCCGAGTCGTCGCCGGTAGGCGGCGAGCATGTGGCAGAAGGCCAGGGTCTCGTCGCGGTCCTCGGCGAAGTGGTCGTCGACGATGAAGAAATCGCGCGCCTGCCGGGTCTCGACCAGACGTGCGACCTGGCGCAACAGGGCGGCGGCAGAGGCGCTGCGCGGTCGGCCGCGCACGGTGCAGAACTCACAGGCCTGCCCGCAGCCGCGGGTGCGGCTGACCGGATAGATGCTCATGTGGGCGAAGCGCAGAAGGCCGAAGTCGGGCAGCGGCTGATGCTCGAAGTCGGTACAGGGCGGACGCGGCGCGGTCTGCCGTCGCTGCTCGCCGGCCAGGTAGGAGATGCCGGCGATCGCGGCCAGCGCATCCGGCCGGAAGGCGTTTGCGTCGAAAGCGTCGAGCAGCTCGATCATGGCCTGCTCCCCCTCGCCGTGAACGACCACGTCGAGTCCCGAGGCCAGGGCCTCGTCGGGCAGCTTGTCGAGATGCTGACCACCGCCCACGGTCGCCACTCCCATCCCGGCGTAGGAAAGCGCGAGGTGGTAGAGACGGGGCACGGTGCTGGTCAAGCCACCGTAGAAGCCGACCACGCAGGCCGGGCGCTCGGCCTGCAGGCGGGCGTGATCGGGCAGACCCTCGTCGTCGAGCGGTCCGGGGGCGTGGTAGTTGTTCTCATCGATGACCTCGACATCCCAGCCCGGCAGGTGCGAGACCAGGGTCGCCACCTGCACGGGCCCGAGGGCGGTGGTCTTGTCGGCCACCCGGGTGTAGATGTTGATCGCCGGATGGCGCGGGATCACCAGACGGAAGATACGCAGGGCAGACATGGGGTCTCCGATGGCAAGCAATGCAGTTCGTGGCCCGCCATGGTAGCAGGACACGGTCCCGGCCCTTGTCAAAGATTGTCATTACAAAGCCCACCTCCGCCTCATGGTCCGTCGGGCAGCAGTAACTGCCATCGATGTAGCTCCCCAAGCTATTACAGTTCCGAGATTTATATAGATGATCACGGATCAAGGCTCTTTGCCCGTTTGGAGAGGTCTCCATCTGCACCCTGTGTAACGATCGTTGATCGATACCAAGGTGGGCCTCCGCCCACAACCCAATGGTTGCGAGCATAGGGCTCCGGCCCACCTTTCTACTACTCAGGGGCTTCGCCCCTACGGTCCTCACTGCGTGAGGGCCTACCCCTCTG
>CAZTGE010000240.1:0-4285 GCA_964612995.1 uncultured candidatus Brocadiaceae bacterium | reverse complement strand
CCCCTGCCCGGCGCGCGCCTATACATCGGATTGGGCCAGCGAGGCATTTCGCCGCTAACGCGATCGGGGCATTTTTGGCGTGACGCGGCAAATCGGCTGGTCATACCATAACCATATGGAACCCACGAGTTGCCTGCCTTCGCTCGCCTCCAGTACCCGCTGGCTGGGTTGTATCGGCGGAGCGATCGTCTCCGGGGGACTGGGGGGGATCGTCGGCTGCTGGTATGTTTCCGACCACTCCCTCGGTGCACTGTGGCTGATTGGCGGGATCGCCGGTCTGGTCACCGGTGCCTTGGTGGGCTGGTTCTGGGCATGGCGTGTGAACCGGGGATTGGCGCAATACCTCACGGCGTCCGACGCCTCGCTTCGCCCGGTTCGGGGCCCCGCCATCCGATGGGGCGTATGGGGCGGATTGGCCGCCTCCCTGGCGGTGCATGGCGTGCTGATCGCCACGGTGCATCTGATGTCCATGTCGTTCACTGCATACGCCCTTTGGCCGATCGTGGCCATCCTGGGTCAACTGGTCGGACTGCTGGGCGGAGCGGTGGTCGGGGCGATTCTCGGTGGCGTGGTCTGCGCTTGGATCGGACCGATTCGCATCCATCGTCTGCGCAAGGGAACCCCATGAACGACTCAGTCGCCCATCGGCCATCCGAACGCTCCGCAAGTGAAGCAAAAACACTTCTGCCGCGCGGCGTGATCAGTGCCGTCTATCTGCTCGCCTGCCTGGGCGGCGGGGTGGTCTCGTGGTGGTTGGGCAGCGTGACCGGCATGTTGTACGACAGCGATTCCATAAATCTCCTTCATGATTCCACGATGCCGTTGTTGGGAGGTTGCCTCGGCGGGGTCACCGGCGTGCTGTCGGGCGTGTGGTGGACTCGACTGGTGATGAAATCCGTCCATCGCAGACTGACCGAAGACAGCCACGTCTGTGCCGAAGACGTCTTCGGGCGTCTGCCCCATGCATCGCTTCTGGGGTTGTTTTGTGCGTCGATCGTACACACAGTGCTGGTCGCAGCCGTTATCGTGTCCGAATCGGACCCGGACGTACTTCTTGAGGCGCGAGTAACTGTTCCGGTGGGGCTGTTCATCGGACTGATCGGAGGGGCTGTTCTGGGCCTGGTTCTGGGGATTGTGGCGTATGTGCTCATCGTCGTCGCGGTTGAACTACAGCGGAGAGCAAAGCCATGAAGCGTCTGCCGCGATGGCGGGCGGCGATGCTCTTTGCCGGGCTGGTCGGCAGAGTCCCGCTGGGTCACCTGGCGTATCTCTATCGCCGATTGGCCGGCGAAAAACCTCACCGGTTCGCCGGGCAGGTGCGGATCAACACGTTCTTCCCGCCGGCGCCGTCCGAGGCGTTCAATCGCTTCTGCGCTGCCGTCGCCGACCGGCGTCGCGTGCCGTACTCGACCTACCTGGCGGTCACCGCCCGCTGCCCGTTCGCCTGCGCGCATTGCTCGTCGGCCAACCGGAACAACGCCCCCGACCGCCCCACCGGCGACCTGCTGGAGCTGATCGACCACGTCAAGTCGCTCGGCGGATGCACGCTGGGGCTCACCGGTGGCGAGCCGATCCTTCGCGAGGATCTGCCCGAATTGCTCTCGGCGGCCAAGCCCGAACTGGCAACGGTGGTCTTTTCCACCGGCTGGGGGCTGGACGACGTACTCGCCGATCGACTCGCCGAGGCGGGCACGGACTGCGTGACGCTCGGCGTGGAATCGGCCGAGGCGACCTCGCACGACGCGCTGCGCGGGGTTGAGGGCTCGTTCGCCGCTGCGCGCACCGCGGCTGAGGCGTTGCGACGTGCCGGCGTGTACGTCGCCCTGTCCACCATCGCCACCCGAGAGGCGATCCACGCCGGGCAGTTGGACCGCATCTACGAATTGGCGCACGCCTGGGGCGCCGGCGAGCTGCGCGTGCTCTCGCCGGTGGCTACGGGGCGATGGCGGGGCGAGGAGGACGTGATGCTCACCGAAGAGCAGTTGCGGCAGGTCCGGGCGTTCCACCTCGCCCGCAACGCCCGGCGCACCGGCCCGGCGGTGGCGTCCTTCGCCCGGCTCGAATCGCCCGACCTGTTCGGCTGCGGGGGCGGTTACCACCATCTGTACATCGACGCATCCGGTGAGGTCTGCCCCTGCGACCTGACGCCGCTCTCGCTGGGCAACGCCTTCCAGCAGCCCCTGCCCGAGATCTACAACGCCATGGCTGAGCACTTCGCCCGCCCGCGACGCTCCTGCCTGATGCATCATCTCGCCGGGACGCTGGGCGACGCTCCCCTGCCCCTGCCGCCGGAGCGATCGCGCGAGTTGCTGCGCGACCTGCCCGAGGAGCCCCTGCCCGAAGGCTACCGCCGTCTGCTGTAATCGGCCGACTCAGAAACCCAGCACCAGCGGGTCGACCAGGGCGAAGACCCCGACGATGACGAACTCGACGTAGATCGCCAAAAGCTTGCGCCCCAGCGAGCGTGCCTGCACCGCCCAGGCGGCTGCGGCGATCATGCCCACGATGCCCGCGGCGTACAACCACCGACAGCCCAGAAAAGCCGGGACGATCAACAGCGCTGCTCCCAGCGTGATGCCCGCCTCGCCGGCCTGCTTCCAGAGCACCGGATGGGCCTGCAGCGAATTGGGCGGCGCGTCGGTCGCCCGGTCGCCGCGACGGTCGCGGAGGTCCTTGAATGTCTCGTAAGCGAAGCTGGAGACGAACATCCACGCGGCGAACGGAAGCAGCGCTCCTCGACGCGGACCCAGCGCACCGCCCGCCTGGACGATCGCCAGCGGATAGATGCTCGTCATCAGGGCGGCCACCACCAGTTGCTTGGCCGACCCCAGGCGCTTGGAGTAGACGTCGTACACCACCAGTCCGGCCGCGACGGCCGACAGCGACGAGGCGAACCGCACCGACACGAACCAGCCGACGACCACTCCCGCGAGCATGAACCCCGCGCCGATCGTAGCAGCCGGGAGTCGACCGATCTGCCCGGCGGGGATGGGACGGGTCGGAACATTGCGGGCGTCGACGTGGGCATCGATCGCGTCGTTCAGCGCGTAGGCCCCGGCGATTACCGCCAGCAGGCCGACCGTCGCGAGACCATCGCTGCCCCACGCCAACCAGCCGCCTCGGGCGTAGTAGACCGTCAGCAGAAACGTCCCGGCCATCGGAACGCCGTAGTAAAGACGCAGCAGCTTCAGCGGCGCAGGCAGCGTCATCGCTTTCGGCCGATGCACTGGAGATAGCGATGGACGATCGGCACGCCGCGCGGGCCCATGCAGCGCTGCTCGATGATTTCGGCGAACCGCTCGAAGACCGCCTCATGCCGATCCGCCGACGGGGCGAACTCGAAGCCCGCCGCGGCACCGGTAGCGGTGAGGCGGGCAATGGCATCGCTGCCGGTGGGCACGTGGTAGGTCTTCGCGCCATCCCGTCGCGAGCAAACGCCCAGCCCCGCCAGGCGCATCAGACCCGCCAGAACGCAGCTGCTCGGCAGGAACCGCACGCTCATCGCGTGGTGCAGGGCGCCGGGCGTCTCGGCGAAGGTGAACATCGCCGCGGTGAGCACCTCGGCCAGCGACGTGAGCGAGTTGTCGATAATCGCCAGCTTCCCGCCGGGGGCGAGCACGCGGGCCGACTCGCGAACGACCCGCCAGGGACGCGAGTATCCCAACGCCCATGCGCAGGTGATCACATCGAAGGACGCTGCCGGCAGACGGGCGATGACCTCGGCTGCGTCCCCCTGGCGGAAGTCACACGCCGGATGGTTGGCCCGTGCTTCGGCGAGCATTCCTCCCGAGGCGTCCACGCCGATGACCCGGTCGCCGGTGCGTCGAGCGAGTTCGCCCGTCACGAATCCGGTCCCGCAGCAGAGGTCCAAACAGCGTGCCCCCCGGGGCGGGTCGAGTTCATCGAGCATCGCCAGCGAGAGCGGGCGCATGTGGTTCGTCCAGGCATCGTCGTAGCCTGGGGCAACGTGGTCGTAGCTGCGGCGGACAAGCTCAGCCGTCGGCTCGGCGGGCCTTGCCAGCAGCCAGGCCGCCCGAATACCCAACGCCAGCCAACGTCGTCTGGGCCGATTGGCCATGCGATTCTCCCTGGGCGGCGAATGGGTCCCCGTCCCGGCGCCGCTGCCGCCTGCCGCCCCGGGTGTTCATTCTACTACGACCTCGCAAGTCGGCAACGCTTGGGCGAAAACTTCGACCGACCGGAACAACAGAACGGCGATGCGACGTTCTTACAGCTCTCGCCGCTCGTTCAGGGCGTCGGAGAGAATGGACTTGTTGGAGTATTC
>CAZTGE010000239.1:0-4364 GCA_964612995.1 uncultured candidatus Brocadiaceae bacterium | reverse complement strand
GTGTGCCCGGTCGCGGTCAGGCGGGGCAGGCGCGCAGGTGGTCGACCAGGCCGGAGAAGGGGCAGGTGGCGACGCCGACGTGGCGATCGCCGGCGCCGTAGTAGACGAACAGGGTGTCGTCGATGACCACGTTGCCGCAGGGGAAGATGCAGCCCTCGTAGAAGCCCTGGGTCTCGTAGTCCGTTTCGGGTTGCATGATCCATTCGGGGGTGCGGTGGCGGACGATGTGGGGCTGTTCCAGATCGAGCAGCAGGGCGCCGAGGCGGTAGCGCTTGTCGGGGCCGACGGCGTGGTAGATGTGCAGCCAGCCGTGGGGGGTGCGCAGCGGCGGGCAGGAGCCGCCGATCTTGCATTCCCAATCGAACTTCGCTGTGGCGACCAGATGCTCTTCGGCGCCGACGAAGCCCATCGGGTCGTCGGCGTAGGCGAGCCAGATCGCCGGGTGTTCGGTGCCGTAGGTCGGGCCGACCCAGCTCATCGGGCGGTGGAGCAGGGCGAAGCGGTTGCCGATGCGCTCGGGGAACAGGATCGCGTCGCGGTCGTCGATCAGCGGGCTGGTGATGCGTCCGGCGCGCTTGAACTGCATGAAGTCGCGGGTGAGCAGCAGGCCCGAGGAGCTGAGGCTCTCGCGCAGGCTCACCGGCCAGTCGGCGGTGGCGTAGGGGGGCTTCCACTGCTCGTGGGGGGTCTTGAGCCAGTACTGGCCGGCCGGGTAGGGCCGGCTGGCGTAGACGACGTAGTACCACTCGCCGAACTTGACGATGCGCGGGTCCTCGACGCAGCCCGCGTCGAAGCCGTCGGACGGGCGCATCGCCGGTTCGTCGCTGCAGCGTTCGAAGGTGTAGCCGTCGGTGGAGGTGGCCAGGCCGAGGTAGACCTGGTGGACCTCGTCGGCGGCGCTGGCGCGGTAGAGCATGGTCACCCGGCCGGTGTCGGCGTCGTACCAGGCGCCGGGGTTGGCGGTGACCGCACTCTGCCACCAGCTGCCGGGGACAGGACTGATGACGGGGTTGCCAGCGTAGCGTTCGAGTTGCATGCGGATCTCCTGGGTGCCGCTCTCGGCGACGGGTGCGGGGTCACGGCTTAGCGGCGATCCGGTGTGGGTAAACCGTCGCTTCGTCCGGCGCTCGCCTGCCGGGGCTTGCCTCGCGCGCGAGAGAGCCACAGTGCCGGCATGCATCAGATCGACGAGTACCACAAGAAATACCGCCGCGCCTGGCACCCCGCCGAACTCTACGTCGGCCTCGACGGCGACTGCAAATGGAGCGGGACCATCCCCGATCCCAACGGTCATGGCAGTAACGGCCCCTGCGACGATCTGATGCGTCTGCGCGACCGGCTGCGGGCCCACCCGGCCGCTGGACCGGTGACGGTCTTCCTGCGCGGCGGGACCTATTACCTCGACGAGCCCTGGGAGTTCGGCCCCGAAGACACCACCCCGCTGATCGTATGCGCCCGGCCGGGCGAGCGCGTGATCATCAGCGGCGGCCGGGTGCTCACCGGCTGGCAGGAGGGGACCCACAAGGGCCAGCGCGCCTGGGTGCTCGACCTCGACCGGCCGCTGGCCGACCACCATCAGCTGTTCGTCGACGGTCGGCGGGCCGAGCGGCCGAGCCTGCCGGAGGACGGGACCTGGCGGATGGAGCACGTGCCCCAGACCCCGCGCGATGGCTTCATGGTCGGCACGCCGCAGGACCGCTTTACCGCCGCAGCGGGGCATTTCGACCCGGAGTGGGAGCGCATGGACCACATCGACGTGGTCGCCTACCACTTTTGGAACGAGGAGCGGATGCCGGTCGCCAGCTACGACCCGGACACCCGCGAGGTCCGCTGCACCCGCACCAGCATGTGGCCGCTCAAGGACGACGCCGAGCCGGCCTACGCGCGCTACCGGTTGGAAAACGTCTACGCCGCACTGGAGCGCCCGGGGCAGTGGTTCTATGACCGCGATGCCCAACGGGTGATCTACCTCCCGCTGCAGGATCAGCAGCTGGCGACGACCACCGTGGTCAGCCCGGTGCATACGCAGCTGCTGCGCATCACCGGCTCCGCCGATCGCCCGGCGGGGCATCTGACCTTCCGCGACCTGCAGTTCGCCCACAGCCACTTCGTCCAACCCGGCGATCGCGCTGGCTATGAACAGGCCGCCGCAGACACGGATGCGGCGGTGGAGCTGCGCCACGCGCGCCACTGCCGGTTCGAGCACTGCGATTTCACGCATCTGGGCAACTACGCGATCGAGCTCGGCGCGGGCTGCCGCGGCGACGTGGTCGCCGGCTGTCGGTTCAGCGACCTGGCCGTGGGCGGGGTCAAGCTCGTCGGGGTCGACGAGCGCAGCGATCAGCGCGAGCGCAGCGACGACCATCAGGTGATCGACAACGAGATCACCGACGGGGGCAGGCTGACCGCCTCCGGGGTGGGCATCCTCGCGATCCACACCAGCGGCAACGAACTCAGCCACAACCACATCCACCATCTCGAGTACAGCGGCATCTCCTGCGGCTGGACCTGGGGCAACGGCCCCAGCCCGACCCATGACAACCGCATCGAGGCCAACCACATCCATCACCTCGGCACGGGGCTGCTCAACGACATGGGCGGGGTCTACACCCTTGGCCCGCAACCGGGCACCAGCATCAGCCACAATCGCATCCACGACATCCGCATGCACTCCTACGGCGGTTGGGCGATGTACTGCGATGAAGGCAGCAGTTACATCACGGTCGAGTACAACACCTGCTACCGGACCGACAGCGAGGTGTTCCAGCTGCACTATGGCCGCGAGAACGTGCTGCAGTACAACTGCTTCGCCTTTTCGCGGCTGGGCCAGGTCAGCCAGACGGTTTTCGAGGACCACCGGAGCTTCAGCTTCCGTCACAATCTGGTGATCACCGACGACAGGCCGATCTTCGCTGCGCGCGATGGTGAGGATCTCGCGACCGCGCCCTTCCAGGCCGAGAGCAACTGCTACTTCGATCCCGGCGGGGCCGGGATCTTCTCCGCCAACCAGGACCGCGACAGCGAGGGCCTGGCCCGGATCACGCGGCGCTACGAGCTCGACGAGATGCGCAGCCACGGCCATGACCGTGGCAGCATCGTCGCCGATCCCCGCTGCGCCGACCTCGACCAGGACGACTTCAGCCTGCCGGCCGACAGCCCCGCCTGGGCGGTCGGCTATCGCGTATCAGACCGGGCGCCGGGCCCGCGTTGCACCCCTGGGATCACGGGATCCGCGCTCTGAGGCCGCCCCCCCCCCCCGGCGGTCCAGGGCCACTACACCCATGCCAAGAGAGGTGCGTCAATGGTCATGCGGGAGAGAGCGTTCAAAGAGTCGAAGCCGCTCATCCTCTGTCGGCCGGTCGCCCGGCCAGGGCTGGCTGGGCTCCGTTTTGCAGAGGGGGCGTCCGTCTGTTGGCGCGGATCCTTCCCGAGATCGTTGACGCACACTGCGTGACCAGCTACCGCGCGGCCAATGATCATGATATAGCCCGACGTCTTCAGCGGGAACGGACTGAGCGTCGCCATCGCGGCGCAATGGAGAAGAGCAGATGAGCGCATTGACCATTGTGGGCCTCGCACTATTCGGCGTCTTTCTTGGCGCGGTCGTCGGCATGACAGCCATCGGCAATGGGCTGCTCGGGATCCCGGTGCTCATCTTGCTTGGTGTCGGCAAATACGTGGCCGTCGGTACCGTCGGGTTCGCCGGCGTGTTCATGATGGCCAGCGGCGCCTACAGGCATCACAAAAATGGCAATGTGGACATGCGGATATCACTCTGGTTCTTGGTCGCGTCGGTTCCGATGTCTTTTTTCTCCGCGGCGTTCAAGGAGTCGGTCAACGCGGTGATCGATCTGACCTACATCATCGCTATTGCGATATTCCTGTCTATCGGCGTCATGCTTGACCGGACCATCCGCGTACGATCCGAACCCGAGGCTGAGAGCCCACCACCACGGATTGGGGTTGTGCCCATTCTGTTGATCGGGCTTGCGATGGGCTTTCTCATTGGCACGACCAGCATCTCCGGGTCGCTGATCTTCATCGCCTTCGTGCTCGCATTGCGCATGTCGGACCACCGTGCCGTAGGCACCACCAATTTCGTGGCGATCTTCTCTTTGGCGTCGGCTTCGGTGGCGCACATCGCCCATGGTCAGGTAGACTGGCCCTTGTTCGCGGTCTTCACGCCGGCGGTCATGCTTGGCGCCTATATCGGCGCCCAGTTGACCCATGTCCTGCCTCGCGTCTGGTTGCGTCTGAGCGTGTTGACGTTGCTGCTTGCGGCCGGAGTCAGCCTCCTGGTGAAGTGATGTCGTAACTACTCAGGGGCTTCGCCCCTACGGTCCTCACTGCGTGAGGACCTACCC
>CAZTGE010000238.1:0-4382 GCA_964612995.1 uncultured candidatus Brocadiaceae bacterium | reverse complement strand
ACCGAGGCGCGTGGGGGTACGCGCCGAAGGCGCGAGGGGGCAGCGCCCCCTCTGATAGAAGCCTCAGTATTCGCAGTCGAGCAGGAATCCGGTTCCCTTGCCGGTCAGGGCGTAGTTCTCTTCCGGCTGTTCACGGCGTTCGAGCAGATTTTCGGCGCAGAGGTCGGCCAGGAGTTCAGCGGTCTGCTCATCGTCGAGGTGGAAGGTGTGGTCGATATGGCTACGGGAGACACCGTCGCCGCCGTGGATCGCGCAGAGGGTGAGCAGTTCGAACACCATGCCGCGGAAGCCGGGATCGTGGTCGAGGTGGGGGCGGAAGGCCTCATGCGTGCGCAGTTCGCGCAGGGTGCTGTGCAGCGCTGCGGCTGTGGCGTAGAGGTCGTGGGCCATGGCGTGGGGGATCTGCTGGCCATGATTGGCCAGCGAGCGGTTGATGTCCAGGAAGGCTTTCTTCACGGCATCGTAGGTACTGCGCATGGCTGGGTCCTTGACTGGGGTTCAGGCGGGGGCGGAGTCGATGCGTTCGAGGTGTCCGGCGAAGTGGGCGATGAAGTCGTGCTCGGCGTCGCCGACCGGATGATCGGTGGCGATCTCGAGCATCATCGCCAGCTGGGGATTGATCACCCGCGCGGTGAGGTGGCGGTCGTGCTCGGCGACCACCACCTTGACGTGGTCGCCGGTGATGCCCAGGACGGTCTCGTGTTTGTCCTTGGCGCCCTTGACGAAGGTGTCGGTCGCCTGCTGATCGTCGGGGTGCTTGCTGGTGAGTACCCGGATAGTGACCTTGGTGGTGCCCGACTCGTTGGCCAGCACCAGGCCATCGCTGTGGTCGACCACGAACCAGCCATCCGGTATCTGCGATCGCCATTGGGTGGTATGGATGTCCATGGTGGTTCCTCCCGTGGCTCAGTGTTCCGAGGATTGGCGTCGCGGGCGGCGGACGAAGCCGCTCGGGGCCACCGCTTCGGGGAGAATGGGGTGGCGCCCGCTCAACTCTGAGAACTCCCGCCCGCAGTTGTAACATTCGTAACTGCCGTCGCGGTTCTTGGGCACCTTGATGCCGCAGGCAGGACAGGTCAGCAAGGCCGGCCGGTCGCCGTCATCGTCGCCAGTCGTCTGGATCACGGCCGAGATCAGCAAGGCCAGGGCGAGTGCGCCGGCGAGCCCGCCCGCGAGTGCCACCGTCCAGCCCGGCGCCTCGAGCAGGAACAGCACCGCAGCCGCACCGCCGGCCAGGACCAGGATGATGAACAGGGCCAGGCCCAGTGGCGAGAGGGTGAGTCGGCGCACGGGGTCTCCTGGTTCGGCGGGTGGTGCGCACCTGTCGCCGCGGCGGCGCCACCGGCTCAGTCGGGATCGCTGGTCTTCTCCTGGGCGCCCTTGGGCATGCGCCGGCGGACGTAGGTGTCCGACTTGATCTTGCTCAGATTCTCGCTGGCCGCCAGCCTGATACCAGCCACCGCCACCCGCAAGGCATCCCGCTGCTCGCGCAGGCGGGCGTTGTCCTTCTTCAGCTGGGTGTTGGCTTCGACCAGCTCGGCGATGGTGGTGTGCAGCGTGTCGCGGCTCTGGTGCAACCGTGCCATCAGCGTGAGTATGATCGGATCGACCTCTTGGGCTTCGTCCTCGTCGAGGCCGCAGGCCGACAGCAGCCGGCGCATCTGCTCGAGGATCTCGATCGAGGGGAGTGAGGTGCTGTCATCGGGTTCGTGGGCGGGTGGGGGCAGCGTCATCCGTTGCGCTCCTTGAAGATGGTGTCTATGGCCAGCCCGGCGGCGAGCAGGAGGGTGGCCTTGGCCGGCGACGGATCGCCGTGGATGTCGATCATGTAGTTGTCGGCAGTGGTGAAGAGCTCCTTGCCCAGCCCGCTCCACTGCTTGCTCACCACCCCGACCTCCTGCTCCTGATCGTCGATGAAGCGGAAGGTGAAGCCCTTCCAGTTGCCCTTGACGGTGGCCACCTGGTTACCGTTGGCATCGAACACCCGGAACGAACCGCCGATGCTCAACGCCTTCTGTTTGAACCAGCCGAGCAGCCGGCCAGTGCCATCGAGGATGTCGACCTTCGAACGGATGAAGGTGAGGCCACGTTTGATGGTGAACACCGGTGAGCCGTCCGGTTCGGGTCCGGCGAAGACCTCCACCCGGGTCGGCAACGCGCCCTTCTTCATCACGAACCGCAGCACGTGTACCAGTGCGCCGGGCCGCTCTTTGGCGATGCCCAGCACCGCGCCGCTCTCGGGGTCGAGGATGTCATAGGTGTCGGTAAGCTTGAGCATTCCGACATGTTCACGGATGAACCATTGCCTGCGATCGAGCATGGGATTCCTTTGGCCGGTCGGCTCAGGGATGGGGCCGGTGATGGACGATCACCGCGCCGTGGTTGCGGCCGTCGAATTCGTAGCGCGCGATGGTGCCGGTGCGGCGGAGGTGTTCGAGCTGCGGCAACACGGCCTCGGCGATGCGACCGTGACCGATGACCACCCGTATCCGCGCGGCGGGCGTGGCGCGAAGTCGATCGAGTCCGCCGCGCAGCTGGTCCAGCGCCTCGTCGACGGTCTGATGCGCGTGGGCGATATCGAGCGAGCGGGTCGAGCCGTCGATCTGCCTGGCCAGGGCCGCATCGCACTTCGGGCAGACGCTGTCGTCCGGTTCGGCCGGGAAACCGCATGCGAGGCATTCGCGCCGGCGTGGCGGGCTCACGAGGAGGCGCCCCGCCCGGTGTCGGCGGCGAGGTCGCGAGCGATGGCGTGCAGACGCCGGAGGTCGATCGCCGTGGTCCGGCCGAGCAGGGCCAGGGCGTCTTTGGCCGCCGCCTCGTCCATCGCCTCGAGTACCCTCTGCCGGTTGGCCGTGTCGGCCACGCGTAGCACTGCGATAAGATCCCGGGTCTCCAGGCGGCTGACCATCGCGGCGATGGCAGCGGGGTCGGCGGCGCCGAGCGGCGTGTTGAGGTCGGGCAGGGGCATGGCTCACACCCGTTTCTTGGTCACGGTGACGCTGCGGCCGTCGTCATGCGAGCGGAAGAAGAAGTCGTAGCGGATGCCGGTGAAGGTGTCCTCGAACCGGACCACGCGTTCGTCCTCGCCCTTGTGGGCATCGGTGCAGCAGGTCACCGCCTTGAGGATCTTGTCGTGGGTGACGATGTCATAGGGGAAATTGGTGAAATCGAGCGGGACATCATGGGTGGGGATGGCGTAGGTCTCGACGTCGTTGATGATCATGTGCAGGATCAGTTGCTGGAGGAACCCCAGCGCTTTCTGGGTCTGATCGCCCAGGGGTTGCAGATCGCTCATGCCCGGTCCTCCTCGGTGCGTACCGCGGTCCGATCGTCCCACTGCGCCCGGTCCAGGCCCTCGATATCGGCCGCGAGCAGACGCAGGAACGAGGCCTCGGCCGCGTCGGGATCGACCCCGGTCCGCTGGCCACGGAAGATCGGTGCGCGGTCCTCCTGCTCCTGGAACTTCAGGTATTCGAGCTTGCCGTCGGGCGCGGTGTAGTCGAGCGCCGCCACCGACCATCCGAAACGGGTGCTGTGGCGGTATTCGAGCCGGATGCGGTCGTTCGGGCGCAAGGCCGCGAGACAGGTGCTGACCCGTTCACCCGACGGGTCGACCTCGTCCTGGGCCGAATCGCTGCGCAGCAGATGGACATCCATGATGCGGTACCCCGTTGAGCCGACGGCTCAGAGCGTCGCGTCCGACGCGATGGTGATGGAACAGGCGCTCGCGGCGAGGAGCATGGCCGCGGCGAGCATGGACAGCGACAGCAGCGTCTGACGGTAGAGCCGCACCGCGCGTTCGAAGCGCTCGCCGCGGGCCCGTAGCAGCGACCCCAACAAGACGAAGGGCTTGTTCGAGATCGCCAGCAGGGAGGCGCCGACCGGTAGCAGTTGCACGCCGCTGGGGGCGAAGGCGCGCGCCTCGCCGGACCCGGCGTAGGCGATGATGTCGAGCACCACCGTGACCAGCGCGCAGAGCAGAACCAGCAGACAGGCGAGACGCATCGGTACCTTCCCGGCCCGGACGGACCATGGTCTGAACTGCCATGGTAGGATCGGATTGCCGGGCGGGCAAGCGATCGCATCGCGGATGCAGCGTCGCTGCCGGCTCGGCTCCTGCGAGGTGCAGACACCGCGATTGGAGCCTCGGAGTAACCACTCAGGCCCATCGGGCATGAGTGGTTACCCCGGCCCTTTACGGGGCCCATCGTAAAAGATGGGGTCTGGCGCCGAGTGGTGGGCGAAGCGGGTATCGCCGCAAGCGATAGCTGGCCCCAGTGGGGCCAGCGGCCCGTGGAGCGCAAGCGCAGCCCCGCAGGCCGTCAGACCGAGGAGCAAGTGCCGCCGGAGGGCGGATACGTTTCGGCGCAGCCGATCCGCCC
>CAZTGE010000237.1:0-4416 GCA_964612995.1 uncultured candidatus Brocadiaceae bacterium | reverse complement strand
GCAAGATCATCACCGCCGAGGACCCGGTCGAATACCACCTCAACGGCATCAACCAATGCATGGTCCGCGAGCGCATCGGGCTCACCTTCGCCCGCATCCTCCGCGCGATGCTGCGCCAGGCACCGAATATCGTGCTCGTCGGTGAGATCCGCGACGAGGAGACGGCGAACATCGCCATCAACGCCGCGCTCACCGGTCACCTGGTGTTCAGCACCCTGCATACCAACGATGCGCCCACCGCGATCACGCGCCTGGTCGATATCGGCGTCGCCCCGTTCCTCGTCGCCACCTCGATCCAAGCGGTGTTGGCCCAGCGTCTGATCCGCACCAATTGCGCCAACTGCGGCCGTCCGGAGCCGATCGACGAGAAGGTGATGAAAGCGCTCAAGCTGCGCCCCGAACAGGTCGAGGGCCGGCAGCTGATCCGCGGCGCCGGCTGCGACACCTGCAAGGATTCCGGCTACAAGGGCCGCAAGGGCATCTACGAGCTGATGGTCATGAACCGGGAGCTGCGCAACCTCGCCTTCGATCGTGCGCCGACGATGGAGATCCGCCGTGCGGCGATCGCCAACGGTATGCACACCCTGGCGATGGATGGCGCGCGCAAGGTGATAGAAGGCGTGACCACGCCCGAAGAGGTCCTCCGCGTCGCGCCGCAGGACAGCTGACCCGCCCGGCGGCGGTGCTGGTGGGCCGCGGGCGGTCATCCATCCCGGGCCCGGGCGATTCCGAGCACGAGAGGGAGACGACAGGTGCGCCAGGACGGAAAGATCGGCATCATCGGTTGCGGCGACATCGCTCGCAAAGCCTATGTCCCAGGCGCGCGCCACTACGCGGCCAGCGACCTGGTGGCGGTGGCCAGTCGCGACCCGGACACGGCGCGCGCCTTCGCGGCCGAGCACGGCATCCCGCGCGGTTGTGGTATCGACGAACTGCTCGCCGATCCGGCGATCACGCTGGTGGCGAACCTCACCCCGCCAGACGCGCATGCGGGGCTCTGCCGCGCGATCCTGGAGGCGGGCAAACACGTCTACGTCGAGAAGCCACTGGCGCTGAGCCGGGCGCAGGCCGAGCCGGTGCTCGATCTCGCCCGGGCACGCGACCTGCGCATCGCCTGCGCGCCAGACACCTTCCTCGGCACCGGTCTGCAGACCTGCCGCCGGGTGCTCGACGCCGACGACATCGGCACGGTGGTCGGCGGCGTGGCCCACTTCGCGTGTCCGGGTCACGAGCGCTGGCATCCCAATCCCGCCTTTTATTACGCGCCTGGCGGTGGTCCGCTGTTCGATATGGGCCCCTATTATATCACCGCCCTGGTGAGCCTGCTCGGTCCGGTACAGAGCGTGTGTGGTTTCGCGGTGCGCGGTGATCGCGAGCGCACCGTCGCAGCCGGGCCGCGGGCCGGAGAGCGGCTGCGCGTCGCGGTCGACACCCATATCGCCGGGGTCCTGCGCTTCGCCAGCGGCGCGGTGATCGATCTGATGGTGAGTTTCGAGACCTGGGGCCATCACCTGCCCCTGCTCGAACTCTATGGCAGCACCGGCAGCCTCGCGCTGCCGGATCCGAACACCTTCGCGCCGCCGGTGCGCATCAAGCAGGGGGCCGATGACTGGCGCGAGCTGCCCTGCGACCACGAGACCGGGTGCCGCGGCGCCGGGATCGCCGACCTGCTCAGTGCGCTCGGTAGCGGCCGGTCGCATCGGGCCAGCGCCGAGATGGCGTTCCACGTGCTCGACGTGATGGAGTCGCTGATCACCGCGGCCCATGAGCAGCGGGTGATCACGATCGGATCGGTCTGTCAGCGCCCCGCGCCAGTGCCGCTCGGCCTGGAGCCCGGCACCTTCGACTGACCGCTCGTTCGCGGAGCGCATACGCGCGAAGCCACTCGACCGTGCCGGACCGACCGCTAGCCCGGATCCCTCATGAGCAACGTCGCGAAGAGTCGTAGCGTGCTGTCAATACAGGGCTTCGCGACCGAGGCGAACCGGAGCGTAGCAGCGCTACGTGAGGATCCGCCGACCGAGTGAAGTCCTGTAGTGGCGGTGCGATACGGCTTTGCAGCAGTTGTCTCATGAGGGATCCGGGCTAGGGTCCGCTCGATGCCCACGGTCGCCGCGCCTCTGCCCGAGCGCATCCGCCCCGCCCGGCTCGAAGAGGTGGTCGGCCAGGACCACCTGCTCGGTGCCGACGGCGTGCTGATGGGTTTCATCGCCGCCGGCCACCTGCCCAGCCTGCTGTTGTGGGGCCCGCCGGGCACCGGCAAGACCACCATCGCCCGCCTGCTCGCCGAGCGCCTCGGTCTGCGCTTCACGCCGTTCTCGGCCGTCCTCGCCGGTGTGCCCGAATTGCGCAAGCGGATCGCCGAGGCCGAGCAGATGGCCAACCTCGGCGAGGGCACCCTGCTGTTCATTGACGAGATCCACCGCTTCAACAAGGCGCAGCAAGATGCCTTGCTGCCCCACGTCGAAGCGGGAACGGTGGTGTTGATCGGCGCGACGACCGAAAATCCCAGTTTCTCGGTCAATGCCGCACTGGCCAGCCGCTGTCGCACGTTCAAGGTCGCAGCGCTCGAAGGCGCAGCGCTCGAAGCACTGATCGAACGTAGCGCCACGCATCCAGCGGGCCTGCCCGGCCTGGAGGTGGACGACGCGGCGCGCGAAGCCCTGCTGCGGCTGTGCGCTGGCGATGGCCGCCGGCTGCTGCTCTACCTCGAAGAAGCCTGGGCCCTGGCCGCGAGCCAGCCGGTGCGTCTGGAACAGGTCGCGCGGGTGACCCAGTCGACGATGGCCGATCACGATCGCGCTGGCGAGAGCCACTACGACGTCGCCAGCGCCTTCATCAAGAGCATGCGCGCCAGTGACGTGCAAGCCGCACTGTTCTACCTCGCCCGGCAGCTCGAAGCCGGCGAAGACCCGCGCTTCGTCGCCCGGCGGGTGGTCATCTTCGCCTCAGAAGATGTCGGCCTCGCCGACCCCCAGGCGCTGGTCCAGGCCACCAGCGCTTTGAGCGCGGTCGCAACGATCGGCATGCCCGAGGCGATCTACCCGCTTTCGCAGGCGGTGATCTATTGCGCCACTGCGCCGAAGTCGAACAGTGCCGGCGCCTACTTCGCGGCTGCCGCGGCGGTGCGTGACCATCCCGGTGCGCAGGTCCCGCTGTTCCTGCGCAACGCCCCGACCGCGTTGATGCGCGAACTCGGCTACGGCGACGGCTACGTCTATGACCACGACACTCCCGAGCACTACGCCGGGCAGGCCTGCCTGCCCGAGGAGCTGCGTGGCGAGCAGTTCTACCGTCCGGGTGCGTTCGGCTTCGAACGCGAAATAACCAAGCGGCTGGAATGGTGGGAGGCGCGTCGGCACCGGACCCACACGGAGGAATGATGGCCGACGCGCAAACGCCCGCGCCCGACCCGGACGCCACGCCGATCTGGTACGCAGCCTACGGCCCCGACCTGCTCTGGGACTGCATGGAGCGCCATCTCGGCGGCGGTGAACTCGAACCGGAGGCTGCCGCCCTGCCCGGGTGTGCCGATCCGACCCCGCCCATCGACGAACGCGCCCTGCTGATCCCCCACCGGCTCTACTTCGCCGGTCGTGCGCGTCACTGGGCCGACGGCGGCGACGCGTTCATCGACCCCACGAGCGGATCGGGCGTGACCACCTTCGGCCGGGCCTGGCGCGTCAGCCGCTCGCAGCTCGTCGACCTGATCCGCAGCAAGAACGGGCGATCGAATCTGGCCATCGATCTGGAGGCCCTGCTCGCATCCGGCAGCGTCTGCATCGCCGGCAAGACACCCTACGGACGTCTGCTGCGCCTCGCCGACCTCGACGGCCTGCCGGTGATCGCCTGCTGCTCGCCGCGTCCCTTCCGCCCCAGCGTGGCCAGGCCGCCCTCGCACGCCTGCCTCGGCACGCTGATCGCCGGCCTGCGCGAGACCTTCAATCTCGGCGCCAATGGCGTGCGCTCCTATCTCAAGGATGTTCCCGGCGTCGCCGGTCACTACTCGGGCAACGCCATCGAACGCATCCATGCCGAGACCGGTACGGCGGAAGACGCCTGACCCCACCAACCCCAATGGTGAGGCCCGCGCTGAGCGCATGCTCCTCCAGGTAGATCGTGGCCCGATGGCCGATGTTCTCTGTCAGGGGCAGGGACGGGATGTGGAGGTCGGCCAGAAATGAGCGGATGGACCGGAGTTCCTGCTTGTTGCGCACGCCTTGGACCAACTCCATGTAGGTGACAGCGCTGTTCGATCACTGAAGAGGTCTCTCACGGAGTCACGGAGACACGGAGATAAATGAGAACGTAACTACTCAGGGGCTTCGCCCCTACGGTCCTCACGCAGTGAAGATCTACCTCTCTGGCTTTGTCGTGGTTCGCCTGAATCTGCAGGCAGATTCAGGCGTGGGCGGA
>CAZTGE010000236.1:0-4421 GCA_964612995.1 uncultured candidatus Brocadiaceae bacterium | reverse complement strand
GCCGGGCTTCGTTTTACAGAGGGGGCGCTGCCCCCTCGCGGCTTCGCCGCGTCCCAGCTTCCTCGCTGCCGCTCGTCGCGCTCCGCCGGCCGCAGGCCCCACTGGGGCCTGCTATCGCTGCGCGCTGCCGGCTCCGCCCCCCTCGCTCCTCTGTCGTCGCTCGCCAGCTTCGCTGGCGTTCTCGGCGGCCCTTCGGGCCATTGTCGCCGAGAAGCGCTCCTCTGTCGGCCGGCCGTTCGGCCGGGGCTGGCTGGGTTCCGTTTTATGGAGGGGGCTTGGGCTTGTCCGGTTCGCGGCGGGGCAGTGGGCTGATCGTGGTTCTGCTGTGTGTTGCGGTCTGTGTCGCGGGGGCGGCGGTGTGGTTGGTGCGTTCCGCTGCGCCGCATGCGGCGGCGCAGGCGGCGCAGCGGGTGACGGTGCGCCGCGGCGACCTGGTTGCGCATCTGCACGAGACCGGCGTGCTGCAACCGACCGACGGCACGCTGATCGAGGCGCGGGTGGCCGGTACCCTGGAGTGGATCGTCGAGGACGGCAGCTGGGTCGAGGCGGGTGAACGGCTCTACGTGCTCAATGGCGATCAGGCGCTCGAGGAGATCGGCGAGAAGCGCGCCACGCTGCTGACCCTGCAGCAGGAGCTCGCGTTGGCGCGGCTGCGGCGTGAGCACGCCGGGCACATCGAGCAGCAGCAGGTGGAGGCGGCCGAGCGCGAGGCGGAGCTCGCTGCACTGCGCTTCCGCATCCTCGATGCCACGCCGCAGGGCGGCATGCGGTTGGTGGAGCTGCACGAACAGCTCGCGCCGATGGAGGCGGCGACGGCGCAGTTGCGCGAACGCTATGAGCAGACCCAGGCTGCTTTCACCGACGCACGCGACACCTATCTCGCCGCGCTCGATGCCTGGCAGGCCTGCATGGACGGGATCGCGCAGGTCCAGGCCCGGACCGAAGCCGCCCGGCTGCGCCTGCGCAGTGCCGAGGGCGAGAGCGAGCCGCTGCCGCCGAGCCAGCAGCGGGCGCTGAGCGAGGCGCGCGAACAGGTGGCCGACGGCGAACAGCGGCTGGCGGAATTGCGTTCGCGCCAGGATGGGCTGCGCGCCCGGCGCGATGCGGCGGCCGCGGCGCGCGATGCCGCATCGCGGCCGCGCGACGCCGCGCTGGCCGCATTGCGCGAACGCGAGGAGGCGCAGCGCGAGTTGCAGGTCGCGATCGAGGTCGAGAAGCGAGGGCTCGAACAGGCGCGGCTCGAGTTGGATGTGGCCACCGCCGAGGCCGAGCTCGCCGAGGCCCGCCGCCGCCACGGCGAGGGCGAGGCGGCGGCGGCGGTCGGGTCGCTCAGCGCCGATCAGCTCGCGACCCTCGCGGCCGATGTCGCCGCCGCCGAGGCCGAACTCGACATCCTGCGTTCACGTCTGGCCATCGCCAGGCGGCCGACGCCGGAGGAGGAGCTGACCGAGGCGCGGTTGGCGATGGAGCGCTCGCGCTCGGCAGCCGACCGCGCACGCGAACGGCGCGATCGGGCCCTGGCCGAACGCGATGCCGAGATCGCGGTGCTCGCGGCGCGCATCGCGCGCGAGCAGTACGAGATCGACCGCCGTGGCACCACCTTTCCCGAGGTCATCGAGCAGAACATCGCCTTCCTGCGCGAGGAGCGCGCGGTGCTCGAGGCCGACCAGGATGACCGGCGCTCGGCGATCGATGCCGAGATCGCGGACCTGGAACAGAAGCTGGTCGCAGCGCGCGCTGATCCGCCGCACATCGGCATCAGCCCGGTGGCGGGGATGGTCGAGCTCGCGCGGCGGCGCTGGGGCAACCACTATCACGCCGGCGACGACGTCGGCGAAGAGGACGTGCTGATGGAGGTGTTCCCGACCACGCGGATGGAGGTGCGCTTCGCGCTCAACGAGACCCGCGTCGATCGTGTGACGGCTGGCATGCCGGTGCTCCTGGCGGTACCTGCCCTGGCGCGCGAGGACCTGCGCGGGCACATCGATCGCATCTCGGGCATCGGCGAGGATACCGGCGAGGCCGATCACCGCGACGCCACCGGGGTGCGCGCCTTCGAGGGGCGTGTCGCGCTCGAGCAGACCCTGCCGGGCTTCCGTCCGGGGATGAGCGTGGTCCTGAGCGTGGAGACCGACCGGCGTACGGACGTGCTCTGGCTGCCGCGCGCGGCCCTGCGCGACTTGCGGCGCACGCCGGATGGGCAGGAATGGACGGCCACGGTGCTGCGCCCCGGCCCCAAGGGCCCGGAGCCGGCGGCCGTGCGCGGCGAATTGTTCGACGCCACCCGGTTCATCATCACCGACGGGCTCGAGTCTGGCGACAGCGTATTGCTCGTGCGGGAGGCGGCGGCATGAGCGACGCCCCGCCGCTGATCGCCTGCAACGCGTTGCGCCGGACCTATCGCATGGGCCAGCACGAGGTCGTCGCGCTCGACGGGATCGACCTGCGCATCGAGGAGGGCGAGTTCGTCGCCATCGTCGGTCCCTCGGGCAGCGGCAAGTCGACGCTGATGTACCTGCTCGGCTGCCTCGACAGCCCCGATGGCGGCTCCTATCGCCTGCGCGGGCAGGAGGTGGCCCACCTCGACGACGCCGCGCTCAGCCGGCTGCGCAACCGTGAGATCGGCTATGTCTTCCAGCAGTTCTTCCTCCTGCCCGACCTCGATGTGGTCGAGAACGTCGCATTGGGGCAGGCCTACGGCGGCGCCCCGCGCGCCCAGCGGCGGCCGGTGGCGATCGACCTGCTGACCACCGTCGGTCTCGGCGAACGTCTGAGGCATCGCCCGCAGGAGCTCTCCGGCGGTCAGATGCAGCGGGTGGCGATCGCACGCGCGTTGGCGATGGATCCGCACCTGATCCTGGCCGACGAACCGACCGGCAACCTCGATACCGCGACCAGCACCGAGATCATGGCCTTGCTGCGCCGGTTGCACGCCGGCGGCAAGACGGTGGTGCTGGTGACGCACGATCGCGAGGTCGCGCGTCAGGCAGACCGGGTCATCACCCTGGTCGATGGCGCCGTCCGCTCGGACGAGCGCAACGCGCGCGCCTCGGAGGACGGCCCGGCACTGGCCCAGCATATCACCCGCATCGCCCGCCGCGGCCGGCTGGGCTTCAGCGACCTGCTGCGCATGGCCCTGCGCGAGGGCGTGCTGGCACACAAACTGCGCAGCCTGCTGACCATGTTGGGGATCATCTTCGGCATCGCCGCGGTGATCGCGATGACCGCGATCACCGAAGGCGGCAAGCGCCAGCAGATCGAAGCGCTGCGCCAGATCGGGATGAACACCGTGCGCATCCGTGCCGACGAACTCGCGGGCGCGCAGCTGATGCGCGCCCGCCGGCTCAACCCGGCGGGACTGAGCCCCGAGGACCTGAAGGCCATCGCCGCGGATGTCGCAGGGGTGGCGGCGGCGGCCGGATGGAAGGAGGCGCCCGCCCAGATCCGCCACGGCGACCGGTCGGTCGAGCGCGCACCGGTGTTGGGGGTTGTCGGCGCATTCGAGACGGTGACCGATTACCGCGTTGCGCGCGGGCGATTCATCGACGCCGGCGACCAGGAGCGGTTCGAGCGGGTCTGCGTGCTCGGCCCGGCGGTGGCCGACGCGTTGGAGCTGGGGCCGGACCCGATCGGCGCGGTGGTGGTGGTCGGCGAGGAGCCTTTCACGGTGGTCGGGATCATGCAGCGCAAGGCTTTCGGCAGCGCTGCGATCGCCGATATCGCGATCGCCGACCGCACGCGCCAGGTCTTCGTGCCCTACGCGACCATGCGCCGTCATTTCCCACGGGCGCAGACCGCCTCGCAGCTCGATGCGGCCGATTTCGCCATGCGCTCGGAGGACATCCTGCTGCCGGCCTCGCGGCTGATGGAACACATGATCGGCGCGCTGCACCACGGCGCCGAGGACACCACGGTTTCGGTGCCGCTGGAGAAGCTCAAGCAGGCGCAGGAGACCAAGGAGGTGTTCAATGTCATCATCGTGGTCATCGCCGGCATCTCGCTGGTCGTCGGCGGTATCGGGATCATGAACATCATGTTGGCCACGGTCACCGAGCGCACCCGCGAGATCGGCATCCGCCGGGCCATCGGCGCCTCGCGCGCCGCGATCCTGGCCCAGTTCCTCGCCGAATCGGCACTGATCGCCGCTTGTGGCGGGCTCATCGGTCTCGGTGCCGGCGTGCTCGGCGGACACGTGGTGCAGATACTCTTCGGTTTCCCCGTCGCCTTCTCACCGGTGATCATGCTCGTCGCCGCCGGGGTCTCGATGGGGGTGGGGCTGGTCTTCGGCCTCTACCCGGCCTGGATGGCGGCCCAGCGCGACCCGGTGGAGAGCCTGCGCGCCTGAGGCAAACGACGCGGCAGGACGACTCAAAGCTCGCCCCGGGAGCGCCGGTCACCAGGTCGGCATGCCTTGCGTCGCC
>CAZTGE010000235.1:0-4512 GCA_964612995.1 uncultured candidatus Brocadiaceae bacterium | reverse complement strand
ATACCCCAACAGCGACTCGTCGTCTACTCCTAGCCGGATTCGTCCCGGCGCTTCAGAGCGTCCTGGGTTGGTTTATTGCAGGGCCACGAGCACGCTTCGAGCAGACGGCGGGCTGTTCCTTCCCCCACGGCGGGTCATGAATCGGGGATCTGGCCGAGGCCCATGAGCTTCTCGGTATATGCGGCGGTGATCGCGGCCACCTCGCCGTAGCGGCCTTCGGCGATGGCGGCGTTGATGGCCTGCTGCATCTCGGCCTGGAGCCGGAGGCTCTCCTGCTCCAGGGAGGCGACCTGCTGGTCGTGCGCCTCGGCAGCGTCTTCGTGGTCCTGGCGCACTTGCTCGGGGGTGCGCTCGAGCATCGTCGCGACATCGACGAGGATGGCGCCGGGATGATGCTCGGCAAGGTAGGCGGCGAGATCGGTGACCGGTTCGTCGACGGGGTGGATCGCGATCCCGTCCTGCGCGACGAGGAAGACCGCGGTGGGATGCGGACCGGGCAGGGTGCTGACGAAGACCTCGCGCTCGCAGAGGGCGTGGGCGATGTGGCTTGGCGCGAGCTGGCTGCGGTAGCGTTTGTGGGTCGCGGTGAGGTCGCCGTGCGCTCCGGCGGCCACCAGCGTGAGCAGTGCGGTGTGCAGGGTGAACGCTTCCTCGACCTGTTCGGCGACGAGGTGATCCTGCAGGAGGTCGATGAGCAGGGGGGTGGCCTCGGGAGGCGGGAGGTCGTCGTGCTCCGTGGTCAGCTGGGTGGCCGTGGCGAGGTGTTCGGCGGCCGCTGACGCCAGGCCGGCGTGGAGGCAGATCAGCGCCAGAGCCATCCCGGCTTCGTAGGCGAGCGCCGGTTGCTCCTGCTGCAGGGCGGTGCGGCGGTATTCCAGCAGCACTTCGGCTGCGGCGACGACGTCGTCGGTGACCGCCAGGGCCCGGGCCCGATCGCGGAGGATGCCGAGCAGCGCGGGGTGCTGCATGCCGATGGTGCGGCTGGAGACCTCGTAGGCCTCGGCCAGGACCGGGATCGCGGCGGCGGCCTGGCCGGCGCGCAGCAGCGCGTGGCCGAGCGCCACGCGGGACTCCGCCGTGTCGGGGGAGGTGTCGCCGGTGGTGGCGGCGATGATCGTGGTGGCCTGGTGCAGGTGTTCGACGGCGGTGTCGGCATCGCCGTCTGCCAACGCCAGGCGACCGAGAAGCCCGTGGGCGCCGGCGACCGACGGATGGTCGGCGCCCCAGGTGGCGCTGAGGATGGCGAACGCCTGCTGGGCCACCTGGCGGGCGTCGTCCGAGCGATCATCGCCCAGCAGGGCGTTGGCGAGGACGACCATGCTCATCGCGGTGGCCGGATGGTCGCTGCCGTAGGCCGCCGATTCGTTGGCCACAGCGCGCTCGGCCAGGGCCACCGCTTCCGACGCGCGGCCCTGGCGCAGGCGCAGTTGGGCGTAATTGTTCAGCATCGTGGCGAGGTCCGGATGGTCCGGCCCCAACCCCGCCTCGGCCATGGCCAGCGCGGTGGTGAAACCCTCCTGCGCCTGTTCCAGGAAGCCGAGCTGCATGTCGCAGACCGCCTGGTTGGCGTGGAACACGGCCAGGTGGGGATGCTGATCACCCCAGGCCGTCTGCCCCTGGTCGAGCGCGAACCGGTAGTATTGCCGGCACGTGCTGAAGTCGCCGGATTTACGGTAGCATTCGGCGATGGCGTTGTGCTTGAGCGCGGCGCCGGCCCAATCGATCGATTCGAGGCTGTTGCCGTCCTGGTCGATGGCGGCGCCCTCGCTGTAGGCGGCGATCGCCTCCTCGTAGGCACCGGCGCCCTCGAGCACGCTGCCGAGGGCGTGCAGCGCTTCGGAGATCCGCGCCGGTTCGTCGGCGTAGAAGGCCTTGGCCTGTTCGCAGTGATGCCGGGCGAGATCGATCGCGTCGGCGCAGCAGCCGCTCTGGATCGCCGACTGGATCCGCGCGCGATCGTTGGCGAGCTGCGCGAAAGTCATCGCGTGGGACTCGAACTCCGGATCGCGGGACCGCGCCAGGGCCAGGAAGACCTCGGCCGCCTCCTCGGCCAGGGGGTGATCGGCGCCGTGCACGTCGCAGAGGAAACAGTGGTAGAGCGTCTCCGCCGGCGGCTGGGTGGCGAACATGCGCCGGTAGGCGTCGGCGCCCTGCTCGCGATCGCCGTGGCGGAAGTGCCAGAGGGCGAGATTGGACAGCGCGGCGGCGTTGTGCGGGTCCAGCGCGAGGACGGCCTGCAGCGCTGCGGGAGCGGCGGCGTCGTCGAGGGCCACCAGCGCGTAGGCGTGCAGGTTGCGCGCATCCAGACCGGTGGGGTCGATCCGCACCGCCTCGACGAGCAGGGGCAGGGCACCGGCCCAATCGCCGGCGGTGCCCATGCCGGTGGCCTGGGCGATGAGCTGAGCCGCCCCGCCGCGCGCCGCATCGGCCTGCTCGGCCACGGCGCCGAAGCGTTCGGCCAACAGGCGGCGATAGCCGGCCCGGCTGCCGGCACCGTCGGCGGGATCGTAGGAGTCGTGGGTGTCGGCCGTGCGGATGGCGTCGACCAGGGTGCGCAGGTGCTCGTCCTGCGCGAGCAGGGCGAGCAGGGCGGGATCGTCGCCGTGGAGCTCGGCGGCGTCGGGATCGACCACTTCCAGCACCCCGAGCAGCTGCAGCAGGGCCGGGGACCAGTCGTACTGTGCGAAGATCGCCGGCAGCAGGGTCTCGCGGTTGTAGACGTCGTGCTCGACATCCAGCTCGCGGTAGTAGTCGGCATAGAGTCCGAGGTAGGCCGCATCGTGCAGCACCAGGGCGTGCAGCGCGTGGGCCAGCGCGACCGTCTCCTCGTCGCGATACAGATCCTCGTGCCCCGGGAAGGCGATGAAGCGGCGCAGGATGATGGCGATCCGCTCGGGACCGCCGTCGAGGGTCACGGCGCGGGCGAAGAAGTCCGCCTCGTCGATCTCGGCGCCGGCGGGATCCCGGAAGACGAAGAGCAGCGTGTGGCCGCGACGCAGCGCATCGATGTCGTCGAAGCGCCGGACCAGGTCGTCGAGCGCGGCGGAGAGCGCGGCCGGGTCATCGACATCGGCGACCGGGACGACGTTGCGGTCGAGATCCTCGGTTTCCTGACGCTGCTCCTCGCTGCGCGTCACCGTCTGCCGATCCACCGGTTCCGGGGTCACGAGGACCAGGGCCGCTTCGTCGGAGAGGTCCAGACCGGTGGGGTCGAAGCCGAGCAGCTCGTCGCAGGTGCTTTCGACCACGATGCGATCGTCGGTCGAGCAGTCGGAGCAGATGCTGGCGTGGAGATATTTGCGGGAGAAGGGATCTTCGCTCGGGCGGCCCGGCAGGCGGTCGAAGGCGACCAGCGCCGAGCGGTGGCTGCCGTCCAGGGCGATCCGGCGCAGGATGCCGTCACGGAAGCAGACCCAGAATGCCGGCTCGTCGCTGCAGACGTGGATGCTGGTCAGATCATCGGCGAAATCGGTCAGCGTGGTGTGGTAGTCGGCGGTGGGGGCCGGACGACGCAGCGTCGCCGCCGTCGTGTTGTCGCTCTCGTGTGGCGGACCGTAGCCCAGGTGACCGGCGGTGTACGCGCGCGTGGTGATCACATGCTGATCGGTGAAGGTCTCCAGGTCGAACACCGCCACCCGGTTGTGGTATCGCAAGCCGTCGGCGGTCTCCTCGACATGGACCCGGTAGAGCCGACGGATGCCGACGCCGCGGTCGAAGTCGAACACCGGCAGCTTGCGATCCCAGAACTGGGACGGCGGCGCCGAGAGGGGGAAGTCCTCGCCGTCGCCGGTGGACGGGTCGAGCCGGTAGATCGACTGGTGCTGCTCCTTGTCGTCCCAGCTGCCGTTCAGGGTGTAGAACAGCAGCCGGCCGCGGCGATCACGCCAGAAGGTCTCGGTCTCGGCGTGAGCGGGCAGCGTCATGGTGTCGCCGCATTCGAGACGTTGCAGGTCGAAGGGGATCAACCTGGCGCCGAGGCGGAAGGCGGTGACGTAGAGCGTGCGACGATCCGCGGCGAGCACGGCGCCGCACCCGCTGATATCGGAGCGGAAGTCCTGCTCGTGGATCAGGGCATGATCGTGCAGGGCGTAGAGGCGCAGCCGCCCGCGTTCATCGAGAACCGCGAGGCGATGGTCGTCCACGCATTGGCAGAAGGTGATCGAACTGCCGTCGGGAGAGGGCACGAACTGCCAGACCAGCTGGCCGTCGTCGATGACCTCCACCCGATCGGTGCCGCTGTCTCCCGAGATCACACGCGTCGTGACGCCCATCAGATGCCCTCTCTCCCGACCGCCTCGATATCCACATCGACGGCGCCGCGGCGAAGGTCGATCGCCGATGGCCGCGGACAAGCACGAATTCCGGGGCGAGGACCGGGCCGGGCAGAACGGCGTGGCGACGCACGCTCTGCGAGACATCGAGCGCCCCTGCGCCACCGACCTGGGCTGGACCTGCTGCGGCGGCGTCACCCACAGCCTGATGATCGACTGCCGTGCCAACGACCTGCGCCAC
>CAZTGE010000234.1:0-4550 GCA_964612995.1 uncultured candidatus Brocadiaceae bacterium | reverse complement strand
CGCAGCTTTCGGGCGGGCAGCAGCAGCGCATCGCGCTGGCCCGCGCGCTGGTCTTCGAGCCGGAGCTGGTGCTGATGGACGAGCCGCTGGGCGCGCTGGACAAGCAGCTTCGCGAGCACATGCAGTTCGAGATCACCAACCTCGCGCACGAACTCGGGATCACCGTGGTCTACGTCACCCACGACCAGACCGAGGCGCTGACGATGTCGGACCGGGTGGCCGTGTTCAACGACGGCAAGATCCAGCAGCTGGCCGCGCCCGACGTGCTCTACGAGAGCCCGGACAACAGCTTCGTCGCGCAGTTCATCGGCGAGAACAACACCCTGCTCGGCACCGTCAAGGAGATGCGCAACGGATACGCGCTGGTCGAACTCGACGATGGCGAGCTGATCGACTGCAAGCCGGTCAACGTCAGCCAGCCGGGCGAGCGCACGCTGGTGTCGATCCGGCCGGAGCGCGTGGAGTTCAACAAGGAACGTCTGCAGGAGGATGTCCACACTCTCAAGGCGGAAGTGCTGGAGTTCATCTACATGGGCGACATCTTTCGCACGCGCCTGCGGGTCGCGGGCAAGGACGATTTCGTCATCAAGACGCGCAATGCCCCCGACCAGCGCCGCCTGAAGCCGGGCGAGCAGATCGAGATCGGCTGGCTGCCAGAGGATTGCCGCGCGCTGGACGCATGAGCCGCGCATGGCGTCGCACGTGCCGCCGCAACGGCGGTGCGAGTAGGGCGCGCCGGTCTCGGGCGCGCACGACTGGAGGGCCGGGCCGTTCCGCCCGTGACACCGGCCCCTTTCATCAAGAACGGGCATGACAAGGGAGTATGTCATGAACCTTGCCAAAACCCTTCTGGCCTCGACGGCGCTGAGCGTCGCTGCCGGCGCTCTCGCGGCGCAGGACCAGGACATGGAGAGCCCCGTCGCCGGCGAGCCGATGTCGGACAGCATGACCCTGGTGTCCTGGGGCGGCGCCTACCAGAACTCGCAGCAGAAGGCCTATGTCGAGCCGTATCTGGAGATGCACCCAGATGTCTCGGCCACCTGGGACGAGAGCTCGAACGAGGCGGTGGCAAAGCTGCGCGCGATGGACGAGGCCGGCAACATCACCTGGGATCTGGTCGATGTGGTGGCCTCCGACGCCATCCGGCTGTGCGACGAGGGCCTCGCGATGGAGGTCGACCACGACGAGATCCTGAAGCCCGCGCCAGACGGCACGCCGGCCTCCGAGGATTTCGGCGACCTGATCGTGAGCGACTGCTACATCCCGCAGATCGTCTATTCCACCACCTTCGGCTACCGCACCGACATGGTCCCCGAGGGCGTGGACGCGCCCGACGACGTCTGTGACGTCTGGGACACCGAGACCTATCCCGGCAAGCGCAGCCTCGAACGCCGTCCGATCAACAACATGGAGTGGGCGCTCTACTGCGACGGCGTGGCCAAGGACGAGATCTACGACGTGCTCGCCACGCCCGAGGGCCAGGACCGCGCGCTCGACAAGCTGGACGAGATCAAGGACGACGTGGTCTGGTGGTCGGCCGGCGCGGACACGCCGCAGCTTCTGGCGGACGGCGAGATCTTCATGGGCTCGACCTACAACGGCCGCCTGTTCTCGGTCATCGAGGAGCAGGACCAGCCGGTGGGGATGCTGTGGGACATGCAGGTCTTCGACCTTGACGGCTGGATCATCCCCGAAGGTCTCGAAGAGGAAGAGCTCAACCGCGTGCTCGACTTCCTGTGGTTCGCCACGGACACCCAGCGTCTGGCCGATCAGGCGAAATACATCTCCTACGGGCCGGGGCGCGAAAGCTCCGCGCCGCTGGTGTCCACCCACGCCGATCTCGGCATCGAGATGGCGCCGCACATGCCGACCGACCCGGACAACGCCGAGAACACGCTGCTCTACAACTACGAGTTCTGGGCCGACTACCGTGACGACATCGACGCCAAGTTCCAGGCGTGGCTGGCGCGCTGAGCATCTGAAACCTGCCGCGAGGGGGCGCTCATCGCTCCCTCGCGGTCGCTCTTCGCGACGAGGCCCGCAAGGGCCGAAGAGCATACCGGGCACGAGAGGCGAGGGCAGCGATGACCGACGTGACCGACACCACCACAGGCAAGCGCGCACCAACGCCGGACGACGGGCTGAGGATTGCATCCAGCGACGAGTCGGGCCCGATGCTGGCCGCCGACGGGACGCCGCTGAAGAAAAGCCTCAACCGCGCGCTGCGGGCGCAACGCCTGCGGGCGCTGGCGCTGACGGCGCCGCTGCTGATCTTCGTGCTGATCACCTTCATCGCGCCGATCGGCGACATGCTGTTCCGCTCGGTCGAGAACCAGATCGTGCAGGACACGCTGCCGCGCACGACCCAGGCGCTGCAGGACTGGGACGCCGACAGCGGCGATCTGCCCGCCGAGGATGTCTATCGCGGTCTCTACGAGGATCTCTTTCTCGCCGTCGAGGCGCGGCGCCACACCCGGCTGGGCCAGCGGCTGAACTACGAACGCACGGGCATGTCCTCGGTCTTTCGCGCCACGGGTCGCGACGTGGGCGATTTCGGCGAGGAGCAGGTCGAGGCCCTGGAGGATCTGGACGAGCTCTGGGAGGAGCCCGGCTTCTGGTTCGAGCTGATGAGCGACGGGGCAGAGACCGCCCCCACGGTTCTCGATGCGTCGAGAACCCGTATCGCGGCGCTGACGGGCGATCCCACGTCCGGCGACATCGGTTTCGAGCCCGGTGCCGCCATCGCCGAGCTTCTGCCGCGCACGACCGAGGCCTATGCCGACTTCGCCGTCTTCACCCATTTCGTCGAAGAGGACACCGTCGCCGAAGAGGAACCCTGGGAGGCGGTCAAGGTCACGCTGCTCGAGGAGTTGCGGGGCGAGCCCGATCTGTCGGCCTATTCCGGCCCCGGCGCGACCGAACTGCAGGCCGCGGCGGAGCTGGCCCGCGACCAGCCGGCGATCAGCTTCCGCGAGGCCTTCGTGGACGCCAACCCCAACTGGGGCACGGAGGGCACCTGGAGCATCATCCAGACCTATTCGCCGCCCTACACCACGGGCTATTTCCTGACCGCCGTCGACATGCAGAAGACGCCCGAGGGCGCGGCGCTGAAGGACGAGGACGAGCGGATCTATGGCCTGCTCTTCCAGCGCACCATCTTCATGAGCCTGGTGATCACCTTCTCCTGCATCCTTCTGGGCTATCCGGTGGCCTGGCTCCTGGCGAACCTGCCGATGCGCAGCGCGAACCTGCTGCTGATCCTCGTGCTGCTGCCGTTCTGGACCTCGCTTCTGGTGCGCACCAGCGCCTGGAAGGTGATGCTGCAGCAGCAGGGGGTGATCAACGACACGCTGGTCTGGCTGGGCCTGGTGGATGACGCCAGCCGCCTCGTCATGATCAACAACCAGTTCGGCACCATCGTGGCGATGACCCACATCCTGCTGCCCTTCATGATCCTGCCGCTCTACTCGGTGATGCAGACCATCCCGCCAAGTTACCTGCGCGCGGCGAAATCGCTGGGGGCGACCAACTGGACGGCCTTCTGGCGGGTCTATTTCCCGCAGACGGTGCCGGGGATCGGGGCGGGCAGCATCCTCGTCTTCATCCTGGCCATCGGCTACTACATCACGCCCGAGATCGTGGGCGGCACGACCGGCACCTTCATCTCGAACCGGATCGCCTATCACATCTCCAGTTCGCTCAACTGGGGCCTCGCGGCCGCGCTGGGCTCGATCCTTCTGGTGGTGGTGCTGGTGCTCTACTGGGCCTACGACAAGATCGTCGGCATCGACAACGTGAAGTTGGGGGGCTGAGCCATGTCAGACGCGGTCGTCATCACCGACACCAGCACGCTCCCCCTCTCCTTCACCCTGCCGGTGGTTGCGGCGGCGGGCGGTTTCTTCGGCCTCTTCGTAGGCGCGGCGCAGGGCTCCACACTGCTGGGGATCGTTGCCGGCGCCGCGATCGGCGCGGCACTCGCCTATGCCGCGCTCGCGCTGGCCGCGGCCGAGCAGGAGCGCAGCTTCAAGTGGGGCGTCATCGCGCTCTTCCTGCTTGCCGGCTTCTTCGTCGGTGGGCTGCCGGGCGGGATCGTGGGCGGCCTGTTCGGCTGGTTCCTGGGCTGGTTCATCTACTGGGTCGGGCGCGGCCGCTACCGCATGTCCCTGCCGCCCTATCTCACCTCCGGGCAGGTGCTCTGGCACTACAGCTTCCGGGTGATCTGCGGCGCGATCTTCGTCTTTCTCATCACGCCGATCCTCGTGGTGATCCCGCTCAGCTTCAACGCGCAGAACTTCTTCACCTTCACGCCCGAGATGCTGTCCTTCGACCCCGAGGGCTACAGCCTGAAGCACTACCGCGACTTCTTCACTTCGTCCGACTGGCAGCAGGCGCTCCGGAACTCGATCCTGATCGCGCCGGTGGCGACGCTGCTGGCGGTCAGCTTCGGCACCCTCGCGGCCATCGGCCTCAGCTCCGAGCATGTGCCGTTCCGGCAGGCGATCATGGCGATCCTGATCTCGCCGATGATCGTGCCGCTGATCATCTCGGCG
>CAZTGE010000233.1:0-4559 GCA_964612995.1 uncultured candidatus Brocadiaceae bacterium | reverse complement strand
GCGGGCGCCGACCGCTACAATGCCCCTTGGGGTGCGGGCGGCGCCCGCGCTATGGCTGGTAACCACTCCTGCCCGATGGGTCTGAGTAGTTACTCGAGAAATACCGCAAGGGCCGTCTGTTCGACCTGCGCTTCGCCCGGGGCCTGATGGAGGTCGCGGCCTGCTTCGATGCCGGTCTGTTGCCGCTGGCCGTCCAGCTCGGTGATGGCAGGGCTGAGCGCCACCCGGCCTGGCGCAATCTGATCGCCGCTGCGATCGCGGCCACCGCGCAGGATCCGGTAACCGACTGAGGCGGCCGGAGTGCCGTCAGCCGGTGTACCAGTCCGCGGGCAGGACGTCGCGGCAGCCATCGAGCAGGTCGTCGACGATCGCCGCGTTGTCCTCGAGGTTGTTCATGATCGGGTCCACGGCGCAGGCGCGCAGCAGGGTGGTCCTGTCGCAGCTGACGGCGGCATCGGCGTTCAACTCGTGCGCGTCGAGCACCTGCTGACACAGGCCACGCACCCCCACCGGGATCGTACCGACGTGCAGGGGGCGTACGTGGCCCATGTCGAGATGGCTGTGCAGCTCGAGGAAGGCGTCGTCGGGCATGTTGCGCACCGCGCCGGCATTGGGGCAGTTGACCGCGAACACCTTGCCCTGGTCGCCCCACATGCTGGCGATGATATCGGTGGCGTGGTCGTCGCGCTGGGCCGCGATGAAGCGTTCCAGTGCCTCGCCGCCGGCCGCCGCGGCGGTGGTTTCCGCCCACTTCTCGTCCATCTGCTGCTGCCGGGTCGCGGCGTCGAAGATCATGATCGGCTCCGGTCGCGGCGCGCTCACGCCGTGGCCCTGGAAGAAGGGGACGTACTCCTTGGTGTGGGCCATGCAGTCGGGGTAGGCGCCGAACAGGTCCATCAGCTGCAGGGTGTAGCTGGCATTGAACCGGGCCTTGGCATCGGCGTTCTGGTGCACGTCCATGCTGTCGGCGACCACTGGCGTGTCCGCCGCCTCCTGCTCCGCGCTCTGCGCGGTGGCCGCGCGCAGGGCCGGGAGCATGTCGCGACCCTCGTAGGTGAAATGGACGATCCACGAGAAGTGGTTGACGCCGGTGCGCCGCAGGTCGAGCCGTGCATGCACTGCAGGCGGGATGCTGGTCGCCTCCTCCGGCAGGATGCCCACCCGCTTGAGCGTGCGCAGGGTCATGTGCGGCTCGTGCGGTCCGTCGCACAGGGCGAAGCTGCGCACCTGCGGGGCGTATTTGGCCAGCGCGATGCCGAGCACGGTCGAGGGATTGACGTAGTTCATCACCCAGGCGTGAGGGCAGAGTTCGCAGACATCTGCGGCGATGCGCAACAGCTCGGGGATCTCGCGCAGCGCGCGGAAGATCCCGCCCGGGCCGATGGTGTCGGCCGAGCACATGCGGATGCCCCACTTGTCGGCGATCGCGGCATCCAGGCCGCGGTAGTGGGTGTTCTCGCGACTGAAGCTGGGGACGACGAAATCGGCGCCGGCGAGCACCGCGCGGCGGTCGGTCGCGGCCTCGATCCGGGTCTCCACGCCGAGGTGGGCGAAGGCCGCGTGGGCCAGGCGTTCCATCGTCTCCAGCACCGCGGGGTCGGTGTCGACCAGGGTCAGTGTGCCGTCGCGCAGCACCGGGTTGACTGCCATGTTGCGGATGACCGGCCCGCCGAAGAAATAGCTGCCGGCGCCGATGATCACCACCTTGGGTCCTGTCGTCATGTCGTGCTCCTGGGAACTGTGTGTTTGTGCTCCAGCAAGACGATATGGGCTCACCGGCGCGTGATCAGCTTGAACTTGGGGGCATATACCGGATTATCTGGTCATGGCTGCAGATCTGCCACCACCGCCCTTCGCCGTGCGCACCGCCGGGACGATCGACCGCCGACCGTGGCACACCACCCCGGGCACACGCGATGGCGATGTCATGCTCACCGTGGTCATTGATGGCCGGGGCCTGTATCACGACACCCGGGGGCGGGTGCGCCCGGTCCCCGCCGGCAGCGTCGGCCTGGTCGGTCCGCGCGCGCCGGGGATCCTCAGCGCCGATCCCGAGGATCCCTACCTGCACCACTACTGCCGCTTCAGCGGCGGTTATGCCCGGGCGCTGGCGCGCGCGGCCCAGCGCCTGCGCGGTGGGCCCTTCTTCGCTTACGCGCGTCATCGCTCGCTGGGCGAACGGATCGCGCGCATGGGCTTCCGCGCCCGGCGCGACCTGCCGCAACAGATGGGGCCGGTGGAGTGCCTGCTGGCCGAGATCCTGACCGAACTGGCCGGCGCGCCCGGTCACGAGGCGGAACCCTTCACCCATCACGGGCTCGACGCCTGGCTGCGCCAGCACATCGACCTGCCGACCGACCTGTCGGCGCTCGCGCGCCAGTTCGATGTCTCGGTCTCGACCCTCACCCGGCGGGCCCGCGCCTGGCTGGGGACCACGGTGCAAGCCCATCACGAGGCGCTCAAGCTGGATCGGGCCCAGACCCTGCTGCGCGAATCGCGCGCGAGCATCGGCGCCATCGCCCGCCGGGTCGGTTATGAGGATCCGGCCTACTTCGCCCGTGTATTCCGCCGCCGTCACGGCTGCCCGCCGCGCATCTGGCGCCAACGTCATTCATGAGGGGGCGACCACAGCGGTTGTTGCTGGTTTCGCTGCATCGGGGCACAAGCTGGCCAGGATGAGCAGCGCCACCGTATCCCGTTTCAGCATACACGAACAGTCCTTCACCCATGCTGGCAGCTATGCCAACCCCTATCGTGAATGCGAGGCCGAGGTGGTGTTCACCGCTCCGGACGGCTCGCAACGGCGGGGGTCGTTATTCTGGGATGGGGGCACCACCTGGCGGTTCCGTTTCAGCCCCGACCAGTGCGGTGTCTGGCAGTGGCACACGCGCAGTGCCGATCAGGGCCTCGACGCAGCGAGTGGGAGCTTCACCTGCGTGACGGGTTCGACGCCTGGCGGAGTGACCATCTGGCCGGAGCATCCCTACGCTTTGCGCTACCAGGATGGCAGCCCGTTCTGGGCCTTCGGCGACACGAACTGGGCCTACACCTGCATCAGGCCAGAGGATGGCTGCGATCGCACGGCGGTCCTCCGCTTCGCCGAACGGCGTGCAGCCCAGGGCTTCAACCTGCTCAACATCAAGCTCCAGGCCTGGGGGCGCAACGAGGGGGGGGATGCCTGGAGCCGCAGCGGCCCCTACGACCCGATCGCCGTGGATCAGCCGCTCAACCCCGCCTTCTGGCAGGAGGTCGACTCCCGTTTGGCTCATCTCCAGCGCCTGGGCATCACCGCCTTCCTCTATATCGCCTGGCAGAAGCGCGATCCCGAGGCGCAGCTGGTCTCGTGGGACATGTTCCCCGATCACGCCGCCCGCCTGCGCTACGCCCGCTACATCGCCGCCCGCTACGGCGCCGGGAACGTGCTCTTCTGCGTCGCTGGTGAATGGAAGCCCGGCCGCGGTGCCCATCTGAATGGTGACTCGCGCGCGGGAGTCGCTGCGATCGGAGCCCACCTGCGAGCATGGGATCCGCAGCGCCGTATCCTGTGTGTGCATGGCGGTGGCCGCGGCACCACCCACCCCTGGTTCGCGCACGAACCCTGGTGTGATCTGGCCGACTGCCAGCAGGTCTATCGCGAGCGCCATGCCGAGATCCTGCTCGCCCGTGCCCACCGCAAACCGGTGATCAACGCCGAGTACGGCTACTGGCTGCGTAAATTCCACGACGGCATCGACGGTCCCGGTGGCATGAGAGCGATCAGCTGGGAGATCGCCATGGCTGGTGGCTATCTGGTCACCGGCTGGGGCTCGACCTACTTCGGCGGTCTGCGTCACCCGACCGCCTTCGGCTGCGATGCTGATCCCGGCAACGGCGTGTGGGACGAACAGGTGGTCCATCTCAAGACCCTGTTCGCGAGCCTGCCGTGGTGGCGCCTGGCCCCGCACGACGAGCTCTTGCGCGGCGAGGCCGAGCATGCGTATTGCCTGGCCGAGGAGGACGGGTGCCACGTCGCCTACGTGATGGGCGCGAGCGAGGGCCTGCGCCTCGGAACGCTCGGACGGCCCGATCTGGGCCAGGCCCGGCTGTTCGATCCGCGCACTGGTGACGAGTGTTCGCTGCTGCTGGAGCCCGACGCGGAGCAGGGGGTGTTGCTTCCGCTGCCGGACGCGCGCGACTGGGTGGTGCGCTTCGGCGGCTGAGCCGGTCGCCGGAGTCGACGGTATCGCCGCCTGTTCAGCCCCACTGGCCACCGGGCTGGCCGGGCTGCGAGGTGAGCCTCCCCTTGTTCCCCTGCCCGGATCGCCCCCGCCCGTACGCGAGCCGGGATGTCGGAGCGTGCATCGCGCTCGATCCCTGGCGCGCGGCGGGTGATCAAGGTGGGCGTCCGCCCACAGCCCGAGGGTTGCAGCATAGGGCTCCGGCCCATCTTTCGGCTTGGGCTTGGTGGCTACTCAGGGGCTTCGCCCCTACGGTCCTCACTGTGTGAGGACCTACCCCTCTGGCATTGTCGTGGTTCGCCTGAATCTGCCGGCAGATTCAGGCGTGGGCGGATCGGCTGC
>CAZTGE010000232.1:0-4567 GCA_964612995.1 uncultured candidatus Brocadiaceae bacterium | reverse complement strand
CCGAAAACCGTTCCTCGGTCGGCCGGTCGCCCAGCCAGGCCTGGCTGGGCTCCGGGCTCTGCGGATGTGCGGATGTGCGGATGTGCGGTTCTAGCGCTTTGAAGGACGCGTCACCGATGACTCTGTCCTCTTGACCGTTCTCTTGACCGCCCTGAGAGGGCATCCTGGCGCCCCAGGCGCTGCGGTCAACGGCCTCTCTTGTCGACGGCGGCGGTCAGGGTCCAGGCCTCGGCCGCGGTCTCGGCGACCGAGGCGGCTCCACCGGCCACCAGCAGCAGAGCGGCGGTGAGCGCCAGGAGCCGAGCCTGGTGATTCTACTGGTGGGCCTTGCTCATCCGGGCCGGCTGCGAAGGATCTCCGATGCAGACCAGCTTGGGATGGTACATGTTCTGCAGGTAGAAGCTGCGGTTGCCGCTGTGGAACATGTGGCCGCCGTATTGCGGCCGCGTAAGGTATTTGCCCTTCTTCATGTAGCCGTTGCCGCGTACCTGCGGGATGTCGGTGACCATGCTGACAAAATCGCCCTTGGGCAGGCTGACCACGCTGTGGACGCCGCGTTGCGAGAGGAAGATATGGCCTCCGGCGATGGTCATATAGTGTTCGCTTCTCATGGTGAAATTCGTCTTCAATGCTGGCACGTACTGGCGCCCACGGCTGAAGGCGGCCTCGCCCGTCTGCGGATCGATGACATGGAATTCTTTTCCCAGGGCGAACAGGCGGTCCTGGTAGTAGAGGGGTCGGCGGCCGTAATTGCCACGCCAGAGCTCCTCGACCTCCAGCACTTCGTGCGCGTCGCTGGTCCAGCTGAGACGATAGCCGAGCACCGTGTTGCTCGGCAGGTCGCGGGCCTTCTCACCGCCGTAGCCGCCTCCCTCCTGGCCGCAGCTGGCGAAGACGAGGTTGCCGTGCACCGCATCGGGGCTGCCGTGGGCGGCGAAGCCCATGCCGTCGGCCACCTGTTTGCCGTCCTCCAGGCGGAGCACCCGGCCATCAGACAGATAGAGCAGGCGCACGCCGTCGATCTCCATGCGCAGCGGCGTGCCGAGGGCATAGGGCGAGACCCCGCCCTTGCCGGCCCGCCACACCTCTCGGCCGGTTCGTTTGTCGTAGGCGCGCACGCTCATGCCGTTTTCGACCACGCTGTCGTTGGCCCAGTAGCGGATCAAGAGATCGCCGTAGAGCATCGGCGAGGGGAAGAAACTGGCGCGGAAGTTGCCGCCTTTGTTGAGCTCATCGTGCGGCACGTAGACCTTCCAGACCAGGTTGCCGTCCATGTCGTAGCAGAAGATGTCGTAGAAGGCGGTGGCGACGTAGACCCGCTCGCCATCGCTGCACGGCGTGCAGGGCGCGTAGCCGATCGCCCCCAGGCCCGACTGGATCCACGGGTCCACCCGCCAGAAGTAGCCGACGTCCTTGAGCGCCTTCTTCGCCGCCTTGATCGGAGGCGGTTCGTAGGCGCCGCCGTGCCAGCTCCCCTCGATGCTGCGGGCCCGGCCGTCGATCTCGCCCTCGGCGGTGGTGCCTGGGATGTTTACCAGACCGAGCTCCTCGCCGGCGGCCTTGGCGGCGGCGAGCGCGGCGACGGCCTCGGGGTTGGGCAGACCCTTCATCGCCCGGCGGTAATCATGGGAGATCTTGTCGTATTTGGGATTGAAGGCGTGATAGGCCTTGAGCGCCGCGGCCACCTCCTGCTGCACCGATGCGGGCAGCAGATCGACGTGGTGGCAGTCAGCCTGCCACAAGATGGCGCCATCGGCGGGATCGAGGCAGTAGAGGATCGGCCCGAGCGACTCGGGCGTGGGCTCGGTGACGCAGAAGACCTTGCCGCCGGCGACGATCGGCGAGGAGTTGTTGCCGACGTTGGCGGTGATCCCGAAGTCCTTGACCCACGCGATGTTCTTTCGCTCGGTCCAGTTCCACTCGGTGACCGGCGTGCAGTCCTCCGGGAACACGCCGCTACCGTCGCCACGGAAACCCACCGGCGGGTGTTCGGCGGCCGGGCCCTGGCCGGTGCATAAGAGGGCGAGGATGGTCAGGCACAACACGAGGTGGTATGAACGCATGTCGTCTCCAGCGAGTATGCGACTGCACGGGGGACCCCACGCAGGCGCGCAAATTGTACGAGGTGATAGACGTGACTGCGCCGGGCGTTGTTGCTGGAAAGGAACATTCATTGCTTTAGAATGACATTGCCGTCATGGACCGACTCATTCGCATATCGCTCGTCAACCATTCGCTCCACTCGATCTCTCTTGGTGCGCAGCGGCACGAGGCCAACGAGCTGATCTACGTCCTCAGCCCCGGTTATCAGCTGCAGGTGGCCGACACCGTCTATCGGCTCGGCCCGGGCCAGATGCTGCTCATCGGCTACGGCGTGGAGCATCGCCTGCAGGTCCGACCGGACCGGCAGACGACGTGCTACGTCCTGCAGTGGCACGATTCGAACCAGCGCATCGAGACGGCCATCGGCCCACTGGAGGACCACGATGGTCGCGTCCTGGTCCTCCTGCGTTGGCTCGAGGAACTCACCGCCCAGCCGGACAGCGTCGAACGCGAGCGGCGCCTGACGCACCTGCTGCAGCCGCTTCTCGACCAGGTGCTCGCGCTGCAGGAAGGCGGGGCGACCACCACCCTGGCCGAACGCGTGCTCGCGGCCATGGTCCAGGACCATGGCCATCCCATCACCCTGGCCGATCTGGCCGGGAATTTCGGCCTGAGCTCCGGTCATCTGGCCCGCCGGTTCAAGGCCGAGACGGGCGAAACGATCGGTCGGGCCCTGACCCGGATCCGTCTCGAGCACGCCCTGGCGCTGCTCAGCGGCACGGATCTCCCGCTGGGAGTCATCTCCGAACGGGTGGGCATCAGCAGCGTGCCGCACCTCAGCCGACTGATCCGACGGCATACCGGCCGCACCGCGTCACAACTACGCTGTGCACGTCGTGGGCCGAAACCTTGAACGATCGTAACTACTCAGGAGCTTCGCCTCTACGGTCCTCACTGCATGAGGACCTGCCCCCCCCTGGCTTTGTCGTGGTTCGCCTGAATCTGCCTGCAGATTCAGGCGTGGGCGGATCGGCTACGCCGAAACGTATCCGCCTACCACCACTCGACGCCAGACCCCATCGCGTACGATGGAGCCCCGAATATGGCTGGTAACCACTCATGCCCGATGGGCCTGAGTGGTTACTCCCGCGCTTCACTTCCTGGCCAGATCCCAGCAGGTGATCCCGTGCGGACCGCGGACGTAGAGTCTGCCCTCGGCGATCACCGGCGAAACCATGATGATCCCGAGCTTCTCGCCGAAGGTGCCCAGCTCCTCGCCGGTCGCCGCATCGACGACGACCACCCGGGTGTAGTAGATCGGGTAGCTGAAGGTCCGCGCCTTCTTGTCGTACTGCTTGTGGTCGAGCCCGGCGAGGCCGAAGATCTTGCCGTCGGCCAGGATCGGCGAGGAGGATCCGTCGCGGATCGTCGCCTTGCTCTGCCAGCTCTGCTGCAGCTCGTCATCGGTGACCTCGTAGCGGACGCAACCGCCCTTGCGGCTGGCGATGACCGACCGGCCGTGGACGATGGGCGCCGAACCACGGCCGCCCCCGTCCTTGGTCTGGGCGATCACGGTGGCGCCGTCGGGGGCGAGCCGCAGGACGCTCAGCTCGTTGCCCCCGGCCACCGCCAGCAGGTCGCCGGAGATGGCCGGGGTGGTGTACTTCAACCCGCTGTCGAGCTCGACGGTCCAGACCGTCTTGCCGCTGGCGGCGTCGATGCACTGGAGCTGGCTGTTTGCCTTCTTGCGAAAGATGGTGGCGATGATGGCGGTGGTGCCGTCGTGGATCCAGGCGGCGGGTGAGTGGGTCTCCGTGGCGCCCTCCACCTCCCAGAGCGGCCGGCCGCTGGCGGCATCGAAGGCGCGGGTGCCCCGGTTGCCGCAGACCACCATGTTATCGACCAGCAGCGGCGAGGAGGCCCCCGGCCCGGCGGAATCCTGCTCCCAGAGCACGTCGCCGTTCTGCGCGTCCAGACACCAGAGCGTGCCCTTTCCACCGACGTAGACCCGGCCACCGCCGACGGCCGGGGTGCTGTGGCTGCCGTAGGAACTCGGCTTGCCGGGGAAGGTCTTCAGCCACAGGCGTTCGCCGGTGGCGGCATCCAGGCAGTGGACCTGCTCGTGGGCGCCCTTGTCCTCCGGATCGGTGGCGTAGACGAAAACCTTGCCCTCGGCCACGGTCGGGCTGGCGGCGCCCATGCCCTTGGCCCCTCCCGGACCGTCACTGGTCCACAGCGGAGCCAGATCGGCCGGGTAGTCGGCCCGCAGGCTCACGCCATCGGCGGCCACGCCGTTGCGGCCGGGCCCCAGGCGGAAGGTGGCGGATCCCTCCGCAGCGGGCAGGGCGAGCGGGTGGGCGGCTGCGAGCAGCAACGGCAAGCAGAGGGATGCCACGTACGAGGTGCGCATGATCACATTGGCCTCCAGGTATTTCGCATGCTACCGGAGCGTGTGGATGTTCAAGCGGGACAACCCGAGGAGCATCAGGGCCGCTCAAAGCTCGGGATGACGGGGTCACAACAT
>CAZTGE010000231.1:0-4607 GCA_964612995.1 uncultured candidatus Brocadiaceae bacterium | reverse complement strand
CGCGGGCGCCGCCCGCTACAATGCCCCTTGGGGTGCGGGCGGCGCCCGCGCTATGACACGGACCTCCTGACCATGGACCGGCATGGTGGCAGGCGGCTCGGTCCCGCCTGCAGTGTGCCTTTCAGCCCTCGCCGTCGACCGTCTCGATCTCGACCGTGTGGTCGACCTGCGGATGCAGGCCATCGAGTTCGTGGTCTCCGTCTGGGGTCTGGCTCATCGGCAGATCGTCGGGCTGGACCTGGAGCAGCACCGCCGGCAGATCCTCGCCTCCGGTGAGGTCGATCTGCAGGCAGCGTCCCTCGGCCACCTCCAGCGGCAGGCCGCGCAGCTCGGTCTCGACCAGCCACCAGGTGCGGTTGTCGTCCGGATCCTCCCAGCGGATGCGCAGGAACTGCGCTTCCACCTGCTCGAAGTCGAAACGCACCCACTCCTGCACCGGCAGGTGATCGGGGACTTCGCGCGGCAGCGCATCGGTATCGGGCAGCACCTTGTGCACCAGAGTGGTCCATCCGTCGTCGTCGCGGTACTCGAGGCGCAGGCGTGCCCAGTGACCGCCGTAGAGCAGCATGCCGTACTCGTGCAGGGTGCACGGGCGACCGAGGTCGATGTCGAGGATGATGTCATCGGCGCCTTCGGGCCGATACCGCTCCATGCAGTAGAGCCAGGTGCACTCGGGATGGGTCTTGGGGGCCGGTCGCTTGTGACCATCGACGATATTGGCGGGGGTGTTGTCACCCAGGAACCTGGTCTGATTGGATTGCACCGCGCTGCCGAGGGCGACGTTCTCACCGACCACCGTGACCACCACGGTGTCCGTGCTGGTGGTCGTGCCATCGCTGACGGCGACCTCGAAGGTGTAATCGCCGATGGCCCGCAGGTGCCGCGGGGTGGTGAAGGTGGCGGCGCGCTGCCCGGCATCCTGCAGGGCGACGGCGATCGGGCCGTCGACCTGGCGCCACTGGTAGCTGAGGGTGTCGCCCTCTGCGGCTGGTACCGATCGCTCCGCGTCGAGCTGGCCGGTCTGGCCGACCACGGCGCGGCCGTCGTCACCCGCATGCGCCACCGGGGCGCCGAGGGCCTCGATCACCTGCATGCGCAGGGGAATGGCGATGTACTCGTAGACGGGACTGCTGAAGTCCTCGATCGCGCGTGCCCGCAGGCGCGTATCATAGCTGCCCGCTTCCAGGTGGGTGGCGTCGACGGTGACGGTGAGCGTGGTCGTCGCTCCCACCGCCAGGCTGCCGTCCTGGGGATCGACCCGGGCCCAGGTCTGCGAATGGTCGTTTTCGCCGGGCAGATAGACGATGCGACCGGTGGCGTCGCGCAGATAGGTCCGCGAGGTGTCGTCGGTGTTGTAGAACAGGGTCGCGCCCTGCATGCAGGATTGGTCCTGCAGACCGACCGACAGCCAGATCACGTCGTCGAGCCGTTGCCACTGCATCAGACAATCGCCGTTGCGCTTCAGATGGAGTTGGGCCGTGGTCAGGTCCGAATCGTCGGTGGTGCTGGGCACGCGGTTGAACTCGATGACGAAGGTGTCGTCGTCGATCTGCTCGGTATAGAGCGAGCCCTTGTCGGCGAGGGTGAGCCAGGAATTGACGAAGGACACGCAGGAGGTCGGGCGGAAGAAGTTGGGCATGTCGAAGGTGTTGGCCGCGACCTCGTCCTCGCTCATCGGGTCGAAGGTGATGTAGCCGTTCTCATTGATGTAGATGGTGTCCTGATCGCGACCGAAGAAGGGCACCGTGAAGGGCAGTGCGACCTCCAGGGTGTGCACCCCGTCATCGCCGCGGAAGGCCGCGTGCCTGGCGGTGCCGCTGTCGGCGATGCTGGTCCAGGTGGTGGGCAGCGGATCGCCGGCGTAGGACGCTTCGAGGCGGTAGGGGGTCAATTCGGGCGCGGCGAGGAAGGTGGTTGCCACCGATCCGACGTTGCTCAGGTCGATTTCGACCTCGCGCGTTTCGCCGGCCACGACTGGGATGGTGAGAAAGTCCTCTTCGAAGGCGATGCCGATGCGGTCCAGGCTGATGTCGTGGGTGGCATCAGGCGGCGCCGCGATGGTGCTATCGGAGAAGTATTGCAGGTAATTGAGCCGGCGGTCGTTGTGCGCGGCGCCCACACGCCAACTCCCGACCCATTCCTCGCCGACGATCATCTCCAGGCTGTACGCGCCATCCGCGTCGCTGACGTCGCTCAGATAGTCGGCCTTGCTGCCCTCGGTGGTCCAGTCGTAGGCGCTGACGGAGACGTCGTCGAGCACATCGCCGGTCGCCTTGTCGGTGACCGTGCCGGATATCGTCGCGGTGATGAAGTCGAAGGTCAGATCCTCGGTGCTGTCGCCCTCCGCGAAGTCCTGGCTGGCAGTGAGCGCGTTGGCATCGTCGTGATCGGCGTAGACCGCCAACACCACGTCGGGCAGGCTGAGGGCAAAGGCTCCCTCGCTGTCGACCACCACCTCGCCGGAGAGCGCGCCGTCCGCGCCATCGTAGTATACCGTGGCTTCGGGATAGGGGTCGCCGTCGAGGCGCACCACGCCGGAGAACACCCGCGGATGGTAGACTTCCAGGGTCTTGTCGATCACCAGGGATCCGGCAGCGCATGCGACCGTCACGGTGAGCGTGAATTCGTGGTGGTTCGGACAGTCGGCGTCGATGGCGAGCAGTCCCGCCTCGTCGATGGTCACGCGTCCATGCGCCGCCAGTTCCCCGTGGAGGTGCTCTGCTCGGGTCACCGTCACGTAGTCGTCCGTGACGCTGGTCGTGACTTCCAGACCGGTCAGCGCATCGTCACCGAAGTTGGCGATGTCGACCGCGATGCCGATGGTCTCGCCGGGTTCGATGAAACCGTTGCCGTTGCCGGCGCTGTCGTCCTCGTCATCGTCGTCGATGGCGACCCAGGCGATGCCGAGGAAGGGATCCTGGATCACCGCCTGCAACGCGGCGTGGGCGTTGAGGCGCCCACCGGTGGTCATCAGCCCGTCGAAATCGGCGATCACATCGACGTTGTCGAGCAGCAGGCGCTTGCAGATGTCCATCGGCATCTGGGTATCCAGCGACTTGAGCAGGGCGGCGGTTCCGGTGACGTGCGGGGTCGCCATCGAGGTGCCGTTCCAGGTGGCGTAGTCGTCGGTCGGCGTGCTCGACAGGATGGCCGCGCCCGGCGCCGCGAGGTCGACGGTGGTGGCGCCGTAATTGGAGAAGCTGGCCAGCTCGTCGTCGCGGTCGCTGGCCGCCACCGAGATGATGCAATCGTGGTCGTAGGCGGCCGGATACAGGCCCTTGGCATCCGAGTCGCCACCGCTGTTGCCAGCCGCGGCGACGAACAGGCTACCGGCCTCACCGGCGTCGCCGATGGTGTCATACAAGGTCTGGTTGTAGCCGCCGCCGCCCCAGGAGTTGTTGGTCGCCATGGCGCCCATCTCGGTGGCGTAGGCCACCGCCTCGACGGCGTCGCTGGTCAGCCCGCCCTTGGGCCCCATGAATTTCAGGGCCATCATCCGTACCGTCCACGCGACCCCGACCAGGTCCACGCCGTCGTCGCCGCTGGCGCCGATGGTGCCGGCGACGTGGGTGCCGTGACTGTGGTCGTCTTGCGGATCGTTGTCCTCGTCGATGAAATCCCAGCCGTGGACGTCGTCGATGTAGCCGTTGCCGTCGTCGTCGATGCCGTTGCCGGCGATCTCGCCGGGATTGGTCCAGATGTTCGCCTCCAGATCCGGGTGGTCGATCTGGATGCCGGTGTCGATCACGCCGATGAGGACCTCCTCACTGCCGGTGGTGATGTCCCAGGCCTCGGGAGCGTCGATGTCGGCGTCTTCGGTGCCGTCGTCCTGGCCGGTATTGTGCAGGCCCCACAGGCTGCCGTCGGTGTAGCGGGGATCGTCGGGCTCGATCAACGGCTGGACGACGTAATCGTTGTCGACTCCGGCGATCTGGGGCAGCGCGGCCAGTCGGGTCGCCGCCGCGTCGAGGTCGGCCGGGTCCTCGGCCGGGATCTCCACCAGCACCGTGCCGGTCAACGGCAACACCTTGCGCACACCCAGCCCGGCGGAGCGCAGGTCCTCGGCACTGCGGCCCGGCGCGGGCCTGACCATGAGATGGTCGGCGACCATCTCATGCCGCCGGCCGTCGACTTCGACGACCCGGATGAGCGGGTATTTGAAGTCAGCTCGCCGCACCAGCCACACGCGCCGCTGCTCGCGACCATCGTCACGCTGCTGGTGCAGACCGGCGATGACCTCGTCGTGGACCTCGCGGACTCCGCCATCCGGCGCCTGGGCTGACGCGTCGCTTGCGGCCGGCAGCCGTGGCAGCCTGAGCGGCGGGTAGCTGCTCGCCGCGAGCGGCCCGACGTCGGTCCAGGGCCTATCGTCGGTGTCGGCAGCTTGCCGCCGGGCAGGCGTCCTCGACGTCTGGCGGTCCTGCGGTTCCATCGTCGGTGCGCGGGTCTGGTCAGCGCCCATGGGCCGCGTCGCGGCAGGCGCGGCCGGGCCCGGGGCGTGATCCGGCCGGTCTGCATCCTCGTGGTCGAAGCCCGTACGGACTGCGACGGCCGCGAGGATGATGAGCAGGCCCAGGGCACTGACGCTCAGAATGGATCGCTTCATG
>CAZTGE010000230.1:0-4720 GCA_964612995.1 uncultured candidatus Brocadiaceae bacterium | reverse complement strand
ATGGCCCGCAGGGCCGCCGAAAACGCCAGCGCAGCTGGCGAGCGACGACAGAGGCACGTGGGGGGTACGCGCCGAAGGCGCGAGGGGGCAGCGCCCTCTCTGATCAGGAGCCTCATGGCTGTCGGTTCTGGCGACACGGGGGCCTGGAACCGGGTTGCTTGTGCGTTGGCCGGTCAGGTGGGCGCTGAGCGTAGGGGCGTAGCGGGGGGGGCGACTGCGCGCAGCGCAGAGCGGGCCCCCAACAAAATGCCTCGCGGGCGCCGCCCGCTACAATGCCCCTTGGGGTGCGGGCGGCGCCCGCGTTACGGCTGGCGTTGCTCAGCAGGCGCGCGTGGGCTCGGGGTCTGGATCGACGATGAAGAGCATGTCGAGCTGGTGGCGGCGGAGGACCCACCAGAGCTGTCGGGGCACGTTGCGCAGGGCCACGCGTGCGGCGCCGATACGGCGGTAACGCACGAGCAGTTCGATCAGCCGGGAGATGAGATGGGGGTTGCCGTCCCAGCCCTGGACCAGGTCGAGGATGACGGTTCGCGGGGCCCGGTCGGGCAGATCATGGTCGCAGGTGCCGTCGGGTGCCAGGCTGATGCGGCGGGTCGTGGGCAGGCCGGGTGCGGTGGATGGCAGGCTGTGACTGGTCATGGCGAGCTCCTCGACACGCCGGCCAACGAAGCAGCCGGTCGGTGTGTCAGACGCAGGTACCGTGCCAAGCGCTGCCTGGCCACCGGTGCGGCCGGGCCGGCAGCGGGCCGAGCGACCGTTGCGTAGGTGAAAAACACGCTAGATTGTGTGCTTCGTGCTGTAGAGGCCCCATATGCGGTGGGATCACATGGACCGCATGCGTGCCGGGGACCGGGAAGGAGTGCTGTTCGATGGCGAAGGCGAAGGCCGCGTACGATGAGAAGGCGATCAAGAGCCTGGATCCGCTCGAGCACATCCGCCTGCGCACGGGCATGTACCTCGGTCGTCTGGGCAACGGCAGCAACCCCAACGACGGCATCTACATCATGGTCAAGGAGGTCGTCGACAACGCGATCGACGAGTTCATCATGGGCGCCGGCAAACGCATCGAGGTCAGCCGCGACGAGGCGGGGGTGTCAGTACGCGATTTCGGACGCGGCATTCCCCTGGGCAAGTTGGTCGATTGCGTCGCGAAGATCAACACCGGCGGCAAGTACAACGACGACGTGTTCCAGTTCTCGGTCGGGCTCAACGGCGTCGGCACCAAGGCGGTCAACGCGCTCTCCGAGCATTTCGAGGCCGTATCGCATCGCGCGGGCAAGTACAGGCGCGCCGCGTTCGCGCAGGGCAAACTGCTCGAGGAACGGTCGGGCAAGACCAGGGAACCCGACGGCACGCTGGTCCGGTTCCGCCCCGACCCGGAGATCTTCAAGAAGTTCTCCTGGAACGACGAGTACATCGAACGTCGGATGCGCTACTATGCCTACCTGAACACCGGCCTGACCCTGGTCTACAACGGCACCCGCTTCCTGTCCAAGGGCGGCCTGCGCGATCTGCTGCAGGAGGAACTCGGCGATACCGTCCCGCTCTACGACATCTGCCATCACTCCAGCGAGAAGCTCGAATTCGCGCTGACCCACACCACCAGCTACGGCGAGAACTACCTCAGTTTCGTCAACGGCCAATACACCAACGACGGCGGGACACACCAGAGCGCCTTCCGCGAGGGCGTGCTCAAGGCGGTCAACGATTTCGCAGGGCGGCCATTCGCCGGCGAGGATGTCCGCGACGGCCTGGTGGGCACGGTGGCGATCAAGATGAAGGACCCGGTGTTCGAGTCGCAGACCAAGAACAAACTCGGTTCGACCGATGTCCGTTCCTGGATCGTGCCCCAGGTGCGCGAGGCGCTGATCAAGTGGCTGCACCAGAACAAGGACGCAGCCGGGCGACTGGTGGAGAAGATCAAGGCCAACGAGAAGCTGCGCAAGGAACTGTCGGCGGTCAAGAAACAGGCGCGCGAGCGGGCCAAGCGGATCGCCATCCGCATTCCCAAGCTGATCGACTGCAAGTACCATCGCGGCGACCGCCACCGGCGTGGCGAGGAGAGCCTGATCTTCATCACCGAGGGTGATTCGGCGGGCGGGGCGATGGTCCAGGCGCGTGACGTGGAGACGCAGGCGATCTTCAAACTCAAGGGCAAGCCGCTCAACTGCTATGGCCTCAAGCGCGATGCGATCTACAAGAACGAGGAACTGTACAACATCATGCGTGCGTTGGGCATCGAGGACGATGTCGAACAGCTGCGCTACCAGAAGGTGGTCATCGCCACCGACGCTGACGTCGATGGGATGCACATCCGCAACCTGTTGATCTGCTATTTCCTGCGCTATTTCGAGGAGCTGGTCACCAGCGGTCACGTGTTCATTCTCGAGACGCCGCTGTTCCGCGTGCGCAACAAGCAGCAGACGCGTTATTGCTATACCGAAGAGGAGCGCGACGAGGCGCTCGCGGCGATCAAGGGCGCGGAGGTCACGCGCTTCAAGGGGCTGGGCGAGATCAGCCCGCGCGAGTTCAAGCAGTTCATCGGCGAGGACATCCGCCTCGAGCCGGTGGTCTTCGCCAGCATGAGCGTGGTGGAGCAGAGCCTCGATTTCTTCATGGGCAAGAACACCCCCGCGCGCAAGCAGTTCATCATCGACAACCTGATCGCCGACATCGCCTGAGGAGGCAGACGCTCGCATGAGTCCGACAACGCTCGATCCCTTGATGCGCCGGAATTTCCTGGAATACGCCAGTTATGTCATCGTCGACCGGGCGATCCCCGATTATCGCGATGGCTGCAAGCCGGTGCAGCGACGCATCCTCCAGACCTTGTGGGAGGTCGACGACGGCAAGTTCCACAAGGTGGCCAACGTGGTCGGGGAGACGATGAAGCTCCATCCGCACGGCGACGCCTCGATCTTCGAGGCGCTGGTGGTGATGGCCAACAAGGAGTACTTCATCGAGCGCCAGGGGAACTTCGGCAACGTGATCACCGGCGATCGCGCCGCCGCCGCGCGGTACATCGAGTGCCGCCTGACGCCGCTGGCGCGCGAAACCCTGTTCAACCGGAACCTGACGCAATGGCAGCCGAGCTACGACGGGCGGAAGAAGGAGGCCGAGTTCCTGCCGGCCAAGTTGCCGGTGACCCTGCTGCTGGGCATCGATGGCATCGCCGTGGGCATGGCGACCAAGATCCTGCCGCACAATTTCTGCGAGTTGCTGCAGGCGCAGATCGACCTGCTGGAGAACCGCACGGTCGAGCTGCTGCCCGACTTCATCCAGGGCGGTCTGATGGACGCCAGCGATTACGACGCCGGGCGCGGACGGATCCGGGTCCGGGCGCGGATCGAGCCCGAGGGGGACAAGCGGGTCGTCATTCGCGAGGTGCCGTACGGCACGACCACCGAAGGGCTGATCGCCTCGATGGAGGTCGCCGCGCAGAAGGGCACGGTCAAGATCGGTTCGATCAACGACTACACCACCGATCGGGTCGAGATCGAGGTCCAGCTCGCCCGCGGGGTCTACGCCGACGAGGTCATCCCCCAGCTGTACGCCTACACCGACTGCGAGTTGAGCATCTCCTCGAACATCACGGTCATCCGTGAGGGCCGGCCGTGGGAGACCACCGTCTCCGATCTGCTCTACGAATCCACCCTGCGGCTGCGCAAGCAGATCAAGGCCGAACTCGAATGGGAACTCGAGCAGTTGGAGCAGAAGCACCACTGGCTGACGCTCGAGCAGATCTTCATCGAAAACCGCGTCTACAAGCGCATCGAGGAACAGACCACCCAGGCCGGGGTCACGGCCGCGGTCTACGCGGGCATGGAGCCGTTCACCCATCTGTTCATCCGTGCGATGACCGATGACGACGTCAACCGCTTGCTCGAGATCCGCATCCGCCGGATCTCGCAGTACGACATCGACAAGAACCGCCGCGACATCGATGACATCGTACGCGCGATCACGCAGGTCCGTGGCAAGCTGCGGCGACTGACCAAGACGACGATCGCCTATCTCTCCGGACTGCTCGAGAAGTACGGTCCCGACCACCCACGGCGGACCGAGATCACCGCCTTCGAGACGGTCGACATCCGCGAGGTCGCGCGTGCGCACCACAAGGTCAATTACGACAAGTCCAGCGGGTTCTTCGGCACGCAGGTGCGCGGCAATGATGCCAGCGTGAACATGAGCGATTTCGACAAGCTGCTGGTGATCTGCGAAGACGGGACCTTCCGCATCACCGGGCCGATCGACAAGCAGCTGCTGCCCGCGCGCGCGATCCATTTCGCGTTGTTCGATCCGGAGGCCGGCGCGCGGTTCACCGTGATCTACCGCGACGCGCAGCGCATCGCCTACGCCAAGAAGGTCCACATCCTCCGCTTCATCAACAATCGCGAATACGAGCTGATCAAGGGACGCGCGGGCAAGATCGCCCAGCTGATTCCCGACGACAGCGACGCCACGCTGCACTGCGAGTTCGTCAAGGCCAAGCGGCAACGGGTGACCTCGTGTGATTTCGATCTCGGTGAGGTCGATTTCTCCGGGGTCAGCGCGCGCGGCAGGCGCATCGCGCCCAAGCCGGTGGCGCGGATCAAAGTAGAGAAGTAAACCACTCAGGCCCATCGGGCACGAGTGGTTACCTCGGCCTTTTTCGGGGCCCCATCCTACGCGATGGGGTCTGGCGCCGAGTGGTGGGCGAAGCGGGTATCGCCGCAGGCGA
>CAZTGE010000229.1:0-4754 GCA_964612995.1 uncultured candidatus Brocadiaceae bacterium | reverse complement strand
TGAAGGAAGCCTCAGTCTTGACGGCGCCCTCAAAGCGCCAGAACCGTACATCCGCAGCGTCCGGAGCCCAGCCAGGCTTGGCTGGGCGACCGGCCGACAGAGGAACGGTTTTCGGCGAAAATGGCGCGTAGCGCCGCCGAAAACGCCAGCGCAGCTGGCGAGTGACGACCGAGGCGCGAGGGGGTGTGCGCCGAAGGCGCGAGGGGGCAGCGCCCCCTTTGATAGGAGCCTCAGTCTTCATCGTTGTCGGCGTCAGCGCTCGCGATCATCGACACCGCGGAGCGCAGCAGGCCGGCGTCGAGCCGCCGGCGGTAGTCGGCGTCGGCGTGGAGGAAACGGATCTCGCCATCGACCACCAACAGCACCGCCGGGACCGGCAGGATGTGGTGGTCCTGCCCGCTCGCCGCGGCCACGTCGATGTCGTAGTCCGCGTAGCGGCGCAGGGTCGGCGCGTCGAGCCGGAAGGCGAGGCCGAGCGCGCGGATGGCGCTGACATCGCTGTCGCTCAGCCGGGGAATCGCCTCCGCGCCGCCGGCCGCCATCGCCTCGGCGATCACCGCCGGCCGGTCGGGGCTCAGCGCCAGGAAGCGCCAGCCGGCATCCTCCAGCTCCGTGCGCGCCTGGCCCAGCGCGGCGAAGTGCCTGGTGCAGATCGGGCACCAGCCGCCGCGGTAGACGATCAGCGCCACTTTGCCGTCGCCGGCCGCCTCGGCGAGCGTCAGCGCTTCGCCGGTGGCGTTGTGGACCTTCGCGGCGGGTAGCCGGCTGCCGACGACCACCGGGCGCACCTCGGTCGCGGCCGTGGCCACCGGCGGCTCGGCGGCGCCGGCCACGGAGCACAGCGCCACCGCCAGCGTCAGCATTGTATACAGTACGCGCATGGGCTCCTCCTCCGCTCCGGCCTCGACGCCTCGGCTGCATTCCGGAATACGTGGCGGCGCGCCGCGCGTGAGTCGCGAGCTGTCGCCGGCTCAGTACTCGATGCCGGCCTGGGCCTGCACGCCGGCGGCGAAGGGGTGCTTGACCGGCGCGAACTCCGTGACCAGATCGGCCGCGGCGATCAGCGCCGCAGACGCGTCGCGGCCGGTGCTGACCACGTGGGTGTGCCCGGGCCGTGCGACGATGGCCGCGAGCACCGGCTCCTGGTCGAGAAAGCCGTGGTGCAGCGCGATGTGCAGCTCGTCGCACACGACCATGTCGACCGACGGGTCGGCGATCGCAGCCGCAGCCACGGCCCAGGCCTCGGCCGCGAGCTGGCGGTTGCGTTCCTGCGCCGCAGGCCGCCAGGTGTAGCCGGCACCGAGCATGATCGTGCGCACCGGCAGGCCTTGTTCGGCGAGGCGCGAGAAAAAACGGCAATCGCCATAGGCGAAGGCGTCGGGATCCTTGACGAAGTGGACGATCGCCACCCGCCGGCCGTGTGCGAGCTGGCGCATGGCCAGGCCCATGGCGGCGGTGGTCTTGCCCTTGCCCGCGCCGGTGTGGGCGATGAACAGTCCGTGGACGCCTTGGCCTTGGCTCATGGCCGCTCCTCCGCGGCGTCGTCGAGCGCGCGCCTCTGCACTGGCGCCAGGGTGCTCGGTGCGCGGCGGTCGGGATAGAGCCGGTCGTGGAGCAGCTCGGCGCTGCGCAGCATGCCCGGCCCGGCGTCTTGGAGCCGCTGGTGCGGCAGCTCGACCACCCCATCGGGATCACGCAGCGCACGCAGGTTCGCCAGCCCGGGTCGTTCGCGCAGCGCCGCGCCCTTGCCGGTCGCGGTCACGATCACCTCCGGGTCGAGCGCGATCACCTGCTCCACGGTGTACTGCGGCCAGGGGGAGAAGCTCCCGGTCTCGGCCGCGATATCGATCAGCCCGGCGGCGCTGATCACGTCGTGGAAGCTCGACCCCGCCGTCCCCCCGATCAGCTGCCCGCCGAGGGTGTTGAGGTAGATGCCGCGGCGGCGTTCGGCGAGCGGGATGTGCGCCGCGACCTGGACCATCCGCCGGTGCAGTGCCGCGGCGAGCGCTCGGCCCCGCTCGGGGACCGCGAGCACCGCGCCGATGTCGCGGATGTCGTCGAGCAGGGTGCGCAGGCCGCGCATCTCGCCGAGGTCGAACACGGTGACCCCGTTCTCGCGCAGGCGTTCGAGGTGGGCCAGCTGTCCGCCGAAGGAGCTGACGAAGACGATGTCCGGTTCGAGCGCGACGATGCGTTCGAGCTCTTTGGCGCTGTCGACCTGCAGCTTGCCCGCGGTACGGAACGCGAGCGGATGGTGCTCGGCGAAATGCCGGTGGACCGAGACGATGCGGTCGATGTGGACCAGATCGGGCAGGACAGCGTCGGCGATGGTCGAGACGCTGCAGATACGGCGGTAGGCGCGCACCGGCGCCGGGGCGCCGCTGGCGTCGCGGACCGTCGTTGTCGCCGCGGCCGGTTGCGGATCGGGACCACCGACCAGCGGCACTGTGGCGCGCGGCGGCCGGTCCTCGCGGTGGCCGGCGACCAACAGGGCCGATGCGAGCACCGCGCCGAGTGCGAGTAGCGCCAGACCGAGATGGGCCGTCCTACGCATCGCTGTGCTCCGTTGCGATGCGACGGTAGCCGAAGGCGGCGCCCGGGATCAGGTTCACGCCCCAGATCGGCGCGATGTTGGCATCGGTGATCACCCCGCCGGTAGGGCCGCTCTCGGCGATGCGGCCGTGATGCATGACCAGGCAGCGGTCGGTCCACTCCCGCGCCTGGTTGAGGTCGTGGAGCACGATGCCGATGCCCTTGCCCGCGGCGGCGAGGCGCCGCAGGCAGCGCAGGCTGTCGATCGCGTGGGGGATGTCGAGGCTGGCCGTCGGTTCGTCGAGCAGGATCACCTGCGCCTCGGTCGCCAGCGCGCGGGCGATGAGCACGCGTGCCTGCTCGCCGCCGGAGAGGGTGGCGAAGGTGCGCCCGGCGAGCGCGGTGGCGTCGGTGGTCGCCAGGGCCTGGTCGATCGCCAACCGGTCGGCGGCGTTGAGCCCGAAGCGCAGGCCGCCGTGGGCGTAGCGCCCCATCGCCACCACCTCGCGCACGCTCAAGGCCGCCTGCAGGCCAGAGCGCTGCGGCACGTAGGCGACCAGCCGCGCCCGCGCGTCGGCCGGCAGGCGCAGCAGGTCGCGCCCGCCGGCGCGTACGCGCCCGAGAGCGGAGCGGACCAGCCCGAGCACTGCCTTGAGCAGGGTCGTCTTGCCGGCGCCGTTGGGGCCGAGGATCGCCAGCACCTCGCCGGCGCGGACCGTCAGCGAGCAGTCGCTGACGATCTCGCGGCCGTCGCCGTGCACCGTGATGTGCTCGGCCTGCAGCAGCGGCGGGTCCTGGCTCACGACCAGCTCCCCGCGCGACGCTGGCCCACCAGCAGGTAGAGGAACAAGGGCGCGCCGACCAGGCCGGTGATCACCCCCACCGGGATCACGCTGCCGTCGCCGAGGCTGACCGCGACGCAGTCGCAGAGGATGACGAAACCGGCGCCCGCGAGTGCCGCGACCGGGATCAGCCGGCGGTGGTTGGTGCCCACCGCCTTGCGCACCAGATGGGGCACCATCAGCCCGACGAAGGCCACGTTGCCCCCGACCGCGACCGCGGCCGCGACCAGCAATGCGGTCCAGACCACGACCCAGAACCGCGTCGCCGCCACGTTGAGCCCGAGCGCGGCCGCCTCCTCTTCGCCGGCGAGCAGCAGATCGAGCTGACGCCCCAGCAACAACGCCGCGATCAGCCCGGCCGCGACCAGCGGCGCCGCGAGCAGGATGTGCCGCGTGCCGGTGCCGGAGATGTCGCCCATGGTGAAGGTCATGACCGCCCGCGAGAGCTCCCACTTGTCGGCCAGCAGCGCGCGGACGAAGGATCCGACCGAGGTCAGGAACATGCCCATGATGATCCCCGCCAGCAGCACGGTCAGCGTGTCGCGGGCGTAGCGCATGGTCAGCAACAGCACCCCCAGTGCCGCGAGTGCGCCGCAGATGCATCCCAGCGGCAGGAACAGCTCCGCCGGCAGCAGCTGCGCGCCGCCGCGCAGGGCCAGCTCGTAACCGGCGAGCGCGAGCATGCCACCGAGGGTGGCCCCGGCGCCGACGCCGATGATGCTCGGCGCCGCGAGCGGATTGCGGAACAGCCCCTGGGTCAGCACCCCGCCGACTGCCAGTGCCGCCCCGACCAGCGCCGCGACCAGCACCGCGTCGAGCCGCAGGTTGAAGATGATCCCGCCGGTGCTCGCATGCGCCAACGTGCCGACGCCGACATGCAGGCGCCAGATCACCGCCGCGACCAGCAGCACCGCCAGGGCGCTGAGGGTGATCACGAGTCGGCGGTCAGCGGTCTGCATGCGGCGCGCATGCTAGAGCGCATCCCTCATGAGACAACTGCTGCAAAGCCGTATCGCACCGCCACTACAGGACTTCGCTCGGTCGGCGGATCCTCACGTAGCGCTGCTACGCTCCGGTTCGCCTCGATCGCGAAGCCCTGCATTGACAGCACGCTACGACTTTTCGCGACGTTGCTCATGCGGGATCCGGGCCAGCCCGGATCCCGCCGGTCCACCGGAGGCGCCGGCGGCCTCAGGGGCGTGGCTGACCCCCGAGCCAGCCGCGATAGCGCAGCCAGTCCTCGCAGCAGCGGGCCCAGCCGTGGAGATAGGCGTCGGCCGTGGCGAGGTTGAGCCCATGGCCACCGCGAAACCCCAGGACGCTCTACTGTTGAAAATGCCGCCTCTGACACACGGCGCCTTGGGCGCGTGATGTCCTGAT
>CAZTGE010000228.1:0-4760 GCA_964612995.1 uncultured candidatus Brocadiaceae bacterium | reverse complement strand
CTCCGCCGGCCGCAGGCCCCACCGGGGCCTGCTATCGCTTCGCGATACCGGCTCCGCCCCCCACGCGCCTCGGTCGGCGCTCGCCAGCTGCGCTGGCGTTTCCGGCGACGACACTGGTTCGCGGCTCTCTCAGGTCCCGTCACCCCTTGAGGCCAGCGCCGGCGATGCCGCGTACGAACCAGCGCTGGAACACGATGAATGCGAGCATCACCGGGACCACCATCAAGGTCGCGAAGGCCATGATGTCACCCCATTGGACCGGCTGCTCGTTGGGGAACTCGCCGATGGCCACTGGCAAGGGTCGGACCTCCGGGCCGATGGTGACCATCAACGGCCAGAGATAGGCGCCCCACTGGATGAGGAAGGTCAGGATCCCGGCCGAGGCGAATGCGGGCCGGGCCAGCGGCACCGCGATGCGCCAGTAGATGGTCCAGGTCGAGGCGCCGTCGACCCTGGCCGCCTGATCGAGCTCCGGCGGCAACTCGCGGAAAAAGGTATAGAACAGGATGATGGCGAAGGGGTTGGCGACGAAGGGCGCGATCTGCACCGCGTAGGTGTCGACCATCCCGACCCAAGAGGCCATGAAGAACAGGGGGATGGCGATGGCCTCGAAAGGGATCACCAACAGGGCGAAGGCGGCGAGCAACACCGCCTTGCGCCCACGCCACCGCAGCCGGGCCAGCGCGAAGGCGAGCATGCTGTTGACGAACAGGCCGAGCAGGACGGTGGTGCCGACCACGATCAGGCTGTTGCCCATGAACAGCCAGAAGTCCATCCGCGCAAAGACGTCGTGATAGTTCTCCAAGGTCGGCGCGGCCGGCAGCAGCGAGCCGAGCACGCCCCGCTCGCGCACCGCAAGCACCCGGTTGTCGGGAGTGAAGCCGGCGCTGATCATGAACAGGATCGGCGTGATATAGAGAAAAGCCACCAGGGCGAGCGACAGGGTCGCCAGAGCGCGATGCCAAGGCGAACGCAGGGCGGCCATCCTCAGCCCCGCCGGGCGCGCAGGCGCGCGATGCCGAGCTGCAGCAGGGTGACGCCGCAGACGAGGACGAAGAAGACCACCGCCAGGGCGGCGGCGTACCCCAGGCGATACCCACCGTGCGGCGAGGCGGCGCGGACCATCTCGAGCATCACCGTGGTCGTGGTCTGCCCGGGCCCACCACCCGGAGTGAGGATCCGTGGCTGGTCGAACAAACGCAGTGCCAGGATGCCGGTGATCAGTGCGGTGAACACCAGCGCACCGCGCAGCTGGGGCACGGTGACGTGCCAGAATCGGGCCCGGGCCCGAGCGCCATCGATGGCCGCGGCCTCGTAGAGCTCGCCCGGCACCCCCTGCAGTGCAGCGAGCAGGATCACGGTCTGGAATCCCAGGCCCTGCCAGAGCGAGAGCAGCATGATCGCGGGCATCGCGGTCCAGGGGCTGTCGAGCACGGACCAGAAGGGCGCCGCCTGCCAGGTCCCGCCGCTGATTCGCTGCACCAGGCCGTTGAGCAGGCCGTCGGGCCCCGGAGCGTAGATCAGCTGCCATACCACCGCGACCAGGGCCATGGGATAGACCACCGGCAGGAAGAAGCATGCACGGAACACCGGCATCGCCCGCAGGCGCGCATTGAGCGCCAGTGCGAGGAACAGCGCCAGGGTCGTCTGCAGCGGCACCACCACGGCTGCGAAGAGGGCGACATTGCGCAGAGCCGGCCAGAACCGGCTGTGGGGATCACAGAACAACTCACGGTAGTTGCTCCACCACACCCAGCTGGTGGACAGGGGCGAATTGAGCCGATGGTCGGTGAAGCTGAGGACGACCGCGACCAGGAACGGCAGCGCGATGAACAGACCCAGACCGAGCAGCGCCGGCGTGCTCAACAGCCAGGCCGCGGCGGTACGCCGGCCGAGCCCACCCGGAACCGCCCGGGGTGCACTGCGACTCACGTGTCGCTCCACCCGGCATCGCCCGGGGCGGGCGTGGTCACGGATAGCCCTGGTTGGCCGTGACCTCGCGATCGATGCGCTCGGCGGCCTCGGCGAGCTCGACGGCCGGATCGGCCCCCTTGATGATCCGATGATAGGCGGCGTGGAGCGACTTGGTGATCACCGGGTAGGCCGGCGTCACCGGACGGGGCACGGCGATCGTGGCCAGCTGTGTGGCGAAGAGCCGCAGGTCGCCCTCCGGGCCGTAGACCGGTGAATCGGCGATCACCGCGCGGCTGGCCGGCACCGCCCCGTTGGCCGCGCACATCGCAGCGATGCTCTCGTCGCGCAGGAGGAAGGCGATGAACGCAGCCGCGGCATCCGGGCGCTCGCAGGCCCGGGTCACCCCCCAGCACCAGGAGCCCTGACCCGTGCGACTGCCGTGGCCGAAGTCGGGCAGGGGCACCAGCACCAGATCGTCGCCCAGCGCCTGCCTGTAATCCGGGTACATCCAGTGCCCCACCCAGGAGATCGCCACCCGGCGCTCGATGAAGGCGTCATCGGCGGTGTTCGGATCGACGAGCCCATCGGCGATCCAGCTCTTGATCGTGGTCAGCGCCCGCACCGCCTGCGGAGAGTCCAGGGTTCCCGTGGCGCGGACCGGATCGCTACGCTCGACCCAATCGGCGCCGGCCGAGACCAGGGTCGGCCCGAAGGCATAGCTGGGCCATTCCGTGCCGGTGTCGTTGAGCTTGAGATCGAGCACCTGGCCGTCCGCGTCCTTCGCGGCCAGGTCAGCGAGGATCTGTGCGAACTCCTCCAACGACCAGGCATCCTCTGGCGAATCCGGGATGCGGGCATCGATCGCAGCGAGCTTGCTGCGGTCGCAGTAGAGGCCCAGACCCGAATCGAACTGGCCCAGGGCATACAGGCTGCCGCGCCAGGTGCCCTGGGCAGCGATCGAAGGCAGCAAGCCGGCGGTCGCCGGTGCCGGAACCAGCCCGTCGAGTGGGCGCAGGATGCCGCGCCAGGCGTAACTGGCGACGTAGGGCCCGTCGAGATCGAGCACGTCGGGCAGCGATCCGCTCGCCGCAGCCGTCGCCACCTTCTGGTCGTAGCTCTTCTCGGGGATGCACACCAGCTCCACGGGCACCGCCGGCTCCCTGGCGTTGTAGGCGGCGACCAATCGCTCCATACAGGCCTTCTCGGCCGGTTTGCCGGTGTGGTACCACACCTTCAGCTGCGCGTCGGCATCCGATCCACCGTTGCCGCCGCAAGCGGCGAAGAGGGCGAGGCCCAGGGTGACGAGGACAGTCTGCGCTGTTCGCATGGCTGGCTCCCAGTGGCGGCCGATTCTGCGTCTGCGTCGCCGCGTTCTCAAGTGAAACACCGCATGACGGGGCTTGCCATCGCGGCGACGGCAGCATCGTGGGCCCGGCGGCAGCTGGACCGCAGCACACCCATCTCCAGCGGAGCAGCACGGAGCAGTACCATGAACGACCATGTGATCGGCCTTGTCGGCTGGGGAACCGTCGGCGGCGGCGTTCTCGACGTACTCGAGCAGGACGGCCAACTGCTGGCCGAGCGCTGTGGCATGAATCTGGTGGTCAAGACCATCGTGGACGCGGACCTCGAGCGTCCGCGGTCCCAGAAGCCTGACGCTCAACTCGCCAGCGATGTAACAGCCGTGAATGATGACCCGGCGATCGAAACCGTGATCCACCTGGTTCCGGGAACCACGATCGCGCGCGAGCTGGTCATCGCTTCGCTCAGCGCCGGCAAGCATGTGGTCACCGCCAACAAGGCCCTGCTGGCCGAGCACGGCGACGAATTGTTTGCCATCGCTAGCAAACATAGTGTCTCGATCGCCTTCGAGGCGGCAGTGGCCGGCGGCATCCCGGTGATCGCTGCCCTGCGAGATGGACTTGCGGCGAACTCGATCGTCGCCATCCACGCGATCCTCAACGGCACCTGCAACTATATCCTCGACCAGATGGAGGTCGCGGGGCTGAGCTATGACGAGGCTCTGGAACGGGCCCAGGCCCTGGGCTATGCCGAAGCCGACCCCACACTCGACGTCAACGGCCACGACACCGCACACAAGCTGGCGATCCTCGCCCGCATCGCCTTCATGGGTCGGGTCGACTTCGCCGACATCAGCATCGAGGGCATCGAGGACATCACCGCCGAGGACATCGCCTCGGCCCAGCGCATGGGCTGCCGCATCAAGCTGCTCGCCGTGGCACGCAAACAGCGTAATGGAATCGAGTTGCGCGTTGCCCCGACCTTGGTCGCAACCTCGCTGCCGCTCGCCGGCGTGACCGAGAACTACAACGCAGTGCGCATCGACGCCTCCAACGCCGGTCCGACCTTGCTGGTCGGCCAGGGCGCCGGAGCCTCGCCGACCGCAAGCGCGGTGCTCGCCGATGTCGTCGACATCGCCACCGGTCGCTACCAGGGGACCGCCAATCGCTTCCGTTTCTTCCAGAGCGTCGGCCACCTCGACGTCCTGCCGGAGGCCCAGGAGGAGACTGCGAGCTACGCCCGCTTCACCGTGCCCGACCGGGTCGGTCTGCTCGCCGCGCTCTGCCAGCGCCTGAGCGAAGCAGGTATCAGCCTGCTGTCCGTCAACCAGAGCCGGCCCGATGAGCACGGCCAATGCTCGCTCGAGGTCACCACGCACCCCTGCCGCGGTGGCGATTTCCTCGCCGCGGTTGCACGCATCGAGGCAGATGGCCTGACCGCGGACGAAACGCGGATGTTCCGCATGCTCGGCGACGTCTGAGGCTTCTTTCAGAGGGGGCGCTGCCCCCTCGCGGCTTCGCCGCGTACCCCCACGCGCCTCGGTC
>CAZTGE010000227.1:0-4804 GCA_964612995.1 uncultured candidatus Brocadiaceae bacterium | reverse complement strand
AGGCCCTCCTGCCGTGGGTCGCCAAGCAGCGGCCCACGGCGGAGGACGCCGACCCCGACCGGGAGACGCGGGACAAGCTGCGCGACCGGATTCGCAAGCACTATGGCACGTCGAAGCCGAAGGGCGAAGACGGCTGGAGGTAGCCATGAGAACCGCCAAAGTGGAAATCTACCGCGACAGCCGGCGCGAGTGGCGCTGGCGGATGAAGGCCAGCAACGGCCGCATCCTCGCCGACAGCGGCGAAGGCTACCGCCGGAAAGCTTCTGCCCTGCAAGGTGCACGCCGGGTTCGCGAACTGATCGCGGCCGGGAAGATCAAGGAGGTCGTCGAATGATCCGCAAGCTGATCCCGTTGCTTCTGCCGCTGGTCCTGCTTACCGGATGCGGTGTGCGGACGATCTACGTCCCTCACGGCACGCCGGTGCGCCTGCGCGAGACGGTCAAGGACGTGAAGGTCTGGATCAAGGACACCGACGGCCAGCCGGTCGCCGGCAAGATGGACCTGCCCGAGGGCTGGTACGCTTTGCCGGTAGACGACGAGTGACACTCAGACAGAGTGACGAGAGACATCGTTCGCTTGTTCGTAGATGCAAGCCTGAAGTGAACGCAACTGTTCATTCACAGAGTCCACGTGCCTGGGATCGATGCGGTGTTGGTTCTCAGGGCAGATGATGAGATCGCTGAATGAGCCCATGCCACCAAACCACGACTTGACTTCTTTGGCGAAGTAGTAGGGAGACAAATGCGACCGCAGAACAGAATCAATCTTGTCTGCCCAGAACTCTTCACCGTGTTCTCGCAGAAGGGTTCTGCATTGATCCAGACTGTTCTCAAGTTGCTCCATATTTGGGAATTATAGGTTCATTCATGTCATCCACGCAAGGCATTCGAGCGGGCCGCGCGTTCGTCGAGCTGTTCGCCGACGACAGCAAGCTCGTGCGCGGCCTGCGCCGGGCCGAGAAACGCCTTCGCGCCTTCGGAGCAAAGGTCCGCAATCTCGGCCTGAAACTCACCGGGCTGGGTACGGCGCTGGCTGCGCCCATGGGCATCGCCACGCGGGTCTTCGCCGGATTCGATGATCAGATGCGCGCCGTCCAGGGGGTTCTCGGCGCGACGGGTGAGCAGTTCGAGCGATTGACCGCCAAGGCCCAGCACCTCGGCCGAACAACCAGCTACACGGCCGCGCAGGTCGCCGGGGCGATGCTGGAACTAGCCCGGGCGGGCTTCGACACCGACCAGATCGACGCGGCCATCGGTTCGGTGCTGGCTCTGGCCCGGGCGTCGGGAACGGACCTGGCCGAGGCAAGTAACATCGCGGGCAACGCGCTGCGGGCGTTCGGTTTGGAAGCCGACCAGATGGGTCGCGTGGCCGACGTGCTCAGCGCCACGGCCAACAACTCGGCCCAGACGCTCACCGATCTTGGCGAGGCGATGAAGTACGCCGCCCCCGTCGCCGACGCCTACGGACTGACCATCGAGCAGACCGCCAAGGCCCTCGGGGCGCTGGCCAACTTCGGCATCAAGGGCTCGATGGCGGGCAACACGCTCAAGCAGGTCATGCTGCAGTTGGCCAACCCGGCCGTTCGCAAGCAGATCGAGGGCCTCGGCGTGGCCGTCACCGATGCGTCGGGCAACTTCCGCGACGTCGGCTCGATCCTGGCCGACCTCGGCGGGGCCATCGCCAAACTGCCGCGCCCCGAGCGGCTGGCGATTATGAACGAACTCTTCGGCAAGCGTGCCATCGCCGGTGGCATCAAGCTCACCACGGCCGCGTTCCAGCGGCTTAATGACGCCATCGACAACGCCAACGGCACCGCCGCCAAGACCGCCAAGGTGATGGACTCCGGAATCGGCGGGTCCATGCGTCGTCTCTGGTCGGCCGTCGAGGGCGTGGCCATCGCCGTCGGCCAGGCCTTCGCGCCGATCCTCACCGACCTGGCCGAGAAACTCTCCGGCCTGACCACCCAGATCGCCGCCTGGATTCAGGCCAACGCGGGGGTGATCCAGACGGCCCTGATCATCACGGCCGCGATCCTGGGCGTCGGCATTGCGCTGACCGCCTTGGGCGGGGTGATCTCGGCCGTCGGAACGGCACTGGGCGTGCTGTCCACCATCGTCACGACCGTCGGCACCGTGTTCGGCATCCTCGGGGCGATCCTCGGCTGGCTGCTCACGCCCATCGGGGCGGTGATCGCCGCATTGGCTGCCTTGGGCGCGTATTTGATCTACTCGACCGGCGCGGGGGCCAAGGCCCTCGGCTGGCTGGGCGAGAAGTTTGGCGTGCTCAAGGACGACGCCTGCAAGGCCTACGAGGGCATCGCCAACGCCATCGCCGCCGGGGACATCGGCCTGGCCGCCAAGGTGCTGTGGCTGACGCTCAAGATGGAGTGGACGCGCGGGATCAACTTCCTGGAGAAGGCCTGGCTGAACTTCCGCAACTTCTTCATCAAGATCGGCTACGACGCCTGGCACGGCCTGCTGGCCGTCGTCGAGATCGTCTGGCATGCCCTGGAGGTCGGCTGGATCGAGACCGTCGCGTTCTTCAAGAAGCTCTGGTCCAACGTCACCACCTTCTTCGCCCGCACGTGGGAGGGCCTCAAGTCCATCACCAAGAAGGCGTGGCATTGGATCAAGGGCCTGTTCGCCACCTCGTAGCGGCTACGGTTGCGGAGAATGCGCCGGATGTCGTGCGAAGCGGCCGCATCGGCCGACAGCCCGTCGGCGTTGGACCAGTGCCGGGCGTTCTCGACGGTGGTCACGGCCGCGTCGTATCGCGCCCGTAGCGTCACCGGGAGGGACCGCCCGTGAGAGGTGGCCTTCACTTTCTTGCGGAACGGCCACATCAGACGGTCCCTCCCGGATCGACCTTGGCCAGCTTGATGCCGAGTCCCTTCGACCGGCTAGCCTTCTTGGATTCGAGGTACTTGTCGGCCGCGATCTGGTCCGGAAGACCATGCTGCTCAACAGAGCCCGAATCCCCGCTGGCCCTCCTTGGCCCGGCGGCGTTCTCCTGGATCGAGTTTTCGATGGTGTCACTCATGCGTGGGGTCCGTGGGTGTGTTTGCCCACTACATCCGCATGAGGGGGAGATTTGCCGCGCGGCAATCCGGAGATTTTCAGCGGCCGCGCTGCTCCTGGAGTTTCGAGAGCTTCAGGCGGCTGCGGGGACCGGTGGAGACGGTCTCCAACGGACGCAGGCTCGCCTCGGCCAAAACCGACTGGTAGAAGCTCAACTGATTGGCGTAGCGGTACCGCCGGGCGTCGGCTTCGAACCAGGTCAGGTCGTCGCAGGTCTTGAGGTCCACGATGCCCCGATGCGGGTGGGTCCAGTCGATCCGGATCTGGCAGGCCAGGCCGCGATAGTCCATCCGGACCACGCCCTCGGCCCGGCCATACAGCAGCAGGTCGACGGCCTCGTCGTTCATGGCCACGCCGCTGGCGATGTTCTCGATCAGCTCGATGTGGTCGTGGGACAGGACGGGCTTGCCCTGGGCCTCGGCCCACTCGCGGAAGGCCTTCGTGGTGCCCCCGAACGGGCGGCCGGTCGTGGGATTGACCGGTCCGCCCAACGCGAACGAGGCTTCATACACGTCGCGTCCTTCGAGAATGCGGCAGTGCGCCGCCCGCCCGACGAGATAGGCGGTCGATTCCGTCTCGGCGATCAGCCCGGATCGCTTCTTGAAGTGCAGCCAGGGGCACTTCATGAAGTCGATGAGCTGATGGCTGCTGAGATGGTCGGCCGACCGGGCGTGGTACTGCTCGGCGGGTTCGGTCTCGAGGACGCTCAAGTCAATGTCCAGATCGTCGTGCATGATTCACCTCGTATGCGTCTTGTCCGGGGGGTTTGCCCTCTACATCCGCACGGAGGCCGAATCTGCCGCGCCCAAATCAACGAACCCGAGGCCCGGGTCGCTGAAGTAGGTGCGGGCCTTGGCGATCAAGCGATAGATGGAGTTGCGGTGGATGCCCAACTCTTCCGCCGCCTCGGTCGGCGACAGGTCCATCAGCAGGCGACAGACCTTCTGCAGCCGCTTGGGCATCCGCTCCAGCACAACCTCGATGTCCAGCCGCAGCTCCAACTGGAGCAGATCGTCTTCGCCCTCATGGGCGGGGTTGTTGATCGCCGAGGGGGCACCGTCGCCCGAGTCGGACAGCCCGATCGGCCTGCCGGATTCGCGCTGAATCCGGCGGCACTCCTTCTGGGCGAGCTTCTTGCAGGCGAGGGCGAGAACCCGGCTGGCATAGGTGTGCCAGGTGGCCGAGCCGTCCGGATCGAACCGCTTGGCCGCCTTGAGGACTTCGACGACCATCTCCTGTGAGAAGTCGTCGCGACGATCGTCCGGCAGCCGGAACTTGATGGCCAACTGCCGCGCCCGGAACGCGATCCGCTCCAGGACGTAGTCGTCGATGAGGTGAAAGGAAGAGGTCTGGTTATGAACACTGGGGGAAGTATTGGTAGCCATTGGGCTGGCCTTTCGTGCTGTGCACGGAGGCCGCCTGGCTGCGGACCTTCCCCGGTTTCCGAATGGACCTGCGCGGAGGGCGCGGATTCGTCGGAGCCGCCGGTATCGGTCGGCACCCAGACGAACCTCCGCGCGGAGTTCATTTGGATCGTTTCAGTTCACTCAGTCGTGGTATCTCATGCCGTTGTCGCCCGCCGTCTGGGCGGGTCCCTAGCCTTTGCTCTCATGGCTGACAGCCACCTTTCCGCATGCCTTTCTCGTGTTCTAAGCGACTTTAAAGGATGCTCTTAGCATGGCTCTATTGTGGGCCGTCCTCGCTGGTAAGTGCAGGACAGGTCGAGA
>CAZTGE010000226.1:0-4811 GCA_964612995.1 uncultured candidatus Brocadiaceae bacterium | reverse complement strand
GGCTTTTTGTTCGCGGGGGCTCTTCTCCCTGCTGCGCAGGGCCGCCCCCGCTACGTGAGGAGCCGCCGACCGAGCGAAGTCCTGTAGTGGCGTGCGATACGGTTTTGCAGCAGTTGTCTCATGAGGGGTCCGGGCTAGCATGCCCCGGCATGACCGATGCATCGCTCACTGCCACGAACCCGACCGACCTGACCTGGACCTTTCCCATCGCACGGCCCCATGCGGGTCCGCTGTTGGGCAACGGCGTGCAGGGGGTGATGGTCTGGGGGGTCGACGGCGCCGTGTCGCTGACCGTCGGGCGCGCCGGCTTCTGGGACCATCGCGGCGGCAACGACTTCACCGCGCGCACCACCTACGCCCAGGTGCGCCAGCTGCTCGAGGCCGGCGACGAACAGGGCCTGCGCGCCGCCTTCGGTATCGACCACGAGGGCTCGGCCGGACGCCCACATCAGGTCGGCGGAGGGACGCTGCACCTGACCCTGCCGGGTTCCTGGGTCCCGCAGGAGGCCCGGCTGGATCTCACGCTCGCAGAGGTGCATATCCGCTGCGGCGATGGGGCCGGTGGCAGCTGCACGCTGGTGTTGCGTCAGGCGGTGGATGCAGAGCTGGTGCATTGCGCGTGCGATCCGGCGCTCGGCGGTGCTCCCGATTGTCGTCTGGCGCCGTCCTGGGAGCAGACCGGCGAGCAGCTCGCTGCCATGGGTTGCGAGCCGCCGTGTTGGGATGCCGCGCAGCGCGGGTTTCTCCAGCGCCTGCCCGAGGATGCCGGCCTGGCGCTGGCCTACGCCTCCACGGCAACGGGGGTCGCCCTGGCCTCGGCCCTGGGGGGTGAGGATCCGCTCGAGCGCGCGCTGCGAGCGGCCGCGGGCGCCGATCCGGCAGCCTTCGAGCCGGCGCGCCGCGCCTGGTGGGCCGAGTACTGGCGTCAGGTACCGCGGCTGCGTCTGCCCGATCCGGTGCTGCAGGAGATCTATGCCTACGGGCTCTACAAGCAGGGCTGCGTCACGCCGCCGCACGGCCTGCCGTGCACCCTCCAAGGGCCCTTCCTCGAAGACTACCAGCTACCGCCCTGGTCTTGCGACTACCATTACAATGTCAACATCCAGATGATCTACGCCCCGGCGCTGCCGACCAACTGCGCCGGGCATTTCGCTCCGATGTGGCGCCTGATCCGCGACTGGTGGCCACGCCTGCGTGCCAACGCCGCGGCCTTCTTCGAGAACGACGAGGCGGTGATGCTGCCGCACGCGGTCGACGATCGCTGTCAGGTGGTCGGCGCCTTCTGGACCGGGAGCATCGACCACGCCTGCACCGCCTGGATGGCCCAGCTCGCCTGGCTGCACTATCGCTACACCCTCGACGAGGACGTGTTGCGCGAGGTCGCCTGGCCCCTGCTGCGCGGAGCCTTCGCCGGCTATCGCGCGATGCTCGAAGAGCAGGCCGACGGCAGCCTCGCCTTGCCGGTCTCGGTCTCGCCGGAGTTCAAGGGATCGGCCATGGATGCCTGGGGCCGCAACGCTTCCTTCCAGCTCGCGGCGGTGCACATGCTCTCAAGGATCCTCCCGCGGGCCGCGGCCGTGCTCGGCGAGGCGGTCGATCCCCTGTGGGCCGAGGTCGCGCGGCGCCTGCCGGCGTACACCACCATCGAGGGGCCGCGGTGGGAGGAATACCCCCATGCGCGCACCCGGCGTATCGCGCTGTGGGCGGGGCAGGACCTGATCGGCAGCCATCGCCATCACAGCCACCTCGGAGCGATCTTCCCGTTCTGCACCGTCGAGCCGCAGGATCCACAGCATCGCGAACTGATCGCCGACAGCCTCGCGCACTGGGTCTACAAGGGTCCCGGTGCGTGGAGCGGGTGGTGCGTGCCCTGGGCCGCAGCGATCTGGGCCCGTTGCGGCAATCCCGATGCGGCGGTCTGCTGGCTGCACTGGTGGCGCGAGAACTTCGTCAACGAAGGGCGCGGCACCCTGCACGACGCGGCCTACGCTGGCGGGAGCACGCTGATTCCGCCCGGCCCGGCGAGCTATGTCCCCGATGCCGGCCTGCCGCCGGGGGGGCGGGCCGAAGTCATGCAGCTCGACGCCGGCTTCGGCGCATTGCAGGCCGTGTGCGAACTGCTGCTGCAGCAGCGGGGCGACACCCTCCACGTCCTGCCTGCCCTGCCGCGTGGCTGGCGCGAGCTGGACGTCGCCGGTCTGCGGGCGGAGGGGGCCTTGAGCGTCGATGCCGCTGTGCGCGATGGTCGGGTGGTCGCGGTGCGGGTGCATGCCGACAAGGCGGTGCGCGCGCGCATCGCGCCGCACCTCGGCGAGTCCTGCCTGATCGACGGCGCGCCCTGTGCGGGCGCGATCTGCGAGCTCGATCTGGCCGCCGGACAGGCGGTGGTCCTCAGCCCGGTGGACCTGACGCCGGAAGCGGCGCGTTCGTTTCTGGACTGAGGCCGGTCCGGCCGCGGTCCTCACGTTACGCGCAGATCGCGCGACCGGCCTGGTGCGCCCGGCTCAGTCGTCCTGGCCCAGCTCTGCAGTGCTGACGATGTGCAGTTCTTTGAGCTGCTCGGGGCTGACCGACCCCGGCGCCTCGCTCATCAGATCGCTCGCCTTCTGGGTCTTGGGGAAGGCGATCACGTCGCGGATCGACTCGGTGCCGGCCAGCTGCATCACCACCCGGTCGAGGCCGAAGGCGATGCCGCCGTGCGGCGGGGCGCCGTACTTGAGCGCCTCGAGCAGGAAGCCGAACTTCTCCTGCGCTTCGGCCGTATCGATCTTCAGCGCGGCGAACACGCGCCGCTGCACCGCGGGATCGTGGATACGGATCGAGCCGCCGCCGAGCTCGACGCCGTTGAGCACCAGGTCGTAGCTCTGGGACAGGCAGCGCGCCGGTTCGGTCTCGAGGCGTTCGAGGTGGTCGGGATAGGGGGCGGTGAAGGGGTGGTGGACGCTGAGATAGCGCTGCCCCTCCTCGTCGTACTCGAACATCGGCGCGGAATGGACCCACAGGAACTGCCAGTCGTCATCCGCCGGCAGCTGGAGCAGGTTGACGCCGACCTCGACCCGGACCGCGCCCAGGGTGGCTTCCACGATCCGATGCTTGTCGGCACCGAAGAACAACACGTCACCCGGCTCGACCTCGAGCCGGCGGGTGAGTTCGTCCTTGGCCGCGTCGGTGATGTTGCGCGCGGCCGGGCCCTGCCAGGCACCATCGGCCCCGATCTTGATCCAGGCCAGCCCCTTGGCGCCGTAGTCGCGGACAAACTGCTTGTCGAGGTAGTCGAGGTTGCGTCGTGAGAGTCTGTCGGCCGCACCCTTGGCGTTGAAGCCGCGGCAGACGCCGCCTTCCGCCACGCCGCGCTGGAAGACCACGAAACCGGAGTCCGGAGCCCAGTCCGAGAGCTCGGCGATCTCCATCCCGAAGCGCAGATCAGGCTTGTCCGAGCCGTAGCGCAGCATGGCCTCGTCGTAAGACATCCGCGGCACCGCGCCGATGTCGTGGCTGCGCAGCTCCTGCCACAGACGCCGGAACAGGCCTTCGGCCATCGCCATCACGTCGTCCATGTCGACGAAGCTCATCTCCACGTCGACCTGGGTGAACTCCGGCTGTCGTTCCGCACGCAGATCCTCGTCGCGGAAGCAGCGGGCGATCTGCATGTAGCGGTCGAAGCCGCCGACCATCAGCAGCTGCTTGAACAGCTGGGGGCTCTGCGGCAGGGCGTAGAACGCGCCGGGATGGACCCGCGCAGGCACGAGGTAGTCGCGCGCGCCTTCCGGTGTCGACTTGCACAGGATCGGCGTCTCGATGTCGAGGAAGCCCTGCTCGTCGAAATAGTCGCGGATCATCTTGGTCGCGCGATGGCGCAGCATGAAGCGCTGCTGGACCGCGCTGCGTCGCAGGTCGAGGTAGCGATGCCGCAGGCGGACCTCTTCGCCGACCTTGGCGTATTCGTCGATCTCGAAGGGGGGGGTCTCGGCGCGGGCGAGCACGCTCAGCTCGGTGGCGTAGACCTCGATCTGCCCCGTGGGCAGGTTCGGGTTCACGTTCTCGCCGCGGCTCTCCACCTTGCCGGTGATCGCGATGACCCATTCGCCGCGCAAGCGGTCGGCCTGCTGGTGGACCTCGGTACCGCAGACATCGGCGTCGAAGGTGACCTGGGTCAGCCCCTCGCGGTCACGCAGGTCGACGAAGATCACCCCGCCATGATCACGGCGATTGTGGATCCATCCGCAGAGGGAAACGGTGGAGCCGGTGTCGGTGCTGCGCAGTGCGCCGCAGGAGTGGGTCCGCTTCATGGGGCCGCCCTTTCGTTCATCGGGGCGGCAGGGTAGACGCGACACCCCCCGCGGCAAGGCCCGTGCGGCTCCGGGCCGGCACCGACCGACCGGATCGCGAGCGCCACCGCCGCCCGACACGCCCCCACGGCCCGCAAGGCCAGTGCAGCGCCGCCTCCCACCATCCGCCGGTCACGCTCTCACGCGGAGCAAGGGCGACCGCGAGGCGAGCGCAGCGCCGCCTCCCGGGGATCCAAAGGGGCAGCGCCCTTTTGAAACCGCCGCCTCCCGCCTCCCGCAACCGACCGATCTCCCGTCCACCCGTCACGCCCCCATGGAGCAGAGGGCGGAGCCCAGCCAGGCTTGGCTGGGCGACCGGCCGCCAGAGGAGCGGTTTTCGGCGATAATGGCCCGCAGGGCCGCCGAAAACGCCAGCGCAGCTGGCGAGCGACGACGGCGGCCGCGAGGCGAGCGCAGCGCCGCCGACCCGGGGATCCAAAGGGGCAGCGCCCCTTTGAAACCAAGGCGCGACCGGCCGCCAGA
>CAZTGE010000225.1:0-4840 GCA_964612995.1 uncultured candidatus Brocadiaceae bacterium | reverse complement strand
ACTGCCCCCGCTGTGGTCAAGCCATGCTCCTGAGGACCACCAAGCGCGGCGACAACGCTGGTAAGCAATTCTGGGGCTGCCCCGGCTATCCGAAGTGCCGCGGGGTTATCGCTATCGACGATGTTGGAGAAGACGCGGAGGACCACCAAGCGGACGCTGATGCGCCTTGTGCCGGGCAAGCCGCCACGGGCGGTCCGGCTGCCCCCCAATGCCCCCGCTGCGGCGAGGCTATGGTCCTGCGTACAGCCAAGCGCGGGGAGAACAGTGGCAACCGGTTCTGGGGCTGCCCCCGCTACCCCAAGTGCAGAGGCATGGCCGACTACGATGCGGACGCGCTCGCCCATCCTGGCCAGGCGCATATCTGCGAACGGCAGATATCCACTGGCGATGGTGGAAAGGTGGCATCTGATGCCTAGCAACCGCCCACTCGACGCTGACAAGGTTCGCGCCGATCTGGCCAGCTGGCCCGAGGCCTGGGCCAACGAGCCGGCGGACGTCGGCCAGGGCAAGCGGATCATCAAGGAGCTACGCCCCTTCATGGAGCATCTGCTCGCAGCAGGGCTCTCGCCCAGCACCCAGCGTCGCCATATCGACAACCTGCACTGGCTGGGGCGCACCCTCATCGACCAGCGGCAATATGACGATCCGCCGGAGCCCGTGCCATCGCTGGCGGACGTGGTCGAAGATGAAGGCGGCCCCTTGCTGCACCGCGCCAGCGAGGCCGAGCAGCGGAGTTTCGATACGACATGCAAAGCTCTGCATCGCTTCCTGAGCCAACCGCAGAGCAACCGGAGCGTGACAACGCCCCGGCGCCCACGCCGGCCCAAGGGCGCCGCCCTCGACGCCCTGATTGCCGAGGCGACCATCGATGCCCACACCGAGGATGAACAGGTGGGCGGCTTTCTGACCTGCCTGCAGGATCACGTGGCATTGCCGTTCACGACCACCGTTCTGGGTTCGGCAGTCGAGGTGATCGGTTTCGATGAGGGGGCCGGCGGTGGCCTGGTCGCCATCTGCCGTCGCGGCCGCACCCGCCAGCGCATCCCGCTTGCCAACCTGCCGCTGCCCACCCCGGCCCTAGCCGACCATGCCTGGATTCACGCCTACCGACGCTGGCTGGGCCAGGGAGACTGACGTCTCATGACCCCTCTTCCCAGCACCTAACTGCATCCGCGAGCGCCCACTGCCCATACTGAGAGCTCTTACCGGAGACCGCAACCATGGTTGACGACCACGACCCAGAATTGACGAATGCCATCTGTGCAAGGCTCGGTCTTCCCGCCGGCCATCACCCCTACTGCAGTGAGGAGGCTCTGCGCGTCTATCGAGCGGCCATGCACGCCCGCATGCCGCAATTTGTGGTCCTGACACGCACCGAGCCATCGGACTACGAGCTTGCCAACGATGATTACGACGAACTTGACGAGGACTACGAGCTGATCGAGTTCCTCCCTATCGTAAGCGGCAAGACCTATGAAGGCATCCAAGTCCGCGTCAACTTCCCCAAGAGGAAACGAGAGGATATCCTGGCCCTTGCCGATGTAGAGGTAGTCGTGTGCGATGACGAAGAGCTCGGCGCCTTGATCGACGAGTACAGGCACTTCTTCTGGAACTTTCGCTGAGCCGTCCTCTGGCTTTTGACACCCATGACCCATCTCCCCATCAACATCACCGACCTCCTCCGCCAGCGCACGGTCGAAGGCGAGCGGGTCGAGTACAAGGCCGGCTGGAACCCCGAGGTGGTGCTGCACACCATCTGCGCCTTCGCCAATGATTTCCACAACCTGGGCGGCGGCTATGTGGTGATCGGTGTGGCCGAGGAGGGCGGCCGTCCGGTACTGCCGCCCCAGGGCATCGATCCGGGGGCAGTGGATGCTATCCTGAAGGAACTGCTGGGCCTGGGCAATAACGCCATGCAACCTTACTACCACCCGCTTACCGCCACCTACGAGATCGACGGGCGCACGGTACTGGTGCTCTGGGCCCACGGCGGAGAGACCCGGCCCTACAAGGCCAAGGTGGGCCTGGGGAAGAAAAGCAGCGAATGGGCCTACTACATCCGGCGCCATAGCAACACGGTGCGGGCGCGGGGCCAGGATGAACGCGAGCTGATCGGCCTGGCGGCGACCGTGCCCTTCGATGACCGCTACCAGCAGGGCGCCGAACTGGAGGCCATCGATCGCCGCCTGATCCGGGACTTCCTGCACGAGGTCGGCAGCGAGCTGGAAGGCGAGGCCGACGCGCTGGATCTGGTCACCCTCGGTCGGCAGATGAACATCATCGGCGGCCCGAGCGAACGGCCCTTTCCGAAGAACGTTGGCCTGCTGTTCTTCTGTGAGCATCCGGAGCGGTTCTTCCCCGCCACGCAGGTCGATGTCGTCTACTTCCCCGATGGGCCCGGCGGCGACACCTTCGAGGAGAAGGTCTTCCGTGGTCCGCTGGGGCAGATCGCCCGCGCCGCCGTGAAGCACATCGACCGCAACTACCTGAAGGAAACGGTGATCAAGCACCCGGACCGACCGGAGGCCCAACGCTTCTCCAACTTCCCCCTGGCCGCCATCGAGGAGGCGGTGGTCAACGCCATCTACCACCGCTCCTACGAGATCCGTGAGCCCATCGAGGTGCGCATCACCCGCGAGGAGCTGGTGGTGCTCAGCTTCCCCGGCCCCGATCACTCGATCCGCCTGGAAGACCTGCGCGCCGGCAAGGCGGTCAGCCGCCGCTACCGCAACCGCCGCATCGGCGAGTTCCTCAAGGAGCTGGACCTCACCGAGGGCCGCTCCACCGGCATCCCCAAGATCCTCCGCGCCATGGCCGCCAACGGCTCACCGGCGCCTGTTTTCGAGACCGACGAGGACCGGAGTTACTTCCTGATCCGGCTGCCGGTGCATGAGCAGGCCTTGGTGGCCCAGGAGACTACCCCGGAAGTCACCGGGGAAGTCACCGGGGAAGTCGAGCGACTGGTCCTCGCTGTCAATGGCACTATGACCCGGCGTGAACTGCAGGCCGCCTTGGATCTGAAGCATGAGGACCACTTCCGAGCCGCCTACCTCACCCCGGCGCTGGAGGATGGCATCATCGAGATGACGATCCCCGACAAACCCCGCAGCCGTAACCAGCGCTACCGCCTGACCGCCCGCGGCAAGGCCCTACGCCAGGCGAAGGAGGCCCCGTGACCCTCGACGACCTCCACACCCTCATCGCCGCCGGCGAAGACAGCGCCCTGCAATTCAAGGCCGACATCAAGAACGCCGACAGCCTGGCCGCAGAAATGGCGGCGATGGCCAACGGCAAGGGTGGGCGCATTCTGCTGGGCGTTGCCGACGATGGCCGCACTCCGGGCCTGACGCCAGCCGATGGGAAGCGCCTCAACCAGCTGATCAGCAACGCCGCCAGCCAGCATGTGCGTTCGCCGCTGACGGTGGAGACCGCCAACGTCGTCGTGGCCGACGGCCGGGTGGTCATCGTGCTCACGGTGCCCGAGGGCCTGGACAAGCCCTACTTCGATCGCCAGGGCGTGATCTGGCTCAAGGCCGGGTCCGACAAACGGCGCGTGCAATCCAAAGAGGAGCTGCGCCGGCTGTTCCAGATCAGCGCCCAGTTCCACGCCGACGAGCTGCCTACCAAGGCCGGCATCGATGCCATCGACCGCACCCGCCTGCGCGAGCACCTCGACAAGCGCTTCAAGCTGGAGCTGCCGGACGACCCGGCCGAGTGCTTGATCCTGGCGCAGAACCTGAACCTGGCCACCGAACGCGGGCAGCTGAATCTGGCCGGCGTCCTCTACTTCGCCAAGAACCCGCAGCGCTGGCAGCCGACCTGCTTGGTGAAGGCGGTCAGCTACCCGGGTTCCGCCATCGACGGCGAGCGCTACCTCGATTCCGAGGACTTCGGCGGCACCCTGAGCGATCAGTGCGACGGCGCCCTCGCCTTTATCATGCGCTGTCTGCCCAAGGTGCAGGGCGACCAGGGCATCAACACCCAAGGCCAGCCGACCATCCCACGGGTCGTCTTCGAGGAGCTGGTGGCCAACGCCCTGATCCACCGCGACTACCTGATCTCCTCGACCATCCGCATCTTCGTCTTCGCCGACCGCATCGAGATCACCAGCCCGGGCCATCTCCCCAACCACTTGACCGTGGCCAAGATCCGCTCCGGCACCAGCATCACCCGCAACCCCATCCTGGTCTCCCTGGCCGCCCAAGGCCTGCTGCCCTACCGCGGCCTCGGCACCGGCATCCGCCGCGCCCTGGACGACTGGCCCGCCATCGAGTTCACCGACGACCGCGACGGCAACCAGTTCACCGCCACGGTCTACCGACAAACGGGCGGTCAAACCGAACCCCGCTCGGGAACGGGTTCGGATAGCGTCCCCGGGTTGGGTGATCGGTTGGGTGATGGGTTGGGTGATGGGTTGGGTGAAACGCGCGAGCGCATCATCCAAGCCATGCTGGCTAATCCGAAGGTCAGTACGTCATTGCTGGCAAAGCACTTAGACATCAGCACTACGGCAGTGGACCGCCACCTGAGGGCCCTGCGCGAGGCCGGACGCATCCGCCGAGTCGGGCCGGCAAAGGGCGGCCATTGGGAGGTACTGAACCCCTGAGCCGACCCAGTTGTCAGAACGACCCATCTTTTCTGGCGGAGAACCATTTCGGTCCCGTCCCATGTGGTCTACCACTCAAAAGCCGGTCCTTTTCAGGGCCGGCTTTTGTTATGTCTGGGGGCGGCGGAAGCCGCCTTATATCGTACCTGTCACGCCATACCGCTGCACGGGTAACCCGACGATGCGCGGTCCCGAGCGATCAGTTCGCGTGGTCCCGTGGCGGCTTCACCACGC
>CAZTGE010000224.1:0-4850 GCA_964612995.1 uncultured candidatus Brocadiaceae bacterium | reverse complement strand
TTCCGCACGCATCTGTTGCGTTACGCCTGTGCGCGGTTGGGCATCGCGCTATTGCATTCCCGTCCGGGAATCCCGGAGGGTCGGGGGAAGATCGAGAGATTCTTTCGTACCGTGCGCTCACAGTTGCTCCCGCTGCTCACCGAGGCGAAGAGTCTCGAAGAGCTCAACGAGGGGCTCACGCGGTGGCTCGAAGAGGACTACCAGGTGCGAGCGCACTCCTCGACCCACCAAGCGCCGCTTGAGCGCTACCTGGAGCACCTGCACGCGATTCGTCCCGCACCGAAGGATGTCCGCGACTACTTCCGCGTCCCGGCGGTCCGCAAGGTCGACAAGGACCGCACCGTCAGCCTCGGTGGCAGGCTCTTCGAGGCGCCGGTGGGACTCATCGGTCGCTCGGTCACGCTCTTGTACCACAAGGAGGATCCGCTGCGCGTTGAAGTTCTGTTCGAGGAGCAGAGTCACGGGTTTCTCGTCCCGCTCGATCCGTTGGTCAACAGTCGCGTGCGCAGGACCACAAGGCAGGACATCGACATCCTGCCCACAGGCGACGCGCCTCAGGCGAACGAGCTCTACCGCGGCGGAAGCCTCTTCGGGGAGACCCTACGATGATCGCGCTCGCCAACGCCTTCGGCCTGTCCGGCGAGCCGTTCGCCCAGGATGTGCCCACCGAGAAGCTGTTCGCCATTCCGGGTCTTGCGGCGTTCGTGGATCGGTTCGACTATGCCGTTCGTATCGGGGCGGCCACCGTCATCACCGGTGAGGTCGGCAGCGGCAAGAGTACGAGCCTGCGCGCCGCCGCGAGCCGCCTGCATCCGAGTCAGTACGTGGTGATCACGCTGGTCGGCTCATCCGGCTCGGCGCTCGATTTCCTGCGCTCGCTGTGCATGGAACTCGGCTCCCCTGAGGTCCCCGGCTCCACCGCGCGTCTGGTACGCATCATCCGCGAATCGTTCGCCACCATCGTAGCGAAAAAGCAGCAGCCGCTACTGATCGTTGACGAGGCACACCTGTTACGTCTGGAATTGCTCGCGCAGCTGCACGCGCTGACTCAGCTGCCCTTCGACCAGAGGACCATGGTCCCCATGGTTTTGAGCGGTCAGAACATTCTCATCGATCGGCTACTGTTCCATACCTCGCGACCGTTCGCCTCGCGCGTGATCGGCCGCACGCTGCTCGAGGGTCTCACCCGAGACCAGATGGCCGACTACCTCGCTCACCACCTGGCGATTGTTGGTGGAAACGCCGACCTGCTCTCCGACGACGCGGCAACCGCGATCCACCAAGGCTCCGGCGGATTGCTGCGTCGCGCGAACGCGCTCGCCCGCGGCGCACTGCTCGCCGCCGCCACACGCAAGGAACCCGTCGTTACCGCAGAGCATGTCCGGCTCGCAGCAACCGAGATCCTCTAACCTACTCCCGAGAGGCCGGGGTTATCCTCGGCTTCTCTTTCACTTTGTCTCGGATTACGTGAGAAATGCTGACCAGATAGCGTGAGACGTTACAACGGCAAGCAACATGGCGATGCTGTGGCCAATGATGATGAAGTCCGGCGACTGGATCTTACTGCCAATGCTACCGGCACTAGACATCAGCCCCAACGCCATGAGGCTAAGCCCCAGGGACACGCCACCGGCAGTGCTGGTGTCTTCGCGTGCGGCGACGTAGAAGGATTTCAGAGCGCCCGCTGCAACCAGAAGCAGTACGACGGAGGCGCCAATGAAGTAACCGATTGTCTCCGCGGTGTCTTCCGTGACGCTCAAAAGTACGCGAAGCAAAGCCGACGGCATGGTGGCGCTCCTGGAGGTAAGGCCACTTATGTTACCATGGCGGAGCGTGATGTGAAGGGGTCACCTGCCGGACATCAGGACGTTCTCCCGGCTGCGACGGCCGACGCTCGCGGTCCGAGGTCATTCCACGGTCGGGGATCTATGGCAGGTCCGCCACGTGGACGCCGCACCGCTGCCCGTCCATGGCGTTGAAGTAGACGCGGCGGCCGTCTCGCGAGAACACCGGGTGCGGATGGAAGCCGCCCTGGTGGTCAAACCGGGTGTGCTCGAACTCGGCCAGCACCGTTTCGTCCCACGTGCCGGCGTCCACAAGGACGATGCGGGCGCTGTCCTTGCCGTGTGTGTCGGTCACGATGAGTTCACGGCTGGGGTGCAGCGTGGCGTGGACGCCCGGGAAGCTTTTGCGCAAGACCTGCCGTTCACCGACCAGGGGATCAAAAACAAGATCCTGCTGGCCTTCTTTGTTGAAACAATGCGACAGGATGCCGCTGCCGTCGGGTTTCCAGATGGGATGGTGACCGAAGTGGGCCAGGAAACGCAGCCCGCTGCCATCGGCGTTTCCGACCAGGATCGTCTTGAAAAGCGAACTGCCGGGGTGTCTCAGGCGATGCCACTCGTTTGTGAAGACCACCATGAACAGAGAGCCGTCGGGCGACCATTTGGTGTTCTGAAGCTGCAATGTCTCCGCAGGCGGCACCTCGCCGGGCACAACGGCTGCGGCATCGGGGACGGAGAACCTCGCCTCGTCGCCCGAGCCCATCAGGGGGACGATCGACACCTCCTGCATGAGCCCGTGCGGGTTTGCGGCTGCCGGCTTATGCATGAAGAAGCCTTTGCCGTTGGCCTGCGAGAACTGCCGCACACGCCCCTTGACGCGGCGCTCCTGGCCGGAATCCAGGTCCCGAACAACCGTGGCGCCCTCCCCTTCACGCCCTTCAGTCCACGCCAGGTGTGTGTTGGAGAAGAAGGTGCTGAATCCGCCGACGTGCCCGATGCCGTTCACGCGCGCATCGATGGCGCGGCGCGTTTGGCCGTTCCGATCAGCCACGACCGGATGTCCCGGCCCGGGGACTTCGTCCTCGAATTCGAACCACGTCAGCCGCGTGCCGTCGGGGCTTTCGGGGCAGACATCGTAGTAGGCGTGCACGCTATGCTTTTCGGGGTCGGAAAGCCGACGCACCGGGTATGGCGAGTTCATTGCTGTTCCTTTTCTGATTCAGCCCGCAACGCGACGCGCGCGCGTCACCTGCAGCTCGGCGTACTCGGCAATCAAAGGGGCCATCTGGCGGAAGCCGATCGAACCTTCACGCAGGACGGGGCCATAGGCATCGCCCGGATCCTGCCATTCAAAGAGCGTCAGTTGACCGACCCCGAACTGCACCACCGGCCCGTCCTTCAGCAGCCAGATGCGGTACGGCGGCTCCAGCGAAGCGAAACGGGCGCTGGGGATCGGATCGGCACCCTGGCAGACCAGATGAAAGCCAAAGCTCTTGCGCAGGTTACACGTATGCAGGGCGATCTCGTCCGGCAGTCGTCGGCGGAAGTAGGAGACGTGCAGCGCGTCGATGGCACCGTGGTGGTACTGGTCATAGGGGCCGCTGCGCGCCGGCAGCGACGCATCCAATACGTGTTCGCCGCTACGGCCGCGGGCGGCAAAGAACAGGATCGCCAGCCCCGGTTCCCGCAATGGTCGGAAAGACCAGGAAAAACGCACGCAATCGGGAAAGACCTCCGGGCACCAGTGGACGATATTGGCCGCCTGCGATTTGTCCGGATCGCGGACATCGATCTCGACGCTGCTTTCCATGCGCATCCGGCCACACGGAAACGTAACCGCGCCGGGACCTTCCATGCGCCAGCCTTCGACGTCCTTCGGCCCCGCCAGCGGGTTCTGGTAGAGAACTTCACCATCCGCGTAGCGCATCATCATGCGGCTCCTGCTTGTCTCGCATGGTCATAAAGGATAGTCTGCACTGGTGACCAGGACCATGGACCGGATACGCACAGATGTGGACTGAACCGAACACGCGCCGTGAACCCACCACCCGTCCCCGCATGCGGCGGGTCAGCCCCGCACGCTGGCTCAAGGCCCTGCGCGACCCCCAGTGCGTGCTGGAGATCGGCCGCGTCATTCTGGGACATGCCCACGCGGGCTGGACAACACAGGTCCGTGTCGGTGATTCCTATACGTGGCGCAATTACCTGTTCTGGCCGGAGAATGTGCCGATTGAAGTGGAGACGAACAGCAAGCGACTGGTCGTGCCGCCCAAGGCGTTGGTGTGGCTCTCGCCGGGCGTCCATTACAGTCTTCGGGCGCGGCAGGCGGTATGGTTGGCGCGTGTCCGCTTTCGGCTTTGGCAGGGGCAGACCTTGCTGCGTATGTGGACCGAACCCAATGTTGTGCCGGGCATGATCCGCTTCGGCGAGACAGCACAGCGGCTTTATGAGGAATACCGGATTGCGGCGCCCTTTGCGGACGACCGCTTCCGCGCGCTCGTGGGCGACCTGTCCGTCAACGCGCTGCGAACGATGCAGCACGAGACCGACAGCGGACGACGGCTGACGCATCACCAGGCGTCCCGGCTGCTGAGCTACATGGTCGAACACGTAGCCGAACGCCCGACACCTAACGACCTTGCCGCTTTGCTGCGGCTATCGCCCGCCTACTTCGCGCGCCTCTTTCGGGGCACGTTCGGCGTCTCGGCGCGGCGGTGGATTGTGGAAGAACGCATTCGGCATGCCGCGCGCCTGCTGCTGGAGACCGACGACAATGTGGGCGAGGTCGCGCGAGCGCTGGGCTACGAAGACCAGCACTTCTTCAGCCGGCAGTTCCGATCGGTTCACAGGCTCAGCCCCCTCGCCTATCGACAGGCTCATCCGGCCACCGCGCATTGGCGAGACTGACCAGGAAGCGCAGCCCAACTACTTAGTGTGGGGCCGAATCGACGGTGGAGATGGAGCACCTCTGCTGCTCAGGTGCCTTGTGGGATTCGGAGGCGAAATGCGCCAGTGGAGCTCCCCCGATTTCGTGGACACCCGAACTGCTTGTAACCCTACCGTTTC
>CAZTGE010000223.1:0-4856 GCA_964612995.1 uncultured candidatus Brocadiaceae bacterium | reverse complement strand
TGAGAGTGCACTTGGGCTTCGGGGTTGCCCAACGTTCAAGGTAACTGGCGCCGCGCAGCGGCGTCCGGTTGACCGCCTTGTTGGGCCGCCGCGCGCGAGGGTGGGACTGAAATGCCCAATTGTATCAATACTGCTTCAGCATCAGCGCCGTGCTCAGCACAAGAAAGCAAGAGGGCATCGATTGTCTTGTTGGTTATTAGCCCTGACCAGGACTGGAGGAGGAGCATAAGACCAAGAATGAGTACCGGGCCCATTGATTTAAGCAAGCCTGTGTGTTCGTTAACTGCAGCTTCAGCAACCACTGCCGCCGTAACCGCAAGGATCCCAGTCAACGTATACTTTCGGTGACGTTTCCAGTTCCGGCGAGACTCATTGATCTGATCAATAAAAAAGGGTGGAGGTGGTGTCATCATGGGTATCTCGACGATTGTTTGCGGCCCAACGCTAAAGGTAACCGGCGCCGAAGGCGTCCGGCTGACCGCCTTGTTGGCTCTTGGCTATAGCCCTGATGATGCACCGGCCTCAATTAGCTGAATGAGCCCCGCAACATCCCGTTGGCCCCCCTTCTTTTGGCGAAGATAGGGAAGAGCTGTTTTACCGCATTTGACCACTGCATCGCCTGCCAACAATGAAGCGCCAGCATCCCATCCAGCAGCAGGATCAAGATAAAGGTCCACGAGTACGGCAGCGTCAGAAGGATCTTGTCGCTCTGCCAATTCATAGAGAATGAGATTTAGAGCCTCGGCATACGGATCTATCCACTGCAGCCTATCTTGAGGCGTGGGCGGAGCACTCCGATGCTTGGAATGACACAGCCAGAAGGCTTCCCTCAATTCTTCTGACCCCTCAATGGTCTTGAGGTGACGGGAGATCTGATTTGCTGTATTGGTGTGGTAGGCCTGATATGAAGTGTGCTGCTTGGGATCAAGTTCCAGCATCTCTAGCTTTATCAGTAGATCATCGGCCGTTACTGTGCCTACAGCCGACCGGGATCCACAACCTGCAAACAGAGATATAAGGATAATGGCCACGAGAATGCGCATAATGTTCCCTGAGAGCCAACAGTGTTATTAGGCAGACTGGTCGCCTGCCGTTTTTAGGAGGACATCTTTCTATTGCATCCGGATCCGGATGTCAACCATGCCCCTATGCGTAAGCCGTCCGTCAATCCCGGCGCCTCTGGCACGACTCCTGGAAGCGCCCGTCTGTCGCCTGGGCAATGGTGGGACATCTACCTTGCAGCCCTATCACGCCAAGGCGTTAGCGGGAATCAGCTGGCCTGGTACCGGCGTCGTGTAGAACAGCTGCTGGACCAACACCCAGGCGTCCGCTCGCGAGACCTGACGCGGGAGATGATCGATCAGTACCTGTCTGCGTTAGGCGGACTGGGATTGCCGCTCTGGCAGCGGGAGCAGACCCTCGATGCCCTGCTGCGCTTCGGTCGGCATACGCAGGCGGCGTGGGTGGACGCCGTCGATTGGGAGGGGTGGCGCCGGCGCTGGCTGGAGGACGACGGAGCGGCGCACTTGGCGGTACTCGAGTCTGGCGTCTTGCCGGAGGAGCCGCTGCTGCGGCGTTTCGCGGTCCGGCTGCGTGTCCGCCAGTACCGCCAGCGAACGGAACAGACCTACCTGCAGTGGGTGCGCCGCTGCTGGCGTTTCCATGGTCTGGAGCGACTGGAGGATCTGGGTAGCGCCCACATCGGCCCGTTCCTCGATCACCTGGCGACTGAACGACAGGTCGGAGCCAGCACGCAGCGGCAGGCCCTGTGTGCACCGACCACGGACGGTCGCTCCGATCTGAGTGCGTAAGTAGACCTTTGGGGGCCCGTCATGGTTGAGCTGAGGGTTCGTGTGCGCCGAGCGCGCGGACTGTCTTGTGTTGTAATGTAACCCTTTGTGGCTACATGACTTGTCCATATGCGCAGGCGCCCTCCGGGCTGCTCGCCTGGGGTTGTGTCCGGGCGGCTGGCCGTCGGATGCGCAGCCTGCTTCGTAGATAGTAGGACTCGCCGGAAGGCTGTCCAGCACATCCCGCAGACGATCCTGCCTGCGTGGCGCTTGGTCCGGATGGCTACACTGACGCTTCCTTCAGAACCCCCGCCGGCCCTGCGGGCCGGCTGCGAAGAGCGGGGAACCCGGTCGCCACTGCCGTTTGTCGCAATGATGCACTCCGGGTCACGAACGGGTCGAATAGGCCTGATGACGCGAGGAGTTCCTGAAACCATGCGGCTGGGCCACCGGGGCCGATCGCTCGACCCCGGCAGGCAACGGGCTTGAACAGCCCAGAATATCAACCCTCAGGAGGCCCAGCCATGCGTATCCTTTCCTTCGACCTCGGCGACTTCAGTGCTGAATCCGCCTGGAGACTGCTCGACGATGAGACCGGCGAAGGGGCCACCGGAACCGTCACACCGACACCTGACCCCTCGGCACGTTGGTCCGTCGCATGGCCCCCGACACCATTCTGTGCGAGGCTTGCTCGATGGCGCCACTGCTGCGCGACGTCGTCGCCATCGCGTTCGATAGCTGCGACTTTCTCGCCGCCAACACCAGTACCGACGCCTGGCGGTCATAGATGGGAAGGGGACGCTGCCCCAACGCGCTCTCACGCGCACCCTGGCCTCCTCGCGGTCGCTCGCCAGCCGCGCTGACGAGAGGCAGTCATTCATCGATGGCAAAGACCGGACGTGATCAGCGATCGAAGAGCTCGCTCGATACCATCCGAGCGCGATCGGGTCGCCGCTCTGGCCGTGAATGGCCGACAACGTTCCGGCGATTGAGGCGTAAGCCTGTCAGGTGACGACGCTGCGCATCCTCCCCTGCCTGCTCCTCCTCGCCATGGCCTGGCCGCTGATCTGCGTCGAACGGCTCTGGCTCGACGACGCTCGTATCGCCGAACTACGCGACCTGATCCGCAGCGACCATCCCGATATCGGCATGGCGCACGAACTCCTCCGTCGCCGGGTCGACGGCGACCTCGCCGTCTACGGTGACTCCCTGGCTTACATGCATGGCTATCGTGCCCGCGAAGCGGCCTTGTTGGCCCAGCTGAGCGAAGACGACGACCTGCGACAGCACTACGCCAGACTGGCCATCGCCGACCTGCGCGCGATCTACGATCCGACCATCCAAGGCGATCGACAACGTCTGCCCGATCGCGGTTACGGCCTCGGACGGGGCATGCAGAGCCTGAGCCTGGCCCTGACCTGGAGCTGGTGTCATCGCTTCTGGTCGGTGGAAGACCGGGAATGGGTCCGCGACGCCATCGATCGCAGCCTCGACGCGTGGGAGGATTATCACCAGATCAATCTCGGCCACCCACACGCCTCCAACTGGGTGGCGGTCTGTCACGGAGGCGAATTGATCCTGCTGCTCGCCGCCGGTGAACAGACGGACCGGGCCGAACGCTACGAATTCCTCGTCAGACGTCTGATCGAACACATCGGCGTCGGCTTCGGCGATCAAGGCGGCTGTCAGGAAGGGATCGCCTATACCGAGTATCCGGGGGCCTTCCTCCTTCCGGCCATTCTCGCCAGCCGGCAGCTGGGCGACGAGCGTCTCTGGCGCGCCGCCCAGCAGCGCAGCTGGTGGCGCCTGGCGATGTACGCCGAGTCCTTTCATGGCTCGCAGCGCAAGTTCGTGCAATTCGGCGTCGACCACAGCGGCAACTACAACGAAGGCTGGGTCAGCCTGCTGGCCGCCTTCGTGCCGACGACCGATGTCGGTGCGTATCGCTGGTTCTACGATCGACACATGGGTCGCCTGTCGCGCATGGGACCGATCGCCTTCGACGGCCAACGCGCCGGCACCATCTGGGCGCTTCTTTACTATCCTGACAGCACCCCGGCCGAGGACCCGACCGCCCGCTACCCGACCAGCATCGTCGACGACCACGGCTACGTCCTCTTCCGCAATCGTTGGCGCGATGCCGACGACGTACAGGCGACCATCGCCGCCGATCTGATCCACCGCACCCGCAGCTGGGATCAGGCCGAGGGTCTGGCGCTCAACCTCCTGGCCTTCGACCACCGGATCATCGGCGGACCGGGCAAGAAGCGTGACCCGGAACACTACAGCGGCTTGCTGGTCGACGGCCGCTGGACCTTTCCCGCCAAGCGCACGCCCTCGACCAGCGGCCCCCTGGCCGTCGAACGGAACGCTGACGGCGTCGCCGCCAGCGTCCAGGGCGGCCCGCGCTACCGCGCCCTCGGCTTCGATCGGGTCGAGCGCCAGTGGCTGGTGCACGCCCCGGCCGACGCCGAGGTCGCAGTGCTGGCGACCTACGACGACGGTATCGCTGCCAGTGCCCGCCACTTCCGCTGGCAGGCCAATACCAAGTACGAGGACTGGGACTGGCAAGCGGACCGTGAGGCGGGATGTCCCACCATGGTGTTGCGTGGCCGCGACGGTGTCTGGCTGAAGGCCTGGATCCTCTCGCCTGCAGATTGGCAGTGGTCCACGCCACCCGCACCGCTGGCCGCCGCCGGCAAGCCAGCAAAGCAGCTGCGCTCCTGGGTGGCATTGGCCTGCGGCCGCGGCGAACCGAGCATCGCCCATCGCGATGATACGGGGCTGGACAGCCGTTTCTCGGTCGCCGGTCGCTCGCTGCAACTGATCGACGGACGGCTGACCCTCACCGCCGACGGTGTGAGCCTACAGGTTCCACACCCACCGGAACCGCTGCTCGACGACTGAGACCGACCGGCCGGCTGAACCGGCGCGCGTGCGCTGCAGCCGCTTGGGCACCGCCGTGACTACTCAGGGGCTTCGCCCCTACGGTCCTCACTGCGTGAGGACCTACCCCTCTGGCTTTGTCGTGGTTCGCCTGAATCTGCAGGCAGATCCAGGCGTGGG
>CAZTGE010000222.1:0-4859 GCA_964612995.1 uncultured candidatus Brocadiaceae bacterium | reverse complement strand
GGGCCAGCTATCGCCTGCGGCGATACCCGCTTCGCCCACCACTCGGCGCCAGACCTCATCGCGTACGATGGGGTCCCGGAAAGGGCATTGTAACCACTCACGCCCGATGGGCCTGATTGGTTACGATGCATCCTGGCATACCGATTCGGTTGAGGGTGCTGAAGATCCGTATCCCATCGCAGCAGGTCACATAGTCCCGTATCTGCAGTGGTGCCTGAAGCCTGGCTGAGCAGAGACGGATCAACACCGATGATCCGAATGCTTCGGGTGACATCCGGTGGGCGATCCTCTATCGACAGCCCGAAACGAGCTGACAGGAGCGAGGGGACACACATCTCTTTCCCCTCAGCCAGCGATCACTGCCCGCCGAGCGCTGGCGGCGGGCTGTCGTCGCGCACCTTGCGCAGGTCCCAGCAGACCAGATTGAAGTCGCCCCGGCTGTAGAGGCGGCCGCCGCACATGGCCTGGGGGTGGCTGGACTGGTTGTTGGGGACGCTGTCGCCGGCCGGGAACTCGCAGAGCCTTTCGAAGTCCGACGGCTCGGTGCGCCACCAGCTCGCCCTCTGCTGGCCCACCAGCATCCGGCCGTCGCTGCTCAACAGCTGGGCGAAGTCCCCCTCGCCGCGGCCAGCACGCTCCACCTGCGCCACGATCTCACCGCTCTCCAGCTCGATGCAGAGGACGTGTCCGGGGGCGTTGTCGTTGGGCCGGGTGATGCAATAGACGTGCCCCTCGTAGGCGGTCGGGGTGCAATGCTTGAGGCCGCAGTATTCGCCGCCCTTGGTCCAGAGGAGCTTGGCGCCGGAGGTGGAGAACCGCCAGGCGCTCAGACCGACCTCGCTGTCTTTGTCGTTGTTGGGGTAGACGAGGATGTCCCCGGCCACGCAGGGGTTGCCACGGGCCCCCTGGTAGTATTTCTCGCAGTCGATGCTCCAGATCACCTCACCGCTGCGCGGATCGATGATCGACGGGCCCATCACCACCAGGGTGCGGTCGCCGGCCGACATCAGCACGCCGGATTGGGAGCCACCGCCGCGACCGCGGCCCAGGCCGTCGATATCGGCGGGTCCCCAGAGGTGCTCGCCGGTGGCCGCGTCCCAGCCGTCGACCCGCCAGCTGTTCTCGTTGGAGATGATCACCCCCTCGGCGTGGCAGAGCGAGGTGACGTAGTCGGGGGCGCGGGGCTTGTGTTTCACGCGCTGCACCATGCGGCCGGCTTCGACGGCCGCGGCGAGATGGGCATCGGCGTTCTCGGCGCTGAAGAGCTTGCCCTGCCAGACGTCCTCGCCGGTGGTGGCGTCGAGGCAGTACATCGCTCCGTGACCGCCGAGGGTGTAGACCTTGCCGTCGGCCACGCAGGGCGTGGTGAAGGGGCCGTTCTTGGCCCAGGACCAACCCCGGTTGGAGTAGCTGGGATTGCGGGCGACGGCCGGGAAGACCCGCTTCCAGATCGTCAACCCGGTCTGGGCGTCGACGCAGAGGACGATGTCGTCGGCCGTGATCGAAGTGCGACGGCGCAGCCAGGAGGCGCCGTAGTCGCCGGCCAGGTGGCCGTAGTAGGCGATGCGGTCCTCCTGCTCGGGCCCCTCGGGCATCAGCTTGTCGTACCACTCCTCGTCGAAGTGCGGTCCGTTGGGCATCTGGTAGGAGAGGTAGACCCGGCCGTCGGCGACCACGGGCCCCCCGAGCCCGCCCATGACGATGTTGTAGGTGCCCGGCAGTTCGTCCTCCTCGCTGGCCCAGAGGCATTCGGCATCGGCGATGTCCTCGACCAGTTCCCAGCCAGTATCGGTCGCGGTGCCGTTGCCCTCGCGGCCGCGCCAGAAGGGGAAGTCCGATTCCTCCACGTAGGGATGGACCGCCTCGAAGGCCGCCTGGTCGACGACCACGCCGTCCAGCGTACCCTCGTGCTCCTCGCGATCCTTCACGTCCGGATTCGAACGCCGGCCGGCGAATCGGCCCTGCAGCCGGTCCCCTGAGATCTGGGCCTGGATGTCGAAACCGTACCAGAGCCCACCCTGCTTGCTGCTTTTGTAATGCCACTTGTCGGAGGAGGGATCGGCGATCAGGACGTAGGCCGTGCCTTGCAGGGTGGTGCCCTGCATCTCGAGCGAACCCGTGCGGGAAATCAGCCGTTGTGAGCCCCACTGCTTGGTGTTCGCCCAGATCTGCACCGCCTCGTCGCCGAGCACCCCCACGGTCAGCTTGAGTCCCTGCCGCTCGGGCGGGGCCCCGTCGAGCAGCATGATCAGCCGACGGTAGTCCTTCCCCTCGAGCCGGTCGGCCGAGATCTCGGGAATGGGGTCCAGCTGCTGCCGTCCCTCCGAGGCGGGCAGCCCCGCAGCAAGGGCGGCGAGCAGCCCCAGACAGGCGAGTATGGTCGAGCGGGGGCGATTGGACATGATAGCTCCTGATAAACGAAGGATCCGACAGTGGATACCCCCGACGTCACCCCGCATCCAAGAGCACTTGGTGACCCATCTACCATTTTGAGACATGACCAGCATCGAAATCATCTCACGACCAGTTCCCATCAACCGGTCAACCCCGGCGATTGCGATGCTACCAACGACAAGCGCTGCGAAAGCCCGACGGCGATACCCCGTAACGCTTGCGGAAGGCCCGGGCGAAGGAGGGCTCCTGGCCGTAGCCCAGGCGATTGGCGATCGCCTCGATGCTCTGGTCGCTTTCCTGCAGGAGCCGGGCGGCGAGTTCCAGGCAGCTGTTGCGCTGGTGCTCGGCGAGGGAATCGATGCCGCAGGCCCGGGCCCGCCGCGCCAGGTGTTCGCGCGAGACCCCGAGGATGCCGGCGGCATCCTGCACCCGCAGCCGGCGACCAGTGGGCGCCACCAGCAGCGCCACCGCCTCCCTGACCAGGGCGTCGTCGACCTGGGTCGGGTCTGCCAGCTCGCGTTCGCGATCGTGGGCCCAGGCGGCGACCTCGCCGAGGAGGTCGGCCAGCCGGCCGACCGCGCGGGCGTAACCGCCGGGGTGGCGCCAGTAGTCGAGGTGGATCATGCGCAGGGCCTTCAGGGCCAGCCCCGCGAGGTGCTCGGGCAGCCGCAGCGGCAACTCGATCCCCCAGACCGCGACCGGCGCCGGCTGCGGCCGGGCAGGCGGGCGGTGGATCCACACCCCGCGCTGCCGTTCCCGCGGCACCGGCACCAGGTCGAAGACCGCGTGGATCAGGTAGTAGTTCTGGCTCATGCCCAAGGACCACTCCCCCGCCGGCGGCAGCAGGAGGACCTCGTCGGGACGGAAGCGCTCCGCGACCTCGCCGTGGCGACGCAGGGTCAGCGTGCCGTCGATCACCCCGAAGAGGCGATAGGAATTCTTGCCGACCAGGTCCATCGAGCCGGCCCGCCGACCACGCAGGTGGCCGGCGTGCAGGACGAAGGGCGCGTAGTCCCCGGTCTCGACGATCGCTTCGGCCACGGCCGCCCTCCGGGCATCATCCTGCCGAGAGACGAGCGCGGGCAAAGCGTGCGTGCCTCAGGTCACCGACAGGCCGTGACGACTGGAGGCATCGAAGTGGCGAGGCACGGCGTCGTCCTGCGGCGCCGGCGGACCAGGACAGGGACGACGGACCAGGACGGGGACGGGGACGGACCAGGACAGGGACAGGCGGTGAGTCAATATCGCCGGACCAGGACCAGGCCTTGGCCTGACCCCCGTTGGCATTGGGCGGCGGAGCCTTCCCTCGGGATCGATGGCTCAGTCGACCGGGCGCGGTTCCAGCAGCCAGGTCGTGCGCCAGACGGCGCGGGAGTCCGACCTGTGGAAGTGCGGCGCCCCGCAGCGCGTGGGACAGCATCGACCAGTTCGGGCACCAGAGGATGCGTCGTTGGCATCTTCGGGGCTCCATCGCACCCGATGGCGTCTGGCGTCGAGTGGTGTTGGGCGGATACAATCGGCGCAGCCGATCCGCCCACGCCCACGCCTGAATCTGCAGGCAGATTCAGGCGAACCACGACAAAGCCAGAGGGGCAGGTCCTCACGCAGTGAGGACCGTGGGGGCGAAGCCCCTTATTGGTTAGAGCCATAGTTACTGCAATTGTAACCACTCAGGCCCATCGAGCATGAGTAGGCAGTAGTAGCGGCCAAGGCAGCGGCCAAGGCAGGACAGACTACTTCCGGAGCATGGAGCAACCAGTCAGGCTGACCAACAAGAGCACCTTCTGGTGTCAGATAGGCCCACCTGGGCTCAGCGTAGCAAAATCACTGTAGGAACGGCCCTTAGGGACCGCCCCCCCGTACAGATCCGGACGTGCGGAACTACCGCATCCGGCTCCTCGCTCGGGTCAAACGCGACCGACCGATGTCGATCCGTGTTGCCGCCGCCTCGTGGCACATTGGTGACGCAGGTTCTGGGCCCTGCCAATGCCGAGAAGACAGCGACTCCCCCTCACGCCAGACCCTTTCCTCCATTCGCTCCGCCACGACCGACACCAAGGGCTGAGGTCGCTTTGTTCGCAAATATCTTCGGCACTGCGATCTGGTCTGACTTCCCAGGGTCGTACATGTGAAGCGTTCGGCCACAGGCCTTCCTTCACCGGACCTGCACAAAGATGCAGGCCAACACTGGGATCTCCCAGGTTCCGCACAAAGAGCATAGCGCGGGCGCCGCCCGTACCCCAAGGGGCATTGTAGCGGGCGGCGCCCGCGCGGCTTTTTGTTCGCGGGGGCTCGCTCTGCGCTGCGCGCAGTCGCCCCCGCTACGCTCCCATTCCATTCCCCTGGAAAAGTGCGCGTAACTACTCAGGCCTATTCCTGTGCTCTCATAAACCACAGAGAACACAGAGAACACAGAGGCCGGATTGGAATTCTCTCCTTCATCTCTCCGTGTTCTCTGTGCCCTC
>CAZTGE010000221.1:0-4911 GCA_964612995.1 uncultured candidatus Brocadiaceae bacterium | reverse complement strand
CGTCACCAACGTCACCGCCTTCGGCGCCTTCGTCGACCTCGGCGTCCACCAGGACGGCCTGATCCACATCTCGCAACTCGCCGACCGCTTCGTCAAAGACCCCCACGAGGTCGTCACGGTCCGCCAACAGCTCACAGTGCGCGTCCTCGAGGTCGACACGGCGCGCAAACGCATCGCGCTGACCCCGCGCGATGTCTGAGGCCTACGGACACACGCGACCGGCAACGCCCCCAGGCGATCGCCTGACCGCCGCTACCGCAGGTCGCGACCGCTCGTCTCAGCCGTTGCCGGATGGAACTCCGGCTACGCGCACCGGACGGAAGCCAACGCAGCTGCTGCCGGTCTAGCCCGGATCCCTCATAAGAAATCTGCTGCAAAGCCGTATCGCACCGCCATTACAGGACTTCACTCGGTCGGCGGATCCTCACGTAGCGCTGCTGCGCTCCGGTTGCCTCGATCGCGCTGCCCTGTATTGACAGCACGCCACGACTTTTCGCGACGATCCTCATGAGGGATCCGGGCTAGCTGGGGGCGAACGGCTCGCGGTTGGCGCAGCGCATCGCACCGGCGTCCTGGTACCATCCACCGCCGCGACCCACGCGGTAGCTGCCACTGGCCGGGCCCGCCGGCACGATCCCCGCTCTGCACCTCCCTCCCGGGCGAGGGCTCTGGCGGATCGCACCTACTCGCCGGCCGGCTCCTCAGTCGCCGAGCGGGTCGATCGTATCGACCATCGCGCGGATCGGGCGGATCAGCGATTCGCGCAGGTCGTCGTCGATCGCCTGCCCCTTGCGCCCGCGGCGGGCGATGCGGGCGGTCGCGCTGAGGAAGGCCTTGCGCAGGTCGGCGGCGAAGTGGACGAAGAAACCGCCGCCCGGGATCCGCGTGGCGCCCAGGCCCTGCTCGCGTGCGGCCTGACTGATACCGGCGAAGGCCTCGAAGTGGATCAGGCCCTGCTCGAGCACCACCACCGGCCAGTCGTCGCTGGTGGGCGGGAGCACGACCACGCGGCGGGGGCGGCCGAACAGGCCCGGCAGGCCCGGCGCCGAGATGGCGAAGTCGCGGGTGGCGGCGAAGCCGGCGAAGCCGCCGGTGATGGCGCCGATGACCATCCCGGTGCCGAAGGAGATCTGTCCGACCGCGGCGTCGATCGCGCCGCCGGTCAGGCTGCCGGCCACGACACCGTTGCGGACCAGCTGCAGACGGCTCATGCCGAAACGACGCCAGACCTCGTCGAGTTCGAGTTCGCCAGCGACCACCGCCCGATCCTCTTCGGCGTAACTCACGCGTTCGTGGCCGAGCGCGTCCTGGACCGAGCGCCGCGCCGCGGTGGTCGCCGCGGCGATGCGCTGCCGGGCGGTCGCGCGGGCGCGCTCCTCGGCCCGTTCGCGCGCGGCCGGCTCGTCGGCGGCAAAGGGGACCTCGACACGCAGGCTCAGCACCTCGACCAGCAGATCGCCGAGCGCATCGGCCACCCGCTGATGGATCGCCCGGCGATCGCCGCGCAGCAGCGCCACCGCCCGCCGGATGGACGGCGCCCAGGCGTCGTCGAGGCCGGTGAAGGAGGCGAACAGGTCCATGCGCTGCGCGAAGGTGGCGTGCACCGCATCGATCTCGACCACCTTGCCGAAGTGCGAGCGCATGGCATCGCGCCATTTCTCGGCGTGACGCGCCTTGCCCACCCGGTTGAGCACGCCCATGCGGGGCTGCCCGGTGCGGGCGAGCAGGGCCATCTCGGCATCGTGACTGGTGCGGTAGCGCCGATCGGCATGGGCGACGTACAGCAGACCGGCCGCGCAGGTCAACACCGTCTCGAGCACCCGGGCCTCGTTGACGAAGCGGCCGCTGTCGGCGAATGCCTCGAGGAAGGCGCGGACCGAATCCGGACCGGTGGCGCCGGCGTTGGCATCCTGCCACTGCTGCATCCACGCGTTGGCGTGACGCGCATCCTGGAATCCCGGCGTGTCGATCAGCACCAGGCTCGGCTCGCCGCTGCGCGGGCAGGTGTAGGCGTGACACTGGCGCGTGGTCCCGCCCTGCTCATCGATGGCGATATCGCCGTGCTCGCTCAGCGCCGCGACCAGGCTGGACTTGCCGGCGTTGACGAAACCCACCACCGCGATCTGGGGCAGGGTCATGCGGCCACCCTTTCCACACGCCACGCGCCGCCGATGCGCGCGGTGGCTTCGTGCCAGGCCTGCAGGTTGCGCTCGCGCACGTCGCCGCGGTCGAGCAGGAGCACGCACAGGAGATGCGCCCGCCCCACGCGCGCCCGCACCGAGGCGAGGAACCGACACAGGCCGGCCAGGGGCTGGACATCGCCATCGACCACCACCACCCCGGCCGGCAGCTCGTCTGCCGTGCGTGTGGTCAACCGGTCGAGCGCGATGGCATCACCGGCGACGTCGACCCCGCCACCGGCGTCGACCACCGCCACCACGCGCATACGCAGCGCGCGCTCCACCGCCGCGGCGATGGTGGCGTCATCGGCATCGGCCTCGTCCCAACGCACCGCGATCGCCACGCCGGCAGTGCCGGGCACGGCTGCGACACGGCTCGCGTCGGCCGGCTGCTCCGGCTCGCTGCTCTCGGTGGCGTCGCCGGCGAAACCACCGCTGGGGGCACGCAGGCGCGCGAGCACGGCGCGGTAATCGCCGACCTGTTCGACCGTGCGCGCGAAACGGCTCAGCGAGCGGCGCCGGGCGACCAGCAGCACGCCGAGATAGACACAGCGCGGGATCACCGCCCACATCAGCACCGCGCCGAGCAGGAACCACGACCAGGCGATGCGGGCCTGCTCGGCCATCGCCGGGGGCATCGCCTCGCTGCCCTCACGGCTCATCGCGACGAGCGCCGGATCGGGTACGCGCACCAGACCGGTCCAGCGCCACGGTGCGGCCACCGCGCGGACGACGTGCTCGGCCTCGAGCCCGAGCGAGCTGCCCCAACGGAATTCCTGCGCCGAGAAGGCGAGGATGAGGAAGAGCGTGGCCAGGGCGCAGATGCCGTAGGCCAGGGCCCCGACCTGGAGCCAGGCGGTGATCAGGTTGCTCCACAGACGTCGGTGGCGCACCTGCAACAGGCCGGCCAGGGCGGCGCGCTGGCCGGATCCGCGGCGCGCCTGTTCACCGCAGGCGCGCACCCACAAGCGGCCGAGCATGGCCAGCAGCCCCTGCAGCGGCCCACCCATCGAGAGCGACTCCGCGCGCGGCGCCCGGGCAGCGAGCACGCCGATCACCACCCCGGCCAGCAACAGGACCACCGGCGCGAGCACGAATACCGCCACCAGATGGAACAGGTTGACCGCGTCGCCACCGCCGAAGACGCCCCAGGGGCCGAAGAGGAAACAGAACCCCGCCCCGAGCAGACACGCGACCACCGACGCGGCGAGCCGGATATCGGACAGCCTGCGACCCGGCAGATCCTGATCCCGTTCGCGATGCCACTGCACCCAGCTGCGCAACCGCGTCGCCGGGCCGGTCGCCGAGCGTTCCAGGCGCTGGCGCAACGGGGCTTCGGCCTCGGCCAGTTCCCCCGGCGAACCGCCGTCACGCAGGAAGGCACGCTCGCGTGCGAGCAGCACCTCGCAATCGACCACATCCTCGATGCTCCAGCGTTCCACGCCTGCAGGTTCGCGATGGATCGGGCCGCACGCAAGCCGGATGATCGCCGGATCCGGGCCCTGCCCTCAACCCGCGACGACAACCGGCTCATCCTGGCCCGGGCCCCGAGACAGAGCCGCCGGCGCTGATGGGGCAGAGGCTGCGGCAGGGGCCGAGGGTGGCACCAGTGGGAAGGTCGCTCATGCGCCAACTCGCTTCACTTCACTTGTTGATAAATCGCGGGCTGCGCTGCCAGGGGGTGGCACCCCCTGGACCCCCGCAGGGGCTGGCCGGGGCGGACGCCTGCCGTGGTACCGCCGCTACGCCCGGCCAGGCGTCCGCTCCGCGGACCGGCGCTCCGCGCCTCGCCGGGCAGGGCTCCGCTCCGTGTGCTCATGGGCCTCCGGCCCCTGGGCTGGTGGACTGGGCAGAGAACCGGAAACCCAGGGCGCTGTACCGGGCACCCGGCTCGAGCCTGTTACGATAGGCCGAGCGACAGATCCCGGCGCTGTTGAGCCAACTGCCGCCGCGGCTGACCCGGCACGAGCCGGAGGCGGGGCCGCTGGGATCACTGACTGCACCACGCGGATAGTCGGCATACCAGTCCTGGCACCACTCCCAGACGTTGCCGTACATATCGTACAAGCCCCAGGCATTGGGAGACTTGTCGGCAACCGGATGCGTCGTTCCGCCACCGTTGCCGTCATACCAGCCCATGTCATCCAGATCGCCAGCATAGGCCGTCGTCGTGCCTGCCCGACACGCGTACTCCCACTCCGCCTCCGTCGGCAGACGTACGTTCAGGCCGGGAATCTTCGTATTCAGCTTGCGCAGAAACTTCTGGCAGTCCTCCCAGGAAACCTTTTCGACCGGACGCCTGGCATCGCCGGTAAAACGGCTCGGGTTCCCACCCATCACCGCCTGCCACAATCCTTGCGTGCACTCCGTATCCGCCAGCCAGTACCCACGCGTCAGGCGAACCGCATGCTGCCGCTCATCGTCATAGCGCTCCGATTCATGCGAGGGGCTGCCCATCTGGAAACGCCCGGGGCTGATCCAGCGCAGACGCTGCTGCACCTCGCCAACTTGCAGGATCGCCCAGCGGCCGTACTCGTCTGCAGCGCCGGACACCGCCCACGAGGGCAGGTGCTCCACCTCGGAACGATCGCGATGACGAACCGGCTGGGCAGGGGCAATGCGATCGGCTGTAGCTCTGCCCCCCTGCCTCTGCAGCCGGACCGCACCAGCCACCACCTGTGGCCGGGCCGCGTCAGCCAACACCTGCTGCCACCACCACCACCCGCCGGCG
>CAZTGE010000220.1:0-4982 GCA_964612995.1 uncultured candidatus Brocadiaceae bacterium | reverse complement strand
TCTCTGTGTTCTCTGTGGTTTATGAGAGCACAGGAATAGGCCTGAGTAGTTACGCACACTTTTCCCGAGCAATGGAATTGGGGGCGTAGCGGGGGCGGCCCTGCGAACAAAGAGCGGCGCAGGTTGTGACCGCTATGATGAGCCCTTGGGCTGCGGGCGGAGCCTGCGCTATGTCATTGCGATGGACGGTCGTGGCGACCGGGTTCCTGGTTCTTCGCAGCCGGCCCAGAGGGCCGGCGGGGGCTCTGAAGGAAGCTCGTGGCGCATGGCTCCTGCGCCGCCTCGCCCGGCACGGGCAGCCGATCGAACGGACTCGTCGCCTGCGGCCCCTCGGCCGGCAACAAACGACGATAGGCGCACACCGCATGGCGATCGCGCAGGCCCAAGCAAGCCTGGACCAGCACCGGATCGGTACCCGCCGCAAGCAGGTGGACCGCACAGGCGTGGCGGAGGTCGTAGGGGGTGACCGCCAGGCCGCATGCGCGGCGACCGGCGGCTGCTACCGCCCGCTGCAGGCTTCGCGCCGAACGATGTCTGCCCGACGCATCGGGATCGGGAAACAGCCAGCACCCGGCACCCGGCGTGGCGGATGCCCCGACCCGCGCGGCCATGTCCAGCTGGCGCTCGATGGGCAGCGCCAACCCCTGCGGCACCTGCACCGAACGTCGGCAGCGGGCACCGGCCACGGGCGGGCAGACGATTCGCCGTCGCGCCACATCGATTTGACCCAACTGCAGCGCAAGGCACTCGCTTGGGCGCAGGCCGCTGCCATAGATCAACCCAGCCGCCAGCCGCCACGGCTGCGCGAGCGCCGCGAGCAAACGCGCGACCGCCTCGGGTGTGGGCACCGCGGCGGGCACGCGATCGAGCGGCTCACGCCAGGCCGCGACAGCTGGGCCGGGGTCGAAATCGAGCTGCAAGCGATAGTAGGCACACAGCGCCTGCAGCGCCTGCCGGCGCGACGCGGCACCGAGCTGGCGCACATGCTCGCAATGAGAGAGGAAATCACTGATCAGATAGGGATCGGCACCGCTATACTGATCGCAACCGAGGAAGTCGAGGAACCGCTCGAGCCACCTGCAATAGATCCGACGGGTGGCGGCGCTGGCGCCGACCGTGTGCAGGGCACGGCCGAAGGCCATGACCGCAGGACTGGACCCGCGATCCTCCATTCCCGGCCCCGGATCGTAGATCCCGCCGGTTTCGCTCAGCCGCAACCGCCTGGCCTTTCGCCTCCGCGGCCGGAACGGACGACCACCCCGCCGTGTGGCAGATCCGGGCGGATCCACGCCGATGAGGATGTGGGCGCAAGCAGGGGCAAGCATCGCGGCGACCATGATCAGCACCTCGGAGGGCAGCTGCGCACCTGCGCAGGTCATGTGGGTCATTTATGACCCTACCTGGGTCGGCGCCAACGGTCAAGGCCGATGCGATCGGACTGCAGGACCGAGGTCCGCCGCAAGGGCCATCGCGGACCCGCGCGTTGACGCACCCCAACGCGCAAAGGCGAACACCCCTGCGAAGCGATAGACGGAGCAGACTGGCACCCAGACCCAGCGGCGGGAGAGTATCGCCATGCGTGATTCGCCCTCCTGCATCCGTTTCCCTCCCCTGGCGCTGCTGCTCGGGCTCCTCGCCTCCGCGCAGGCTGCCGAATTGCGTCTGATCACCGCCACCCCACTCGGTTCGCCGGGGACGGATCGGATCGAAGATGTGGCCTTCGGCCCGCAGGGCGACATCTATATCGTCGGCAGTTGCGACCAGCCCTGCGCGCTGCACACCCGGACCTCCGGCCACCCGCTGCCCGAGAGCGAATACGCTCGGGGCTTCGTCGCCCGGCTCGATGCAGAGGGCCAGCGCGTGATCGCCTGGCACAGCTTCGGCCGCGGTCTGGTCCAACCCACCAGCGTCGCCGTCTCCGCGCATGGGGTCTACATCGGCGGCTACGGCGCGTCGACCGCCCGGCAACTGCTCAGCGGAATCGAGCCCCTGCTGCCGGCGCCCGACCCCTGGCCCGCTGCCTGGCGTCACGCCCCCTTCGACCATCGGCACGATGCCCGTCCACGCCGTTTGCGCCAGCAAGCGGGGGTTCCGCTGATCCTGCGACTCGATCATGACCTCGTCGCGATCGATGCCGGCACCCATCTGGAAGGCTGGCAGACGGTCTGGCAGGTGCCGCCGCCACTCGACGAGGACCGCTGGCAGCCGGTGGCGTTGAGCGTGCTGGCCGACGGTGATGTGATCGTGGCCCACGACGGCGGTCACACCGCCGGGCCGGATCCACAGGATCCGGCGCACTTCTACCACGTCGGTGATCACGTCAGCCGGCTCGACCCGGAACTGCGCAGCCGTCGCTGGCACCGTCGGGTCTACACCCCGGCGGTCGATCCGGTGCGTGCACTCACCGCCCTCAACCACTCGGCCAATCCCTTCACCACCCCACGCGACACACCGCCGTGGCCGCCGCTGACGCAGTGGCCACACCGGAGCGTGGGCAACACCCGAATCCTCGATCTCGCCTGCAGTGCAGATGATCGGCTGGCCATCGCCGGCTGGTCCGCGGCCAAGACCTCCGGCGAGCCCTGGTGGTCGCCATTCTGCTTCGAGCTCGACCCTGCGACCGGCGAGACCATCGGCCGCTACTGGAGCGTGGATCCGACCGCGGGCAGCGATGGCCGGCTCGATGGCGTGGTCTCGGATTCGCTGGTCCGCGCGGTGGCCTTCGATGCCCAGGGCCACCTGCTCGCCTGCCTCAACGCCGATGGCGGCAATTCGATCACCCGCCGTCACAGCCGCGACTGGCGGCGCGAGCTGCCGCGTGATCTGATCCGGGGCACGGTCTGGGGCATGCGCGGCCGGATCCTGTTCTGGGGCCTGGTCACACGTATCGCCACGCCCAGCGGCGACCCGCTCGGCGGCAGCTACGTCGCCGCTTTCGCCGGTCGCTTCCTCCAGCCGACCTGGCCGCTGGCGATCACCCCGGCCGGATCCGGCCGGGTGCTGACGATCGGTCGCCACAACGGACATCTACGTTGCGATCCGGCGCCGGCGTGGAGCAGGCCCGGCCGTGGCTCGTTCATCCAGCTCTACGCAGAGGACTTCGCCTCCCGCGCGATCGCCGGTGTGCCCGGAACCGCCCTGAACCGGGTCGCGCGCCGTGGCCGACGCATCGTCTGCGTCGGGCGCACCCTGGTCGATCGCCCGGTCCGATCCCGACATCGCCGTAACGAGGCCGCCGACAAGGCGCCAGGCGAGCCGCTACACCGGGCGGTGCTGCAGACCGAGGGACTCGGCGATGGCGATGGCTATCTCATGGTGGTGGAGCTGCCGGCGGACGACGCAGCGGCGCAGGACTGATCGCTCGCCGCGGCTCAGCCGGCCGGGCAGGGATCGATCCGCCGCGTTCCATTGCCGATGAGCGCTTCGACCTTGCTCAGGAGCTCGGGGCGGGCGATCGGTTTGCGTACGAAGGCGTCGAAGCCAGCGCGATGGAACCGGGCGGTGCCGACGTCGTTGGCGTAGCCCGAGATGCCCAAGGCCGGCAGGTCACGCTTGCCGTGGAGGTCGCGCACTGCTGCGAGCACCGACCAGCCATCCATATCCGGCATGCTCAGGTCGATGATCACCAGGGCATACCCGGCGTGCGCCACTTCGTGGATGACCTCTTTGCCTGTGCTGGCCATCCGCACCGCATAGCCCGCCTCTTCAAGCACGGTGGCGATCAAACGGGCGTTGTGCGGGTTGTCCTCGCCGACGAGTATACGTGACATCGCCTCATCTTCTCCATTTCTATCCGGGTCCCTCCGAACCCGGGCCCACGAGTATACCCGCTGCGTGTCCATCACGCAAGGCGAAGTATGACCTCTCAACGATCAAACCCACGTCAGCCCGGATGCTGATCCGTCTCAACAAGCCCTACGGCGTCCTGTGCCAGTTCACCGATGCAGCTGGGCGACCGACGCTCGCCGACTGTCTCAGCATACCCGGCGTCTACCCCGCCGGCCGGCTCGACCGCACCAGCGAGGGCCTGCTGCTGCTCACCGACGACGGCGTCCTGGCCCATCGCATCACCGATCCGCGTCACAAGCTGCCCAAGACCTATCTGGTCCAGGTCGAAGGCAGCCCGGGCGAGGCGGCGCTCGCAGCGCTGCGCGCCGGGGTGGAGCTCAAGGATGGCCAGACCCGCCCGGCCCAGGTCCGGCAGATCGAGGCGCCAGCGCTCTGGGAGCGCGACCCGCCGGTACGTTTCCGTCGCAGCGTCCCCACCGCCTGGCTCGAGCTGACGCTCCGTGAGGGCCGCAATCGCCAGGTCCGTCGGATGACCGCCGCGGTCGCACTGCCGACGCTGCGTCTGGTCCGAGTGGCGATCGGCCCCTGGCGGCTGGGCGACCTGCAGCCGGGGGCCTGGGCTCAGGCCGATCCCACAGCCTGAGCCCGCTGGCGTACAACCGGAGCAGAGGCAACGACCTTGCCCCGTGCGCCCGGGCACCAGCATGGTCGGGAGAACAGCCCTGGACTACCTCGATGCATTCAACTGGCACGATCAGTACGCCATCGACCGGGGCGAGATCGACGCGCAACACAAGTACTGGCTCTCTCTGGCCATGGCTCTGGTCTCGATCGAGCGGCCACGGACGCAGAAGCGGCTGCTGACCGAAGCGCTCCAGGCCCTGTTCGATCACCGAAGAGGTCTCTCACGGAGGCGCGGAGACACGGAGATGGATGAGAATGATATCGGTACTGTGATCGTGGACTGCGCAGTTGAACTCCATCAAGACCTTGGGCCTGGTTTGCTTGAGACGGTCTACGAGGTAACCCTCGCCCACAAGTTGAAAGCACGAGGTCTTTCTGTGGAACGACAGGTGGCCGTGGCAATTTCCTATGAGGGGCAACAGTTCAAGGCTTTCGTGCCGATTTGATTGTCGAACGGTAACTGCTCAGACCTTCCTGAAGTTCTTTCTACAATTACCACAGAGGACACA